>JAFTZY010000001.1 GCA_017460955.1 Oscillospiraceae bacterium
ACTTTGCAAAGAGCCACATTTTCCGCTCGGGAGCGAAGCGGACGAAGGAAAATCACCGCCCGCGCGGGCTCCGCGCCCCCCTGCTTTCGGGGCTTCAACTTTGCAAAGAGCCACATTTTCCGCTCGGGAGCGAAGCGGACGAAGGAAAATCACCGCCCGCGCGGGCTCCGCGCCCCTGCTTTCGGGGCTTTGCCTCTGCAAAAAGCACATTTTCCGCTCGGGAGCGAAGCGGACGAAGGAAAATCACCGCCCGCGCTACTTGAGGACCTCATAGCCCTTTTCCGTCACGGCTGCTTCCATCTCGGACAGGTGCGTCAGGGGTGCCTGCAATGTGAGGACGGCAGTCCCTGCCTCGTGGCTGGCCTTGGCGGATGCCACCTCCGGGAAGGACTCGAGGGTCTTCTGTACTGTCGCTTCACAGTGCGGGCACATCATACCGCCGATCTTCATCGTGTAGGTGTTCTCGTTCATGTCTGTCACCTCCTTTACCGGAGCTTCGGGGGTGCGGTCCGGATGGTCATGCAGCCGCAGGAGATTCAGGCGCAGGGCATTGGTCACCACGCAGAAGCTCGACAGGCTCATGGCCGCCGCACCGAACATCGGGTCGAGCTCCCAGCCGAACAGCGCGATAAAGCAGCCGGCCGCCAGCGGGATCCCGATCACATTATAAATAAATGCCCAGAACAGGTTCTGCCGGATGCAGCGCAGCACGCTCCGGCTCAGCCGCACGGCTGCCGCCGCATCGCCCAGGGTGCTCCGGGTGAGGACCACATCCGCCGCGTCGATCGCCACATCCGTTCCGGCGCCGATGGCAGCCCCCACGTCCGCCGCCGTCAGGGCCGGCGCATCGTTGATGCCGTCGCCGATCATCATGACCGGTCCCTTTTCACGCAGCGCCTGCACTGCACGGGCCTTGCCGTCCGGCAGTACCCCGGCGATGACCTCGTCCACTCCGGCACGCCGTCCCACGGCCTGTGCCGTGCGCTCGTTGTCCCCGGTGAGCATGACCACATGCAGGCCCATCGCCTTCATCGCGGCGATCGCTCCGGGCGAATCCTCCCGCAGGGTGTCCGCCGCTGCGATCACCCCGGCAAGGGTGTTCCCTTTTGCAAAATACAGCGGGGTCGCCCCCTCCTGTGACAGTGCCTCGGCCTGTGTGCGAAGTGCCTGCGGGATGGGGACGAGCGTTCCGATGTAGTCCGCATTTCCCGCAGCGACGCGCTCGCCGGAGAGCATGGCACGCAGACCGCTGCCGGGCAGTGCCTCAAAGTCCGTCACGCGCTGCGGTGTGATGCCAAGTGCAGCGGCATGCTCCGTCACGGCACGGGCCAGCGGGTGCTCGCTCCCGGCCTCAAGAGAAGCGGCAAGCTGCAAAAGCACTTCCTCGGACAGCGCCCCCGGGAGCACCGCCGTCACGGCGGGAGTCCCCTTCGTGATCGTGCCGGTCTTGTCGAGTACGGTGACCTGCACGCGGCCCGTCTGCTCCAGCGCCTCGGCAGTCTTGAAGAGGATGCCGTTCCTTGTCCCCACGCCGCTGCCGACCATGACGGCCACGGGCGTGGCAAGTCCCAGCGCACACGGGCAGCTGATGACCAGCACGGAGATGGCGCGGGCGAGTGCATAGCCCGGGGTCTGCCCCACCAGGAGCCAGACGGTGAGCGTCACGAGCGCAATGCCGATGACCGCCGGGACAAAGACCCCGGCTACCTTGTCGGCCGTCTTGGCGATGGGTGCCTTGGAGGCGGCGGCATCGCTCACCATGCGGATGATGCGGGAGAGCGCCGTATCCTCCCCCACGCCGGTGGCCTTGCAGCGCAGGACCCCGGAGGTGTTGACGGTCGCAGCCGAGACCCCGTCGCCGGGCCGCTTGTCCACGGGGATGCTCTCGCCCGTGAGCGCGGATTCATCCACCGCACTGCTCCCCTCAAGGACAGTGCCGTCCACGGGGATGCTCTCGCCGGGCCGGACCAGGAAGATGTCCCCGAGCTGCACCTCCCCGGCGGGAATGACGTGCTCGGTGCCGTCCCGGAGGACGTGTGCTGTCTGCGGCGTGAGCTCCATCAGGCTCTTCAGGGCATCCGTTGTGCGCCCCTTGGAATAGGCCTCGAGCGTCTTGCCCACGGTGATGAGCGTGAGGATCATGGCCGCGGATTCAAAATAGAACTGCATCATGTCCTCCATGACGCGCTCGCTGTTCCCGTCGGTGACGGCACGGGTCATGTCCAAGAGGATGTATACGCTCCATAAAAAGGACACGCCCGCGCCCATGGCGACCAGGGTGTCCATGTTCGGACTGCGGTGGATGAGGCCCTTCCAGCCGGAGATGAAAAACCGCTGGTTGATGACAAGGATCATTCCGGAGAGCAGCAGCTCGACAAGCCCCATGGCCACATGGTTCCCGTCAAAAAAGCCTGGCAGCGGCCAGCCCCACATCATATGCCCCATGGACAGATACATCAGGGGCACGAGCAGCACGAGCGAGGCAGTGAGACGCCGCACGAGCGCAGGGGTCTGTGTGTCGGCAAGGGGCGCTGCATCCGCTGTCTTGGCAGCACCCTTGGGCGCAGCACCGTAGCCCGCCGCCTCCACGGCGGCAATGATCTCGGACGAAGAGGCAGTTCCCTCCACACCCATGGAGTTTGTCAGCAGATTGACCTCGCAGCGCTCCACACCCGGCACGGCGGAGACAGCCTTCTCCACCCTTGCCGAGCAGGCAGCGCAGCTCATTCCTGTGACGTTGTACTGTTCCATGTCGCATCCTCCTCCCCGGGGAGCAGCAGTGCGATGTATTCCGATAGCTCCTCGGCGGTCATGGCACCGATGTGGGAGGCCAGCAGATTCCCTTCGGCATCCACACAGACCGTCTGCGGGATGGAGTAGAGGCCGTAGGCCTGCGAAGCACTGCCCTGTGTATCATAATAGACGGGGAAGGTGTAGCCGTTCTCCGTGAGAAAATCCTGAACGATCTCCCGGGTCTCCTGCCTGCCGTCGGTGAGATCGACCATCATCACGTCCAGCCGGTCACTGTAGGTCCGGTAGGCCTCCTCAAAATAGGGGAGCTCCGAGCGGCAGGGCGGACACCAGGTCGCCCAGAAATTGATGAGTACGGGCCGTCCCCTGAAGTCGGACAGGTGTACGGGGCTTGCATCCGCATCCTGCACGGAAAAATCGGGCGCCGCGCCGGCGTTCTCCGCAGAGGGCTCCGGAAGAGGTGCGGTCTCGGGTTCGTTTTGTTCCCGCAGCTGACGGTAGGCAAAGGTGCCGACCGTGAGGAGGAAGGCAAGGAGTGCCGCCGGGATGAGGATGCGGGAGAGTTTGCTTTGTTCCATAATGCTCCTTTCCGTAAAAGGCGGGGGATCACGCCAGACGCAGCATGAGCCCGTCCATCAGGCCGAGTGCCATGGCGGCACCGACAAGGATGAGGAAGATGCCGCAGACGGTGTTGAGGACCTTGTAATGCCGCTTGATAACGTCAAAGGCACCGGTGAGCGCATCGAGCAGCAGCGCCGAGAGCAGGAAGGGGATCCCGAGCCCGAGCGAGTAGCACAGCAGGAGTGCCGCGCCGTGCAGGGCGCTTCCGGCATTCGAGGCAAGCATCAGCGCCGAGCCGAGGAAGGCCCCCACGCAGGGCGTGAGACTCACCGAATAGACAACGCCGAACAGGAAGGCCGAGAGCATCCCGGTGATCTGCTTCTGTCTGCCCATCCCCTTGAAGAAGGGCAGGTGCAGGACCTCGAGATAGCCAAGGCCCAGAACGATCACGATGAGCCCCGATACGATCCGGACGGCAAGCCGGTAACGGGACAGCAGACTGCCGAGCGTCCCGGCAAAGACGCCGAGCAGCGTGAACACGAGCGTAAAGCCCACCGTGAAGCACAGCGCATGGCGCAGGGTGTGGGTGCGCTTGTCCGAGCCGCCGGAGAAGTAGCCGATGTACAGCGGCAGCATCGGCAGCATGCACGGGGACAGGAAGGAGATGAGCCCTTCCAGGAAGGTGATGATAAACTGCAAGAAAAGCCCTCCTTCCGTCCGGTTTCCTTTTATCATATTATCATAGCATACATATAGGTATTTGTCAAATCCGGTAGAGGGGGTAACGGCGCCATGGCAGGCCGGGGAATGCAGCCCCCTCCCTCGGGAGGGGGTTGGGGGTGGGGCAGCGCCCGGGGCGCCTTCCCTGGAGAAACGATCTGTCAGCGGCTGTAGGGCATGGCGCCATAGGCGCCGCCCAGGCGTCCGCACAGCGGACGCACCCACCCGCGGCTTCCATCCGCTTGTGGGCTCCCCGCCTGCCGACCTTTGCGCTGCTTGCAGCGCATTGGGAGGCGCTCACCCGCGGGGGTCCCCCGCCCCCGCCATGGTCGTGATGACCTCCTGCATGAGGGCGTCGGGCTTCTGGCCGGGGAGGAGCTTGACGCCGATGTAGGGCTTGTCCATGCAGGAGAAGAGGATACGCCGGCCGTAGGCAGCCGAGAGCGCCGAGATCTGCTCGGGCTCCGGGGACTGGATGTAGAATTGCAGGCTGCTGCCGCGCTCGGTGATCTCCGTGATGCCGAGGGCGGCGGCGCTGTTGCGCAGAAGGGAGACGCGGATGAGACCGAGGATGGCACGCGGCGGCTCCCCGTAGCGGTCGATGAGCTCGTCAATGAGCTCCGATTCATCCGCCTCGTCCCGAACAGTGGCGATCTTGCGGTACATCTCGATCCGGGAGGCGTCGCTCTCGATGTAGTCCTCCGGGATGTACGCCTCGATCCGGATGTCCACCGTGCAGGTGCGGGCCTGTACGGGACGCTCGCCCCTGGCCTCGGCAATGGCCTCCTCGAGCATCTGCATGTACATGTCATATCCCACCGATTCCATGTGGCCGTGCTGACGGCCGCCTAAGATGCTGCCCGCACCGCGGATCTCCAGGTCCCGCATGGCAATGCGGAAGCCCGAGCCGAACTGCGTGAATTCCCGCATCGCCTCCAGACGGCGGGAGGCCACCTCCGTGAGGACCTTGTCCCGCTTGAAGAGGAAGTAGGCGTAGGCACGGCGGTTCGAGCGGCCCACGCGCCCCCGGAGCTGGTAGAGCTGGGAGAGCCCGAAGCGGTCCGCATCCTCGATGATGAGCGTGTTGACATTGGCCACGTCCACGCCCGTCTCGATGATCGTCGTGCAGACTAAGATGTCCGTCTCCCCCTCGATCACCTGCTGCCAGATGTCACTGAGCTCCTCCTCGGAGAGCCGCCCGTGTGCGGCGGTGATCCGGGCATCCGGGAAGAGCTGCTGGAGCTTTGCTGCACAGCGCTCGATGGTGTCGATGCGGTTGTGGATGTAGTAGACCTGTCCGCCGCGCTTGAGCTCCCGGGCAATGGCCTGGGCGATGAGTCCCTCATTGTACTCGGTGACATAGGTCTGTACCGGGTAGCGGTCCTGCGGGGGATCGGCCAGCACGGACATGTCCCGCAGGCCGGACAGGGCCATGTTGAGCGTGCGGGGGATGGGGGTGGCGGAGAGGGTGAGTACATCGACGCCTGCGAAGATCTCCTTGAAGCGCTCCTTGTGGCGCACGCCGAAGCGCTGCTCCTCGTCGATGACCGCAAGGCCGAGTGCGTGGAATCTCACATCCTTCTGTACGATGCGGTGGGTGCCGATGAGGATGTCGATCTTGCCCTTTTCCAGATCCTCTAAGATTTTTTTCTGCTCCTTGGCCGTGCGAAAGCGCGTGAGCATCTCCACCCGCACCGGACTGCGCTCAAAGCGCTGCACCGCCGTGCGGTAGTGCTGCATGGCAAGCACGGTGGTGGGCGCTAAGATCGCGCACTGCCGGTCGGAGAGGACGCATTTCATCGCCGCACGGAAGGCCACCTCCGTCTTGCCGAAGCCTACGTCCCCGCACAGCAGACGGTCCATCGGACGCGGACGCTCCATGTCCGCCTTGATCTCGGCGGTGCTGCGCAGCTGGTCATCGGTCTCCGCATAGGGGAAGCGCTCCTCGAAATCTCGCTGCAGACTGTCATCCGGGTAGAAGGCATACCCCTGCGTCTTTTCCCGCTTGGCGTAGAGCTTCATGAGCTCGTCAGCCATGTCCTGCACGGCCTTGCGGACATTCGAGCAGGTTTTCTGCCACTGGGGGGAGGACAGCCGGGAGAGCTTGACGGTGCTCTCGTCCTGCGCCCCGATGTACCGGGAGACCAGATCGAGCTGGGTCACCGGGACATAGAGCTTTTCCGTGCCGGCGTACTGGATGGTGATATAGTCCTTGGCAATGCCCTCCATCTCGAGCTTGTGGATGCCCAGGAAGCGCCCCACACCGTGCATGGCATGGACCACCAGATCCCCCGGATGCAGCTCGGCAAGCGTCTGGATCTCCATCCCCGCCTTGTGGATGCGCCGGCGCTTGCGGGCGGAATGGAGCTTGGTCTGGACGATGAGGGCGGTCTTGTTGTCGGGATAGGCATAGCCGCCGGAGATGCTCCTTGCCGTGAGCAGCACTGCCCCGGGCGGACACAGGTCGTCCTCCTGGGCGATGGAGCAGCGTATGCCGCTCTCGCGCAGGTCGGATTCGAGGATGGGCAGGGCCTTTTCGCTCCCGACGGCCAGCACGACCCGGTAGCCGTGGGAGGTGTATTCCCGCAGGTCCTCGAGCAGCAGGCGGATCTCACCGCCCCAGGCGGCATTCTGCATCGTTTCGATACTGATGATGCGCCGGAAGGGGATGCGCTCACTGCCCTGCAAAAACTGGTTCATGTAGACACAGGCGCGGCGCTCGAGCAGCTCCATGAAGGCAGAGAAGGGCAGCACACCGCCGTCGAGCCCCTTGGCGATCTCGCCCTGCTCGGTGAGCATCTGCAGATCCTCCCGGTGTCTTGCCGAGACGCCCATGCCCTGCTTGTGGATGTCGGCATAGTCGCTGAGCAGCACAAGTCCGGGGATATGGTCGGTCAGATAGGCGGGCTCCGGGAAGAGGAGGGTGTAGTACTTGTCGAGGTCGGCAAGGGACAGTCCGGCATCGAGCCGGTCGAGGTCGTGCTGCAAATGGCTGCGCACCTCGTCCGCATGCTTGCCCCGGACACGCCCGGCAAAGGCAGCGATGCGCTCACGCAGAACGGCGGGGTCGGCCAGGATCTCACACGCGGGCGGGATGCACACCTCGTCCACGGGATCGGTGCGGCGCTGGGAATCGGTCTCGAAGAGGGTGAGCGTGTCGATCTCATCCCCCCACAGCTCCATACGCACGGGCTCCCCCTGCACGGGGTAGACATCGAGGATGGCACCGCGCACGGCGAACTGCCCCTTGCCCTCGACGGTCTCACAGCGCACATAGCCGGCACGCACCAGCTGCTCAGAGAGGCTGCGCAGATCAACGGCATCGCCGGGGTGCAGCGTGAGCAGGGCATTCCGCAGGTCGGCACCCGGCAGGGTCGGCTGGAGCACGGCTTCGATGCCGGCGGTGACGATGCGCACCTCCCCTGCGGCAAGTGCGGTGAGGACATGCAGGCGCTCGTGCTCGTATTCGGCGGATTTGCTTTCCGCGCCGGTGAAGAGGAGCTCCCTTGCGGGGAAGTGCAGGGTACACGGGGTGCCGGACATGGCGTTGATGTCGGCGCACAGCTTCATGGCCTCCGCCTCACTGCCGGTGAGGAGGAGGAGCGGCTGCGTCTGCGTCTGCGAGAGAGTCAGGGCAAGCTGCGCCCTGTGTACGGCAGAAAGCCCCGTCACACAGACGGGGAGCTCACCGGTTTCAAGGGATTCACAGAGCCGGCGGTAATCGTCCAGCTCAGCAAAGGTCTGGGTAAAGAAATTCATGATAGATCAGCTTTCTCAAGCCCTCTGGGGACTTGCGGATTTTAGAGGTTAGAGGTGTGCTGCCCGCACCCTCAGTTGTACAGGTTCATCGCTTCCGTGGTCTTGCCTTCGACCATGAGCTTCAGCGCCGCGCAGGCATTCGAGCAGGCCTCGTCCAGGGCCTTCTGCTCCTCCTCCCGGAACTTGCTGAGCACCCAGTCGGCAAGGTCCATCTCCTTATGGGGCTTCTTGCCCACCCCGAGCTTGATGCGGGCGAACTCCTCCGTCCCCGTCAGGGCGATGATGCTCTTGATCCCGTTGTGGCCGCCGTCACTGCCCTTGCGGCGGATGCGAAGCCGTCCCGGGTCAAGGGAAATGTCGTCGAACACCACGATGAGCTGCGCCGGTGTGAGCTTGTAGAACTGCATCGCGGCCGCCACGGATTCCCCGCTGTTGTTCATGTAGGTCTGCGGCTTGAGCAGCAGGCAGCGCTGTGTGCCGAGCGTGACATCCGTACACAGCCCCCGGAATTTCATCCGGTCGATCTTCACATGCTCCTGTGCGGCGAGCGCATCGAGCGCCATGAAGCCCGCATTGTGCCGGGTATGCTCATAGACCATCCCCGGATTGCCGAGCCCCGCGATCAGCCACCGGGGCTTCCCGGCGGGTGTGCTGTTCTTTTCAAGCTGTGCGAAAATTTCCATGATCCCCATATTGTTTGCCGTCCTCTCCGTTTTGATCGTAGTGTACTTCCCCCATTATACCACAGGACGGCCGTTTTTGCAAGCGCAAATCCCCGACAGGATCCGACAGCGCGGGAAGGCAGCGGGCGCGTTCGTATAAAACGGCAAGAAAACAGATGTTTCACCTGTGGAATTTCGGCGGATTTGGGATTGCATTTTTCCGCAAGGTATGGTATACTGGTACTATAGGTAAACTTTTCCGACCTCAGAATAAGGAGTCCGTTATGAAACATTTCCGTCACTGTCTGGCATTGCTGACGGCTGCCGCGCTCTTTGGCGCCGCGCCCGTACCGGCATTTGCACTCGACGATCCTGCCGCCCTTGCCGATCCGGAGCTTCCGGAGATCCCCGAGGAGCAGGAGGACAACAATCTGCTGGCCAATGCCAATGAACTCGTACCCGGCGGCAGCGTGCGCGGTGCGCTCTCGGACAGCGCCGATATGGACAGCTTCCGGCTCGAGATCACCGAGCCCGGCACGCTCGATGCGGTGTTCCGTCTGAACGTCACCGAGGAGAACGATGACATCCGCCACTGGGCGATCCTGCTCTACGGTGCGGACAAAAAGACGATCGCCTTCGACTATATGACCCACGAGAACAACGAGTGGCACTTCACGAACGACGTGATGCCGGGCATCTACTACCTGCGCATCAAGGTCCCCCAGGCCGGGATCCACAGCGACGATCCCTACACCCTGAGCACCGTGTTCGAGGCGCAGGAAGCGACCCTCGAGCCCCCGCCGGAGCCCGAGACCGATGCCCCCACCGAGCCGCCTACACAGGCACCGACAGAGGCACCCACGGAGGAGCCCACACAGGCACCCACCGAGCCTCCGGAGAATACCGCGCCGGAGTATGCGACCGCACTGACCGTCGGCAATGCCGAGGTGGGTGCGTGCAGGAGCGCGGAGGAGATGCGCTACTATACGTTTGAGATCACCGAGCCCGGACTTGTGCGCGTGGCCTTCTCGCCCGTACAGAGCGGGACGAGCACGGCCGCTGCCAACTGGACCATCACCCTCACCGATGCGCAGGGCAGGGCCATGACGACCGATGCCTGCCACGATGACGGCGCACAGACGCCCGTGAATGTGGGACTCAAGGCGGGGACCTACGGCCTGATCGTGGAGCCGTACACCACCGCTGCCTTCACGGACATCCCCTACACCATGACCGTGCAGCTCGATGCACAGGCTGCCTGTGAGCATGAATACAACGAGACGCAGGCCGATGCCGATCCCCTCGCGGTCGGGGAGTCGATCGAAGGCGCCCTGCAGCAGGCGCGGGATGTGGACTGCTATAAGATCCGGATCCGCCGCAGCGGCAAGCTCGATGTGCATTTCTCGATCGATGCCCCCGATCCCTACAAGACCGGCAGCTACTGGGAGGTGTGCCTCCTGGGAGCGGACGGGACGCTCCTGACGAGCGTGCCGGGGTATCTGATGTATGACGGGACGGACCTGGAGACCTGGGACTGCGTGCCGGGGAACTACTACCTGACCGTGCGCACCACTGCACTGAACCGCTATTCCGGACAGGCCTACACCCTCACGACCAGCTATCTTGAGGATCCGTACACGCTCGGCGATGTCAACGAGGACGGCAGCATCAATGCCAACGATGCCTCGAAGGTCCTCTTGGCCGCCGCCCGGATCGGCGCGAAGAAGGAGTCGGGTCTGACGGACCTGCAGACCTATGCCGCCGATGTGGACTGCAACGGTACGGTCAATGCCAACGATGCAAGCCGCATCCTGCTCTATGCCGCGCTCTGGGGCGCGGGGAGAAATCCGGTGCTGTAATGATCCGCCAACCATGGGTCCCAAACCGCCTGCAAGGGCCGGAAGGGATCCAAATGAAATATGAAGGAGTCGATGTTAAGATGAAGAAGCATTCCCCCACCTGGCGCAGACTGCTTGCCGCAGCCGCCGCGCTGACCCTCACCGCCATGCAGTGCATGCTGCTCCCGGCAGGTGCCGCCGCACAGAGCGAATCCGAGGGCAATGACACCCGCACCACGGCCAATGTCCTGGAGCTTGGCACCGATATGACCGGTGTCTCCGACGGCAGTGATCCCGATTATTATCAGCTTTCGCTCACCGAGGCTGCGACACTCCAGATCGGTCTGTCCATTGCCTCGACCGTCTCCACCAATGATTCCACGTCCTACTGGACCGTACAGCTCATGAACAGCACCGGCTCGGTCATGGCCGAGCTGAAGATCACCGGTGAGATCCTCACCTACAGCATGCTCCCCGTGGGTCTGGACGCCGGGACCTATTACATCAAGGTCGAGGGCGGCTATTACCACAGCGACGTGCAGTACACCCTGCACACGAGCACTTTGTCGGGTGCCTGGGAGAGCGAGCGCAACGATACGGAGAAAACGGCCGATGCAGTCGCCTTCAATGCGCCCGTCAGCGGCCGCCTGCAGAGCTCGGACGATGTGGACTACTACGTCTTTACGCTCGAGCAGAACGGGCATATCACGCTGGATTTCGACATCACCGAGACCCGTGACAGCACCTCCGAATACTGGGATGTCGCACTCATAAGCAGCCTTGACGGCAGCACCCTTCAGTCCTTCCGCGTGACGGCGGAGGATACGGAGAACACCCTCGGAGAGTTCGGCCTGGATCCCGGGACCTACTATGTGAAGGTCGAGAAGCCCTACTATTATACCGATCAGGTCTATTCGCTGACCGTCTCCTCCGATGATGAGGTCTGGGAGAGCGAGTACAACGAGGATACCGAGAACGCCGATGTGCTCACGAGCGGCGTTCCCATGCGCGGCCGCTTCCTGAGCTCGAGCGATATCGATTACTACACCTTCACCCTTGAGGAGGACAGCAAGGTGGACCTCGCCTTCGCAGCGGACATGACCTCGACGAGCACCTCGGACTACTGGAACATCCGTGTGTATGACGAATCCCAGGGCATTGTTGCCGAATACACCCTCGAGGGCAATGTGAGAAAAACCGACCTCGAGCCCCTCGGCCTGTCCGCCGGGACCTATTTCATCAGCGTCGGGTCCCCCTATTACTGGTCGAATCTGCCCTACACCCTCACACCGGTCTTTACCCCGGACAGCAACTGGGAGGCAGAGGACAACGACCAGTTCAGCCGGGCTACGGCACTCAATCTGGGCGGCGAGACCTACGGCCGTCTCCAGGAGCAGTCGGATGAGGATTACTACAGCTTTACGCTCGAGGAGGATGCCCCGCTCGATCTGACCTTCTCCTTCAAGAAGAGCCTGAATTCCACCTCCAACTATTTCAAGGTGACCCTGCTGACAGGACAGCATGAGGAGATCCGCACCTATGAGATCCACGGTGACGAACCGACCAAGGAGCTTGACACCACGGGCCTGAATGCGGGCGATTATCTCCTGCGCGTGGCCTACGGCGGCTATTACTGGACGGGCCAGAGCTACACGATCGCAAGCGCGACGGACCTGCACACCGACTGGGAGAGCGAGATGAACGATACCCAGGAGGAGGCCGATGTCATAGACGAGCTGACCGGGCAGATCCACGGCTGCCTGCACGCACAGGCCGATGAGGACTGGTTCCGGTTCACGCTTGGCGGCAATTACAAGGTAGCACCCGTTTTCAAGCAGGATACGCCGGCTGCGAACTCGACCTCGAATTACTGGAAGGTCACGCTCTATGACGAGAACGGCGTGCTCGGTGAGGAGACCGGCATCCAGGGCAAGGATCTGAACACCGCGCTCGGCCAGTACAGCCTGGGTGCGGGGACGTATTACGTCAAGGTGGTTTACGGCGGCTATTATTACACCACGCAGCCGTATACGATCGACCTGAATGCAGAGGAGCAGACCTATCAGCTCGGCGATGTGAACGAGGACGGCAGTGTCAATGCCAACGACGCCGCAAAGGTCCTCATGGCAGCCGCCCGCATCGGTGCCAAGAAGGATTCGGGCCTGACCGCGACACAGACGCTTGCTGCGAATGTGGACCGCAGGAGCGATGCCATCAATGCCAACGATGCCTCCTTCATCCTGCGCTATGCCGCCTATAAGGGCGCCAAGGGCACGGACGATATCGAGACATATTTCGGGTACAATAAGTAACCACAACCCCCTCCCGCGTGAAGCGGGAGGGGATTTTTTTGCACGCTCGCTTTTGCGCGGCAGCAGGCTTTCCCGGCAAGCTGCGTCCGTGAAGCCGGTACAGATCTTCTGCATCTTGCTTTTTATCTCCTGCTTTTCGTTGCAAATCACAAAAAACACTTGCATTTTTTTGTGCTATAATCTAAAGGATTTCCACAGTGCTGTGGAAAACAGAAAGGAGTTATGTACATGAGATCCAGACGCATTGCATCGGCGCTTGCCGCGCTGACCATGATCGCATCCCAGGCGGTCGTACTTCCCGCACTTCCCGCTACAGCAGCGGATACCCTGACGGAAGCCGAGCCGAATGATACCGCCGCATTTGCCAGCCCCATGCTGACAAACGGCATCACCACGGGCAGTTTAAGCTCCGCCGGCGATATCGACTACTATACCTTCACCCTCGAGGAGAACAGCAAGTTTGACCTGGCGCTCCACATCGCCCCGGAGGATGTGAGCAGCTACACGAATTACGGCTGGCTCGTCACGCTCACAAGCGGCGATACGACCATCTATTCCTGCGCCGCAGCAGGCAATCTTGCCACCACCTCCTTTGAGACTGTCGGCCTCAAGGCCGGCACCTATACCGTCAAGGTCGCCGTGAACGGCAAGCTCATGGACTGTGAGTACCAGCTCATGGCCACTGCCGCCGCCGATCCCACCTGGGAGGCCGAGACCAACGATACCACTGCCACCGCCACCCTCGTGACCGATCTGTCCGCTACCATGAACGGTACGATGTTCAGTACCGGGAACGGCGGTGCGACCACGGATCAGGACTTCTACAAGATCGTGCTCGACAATGAGGCAGGGCACCCCTACGATGTGACGATGACCGTTGCCAAGAAGAGCGGCTATTCGTCCAATGCCAATGCAAAATATTTCTTCCTCGATGAGATGGGCAATGAGATCTCCCTCTCCTCGACCGAACCCACCGAGCTTGACCCCGGCGTATATTATGTCCGCTTCACGCGGTACAGTGACTACAATATCGGCTATACCTTCAGCATCGATGCCAAGGAGGTCACGGAGAACCGTGAGCGTGAGGACAACGGCAGCAAGAGTACTGCCAACACGCTTGTGCCGGGCGAGTCCATCCGGGGCCGCCTGAGCACCAGCACCGATGAGGATTACTATGCCTTCACCCTCGAGAAGGATGCCTATGTCACCGTCGGCCTGACACCGGATTCCGGCAATTCCACCTCCTCCAGATACTGGAACTTCAAGATCGAGGACGAGAGCGGCACGGTCTACAATGTTGCCGACGTGTACGGCTCGAGCGAGCAGATCTCCCGTATCGCCGGTCTCAAGGCGGGCAAGTACTACATCCATGTTTCCAAGAGCTACAACGGCTCGACACCGACCTGGTACACCGTCAGCCTCACCGCCGATGAGGAAGCCTCCTTTGAGCATGAGCAGAACGGCACCGCAGCCGAAGCCAACACCCTGCCGCTGAACGGATCGATCTCCGGCTTCCTCTATCCGTACACTGAGATCGATTACTACACCTTCACGCTCGATGAGCCCAAGACCTTCGCGCTCAATTTCACCCACGGCGCCTCCCTCACCACCTCCCAGACCTTCTGGAAGGCCACCCTCACCGGTGAGGACGGCACGGCCATCTATACCGAGAACATCCTGGGCGCATCCGTGAACAATATCGAGACCATCGGTCTGGACAAGGGCACCTATACCCTGAAGATCGAGGGCGTTAATTCCAGCGCCACGGCAAAGTACACCCTCCAGACCGTTGTCGGGGACATCGGTACCTATGGCATCGAGAACAACGATACCAAGGAGCATGCCACCGTCATTGCGGACGTCACCAAGTCCGTGACAGGCCGCATCCAGCGCGAGGATGACGAGGACTGGTACAAATTCACCCTCTCGAACGAGGATGGGAATGCCTATGATGTGGCACCCACCATCAGCCTTCCCGAGACAGTCAACTACGCATCCGGCGCCTCCGTGACGGTGACGATCTACGACGAGGCAGGGAATGCCGTCAAGACCGGCAGTCTGCGCGCCGACAATACCTCTGTCACACTCGATGCCACGGAGCTCGAATGCGGCACCTACTACATGCAGGTCACCAAGGGGTATTATCACACCAAGCAGACCTATACCATTTCCGTCGGTGCCAAGGAGATCATCGAGCTGCGTGAGAAGGAGATCAACGACACCAACGCGCAGGCCAACGAGCTCCCGCTCGATGCCGCCGTCAAGGGCCGCATCGGCAGCTCCACGGACAAGGATGTGTACAAGCTCACCATCGATCAAACCTCCCGTGTGGATCTCTCCTTCAACTTAGAGAGCACGACCGGTTCGAGCCGTTACTGGACAGTCACCCTGACCGATGCCGAGGGCACACAGGTGGATACCTTCGAGGTGTACAGCAATGCGGCACAGACCGTATCCACACTCGGCCTCAAGCCCGGTGATTACTATGTGACCGTCGAGAAGGGCGTGAACGGCTACAGCGACATCTGGTACACCCTCACGGCCACTGCCGATCCGGATACCCCCTGGGAGGGCGAGCCGAACAACATCGCCGATACCGCAACGCCCCTGCCCTTAAACGGCAGGATCAACGGCCGTACCAAGACCACCACGGACAGCGATTACTACAGCTTCACGCTCGAGGAGGATGCCGCCTTCGATCTGAGCTTTGACATCGGCGCCTCCCTCGGCAGCAGCAATACCTTCTGGAAGGTCGCCGTCTATGATGCGGACGGACAGATCTTCAGCGATGACATCGTCGGCACGCAGGCCGTGACCGCACTGCCCACCAAGGGCCTGAAGGCCGGCACCTATTATCTGGCCGTCACCCCGACCCGCGACCAGGATGTGACCTACATCCTCACGACCAAGGTCGAGACCGGCAAGAACTGGGAGGGCGAGCGCAACAACCGCCTGACCGATGCCACCGCAGTGGATCCCGCCTCGCCCGTCCACGGCTACATCCATGCCGAGACCGATGAGGACTGGTACAGCTTTACGCTGAAGGACAAGGAGTCCTCCACCCGGTTCCGCGTGACCCCGCAGTTCCTGCTCGAATCTGCCGCACATACCGGCAATTCCTCCGCCTACTGGAATTTCACGCTCTGTGACAAGGACGGTGCGACCATTGCGACAACGGCCGTGGGCGGATATGACACCACCGCATCACTGGGCACGATCGTGCTTGACCAGGGGACCTATTATCTGCATGTCACCGCCGGTGCCTACACCAGCGATGAGCCGTACACGATCGAGCTCGACCCCAAGGCCGTGACCTACACGCTGGGCGACGTGAACGAGGACGGTGCGATCAATGCAAACGATGCCGCCAAGGTCCTCATGGCCGCCGCACGCATCGGCGCCAAGAAGGCTTCCGGCCTGACCGAGCTCCAGACGCTTGCCGCCAACGTGGACCGCAGGAGCGATGCGATCAATGCCAACGATGCCTCCTTCATCCTGCGCTATGCCGCCTACCGCGGTGCCAAGGGTACGGCTGACATCGAGACCTACTTCGGCTACAAGAAGCCCGAGGAGGAGCAGCCCGCCGAGGAGGATCCGACCGATGAAAATCCTTCCGATGAGAACCCTTCTGATGAGAATCCTTCTGACGAAAATCCTTCTGATGAGGATCCGTCCGATGAGACTCCCGCTGACGAGAATCCTTCCGACGAGACGCCTTCTGACGAGAATCCTTCCGATGAGGATCCTGCTGCTGCATAAAGCCGGCAGCATTGGTGCATACTAATCACACAGGCGCTCCTGGAGGCGATCCGGGGGCGCCCGTGATTTTTCGGAAAGAAGGGACTTGAAGTATGAACCTGAATCAGAAGAACGAGAACATCCAGTGTACCGTATCCGAATGCCGGTACAACATGGTGACGGAGGACTACTGCTGCCGGGACTGCATCCGCGTGGGGAGCCATGAGGCACATCCGGACAAGCCGGCATGTGTGGATTGCAATTCCTTTGTGCTCAGGGAGAGTGCGGGAGCGTAACTTGGACCTGAGAGGCTTCTTGGTGGGGGCCTTCGGCCCCCTCCCCTCCATCAGGACCTGTCCGGGGGCCGAAGGCCCCCACTCAGGTCCCATCAAGCTTCAGGTTCCCCATTTCTTCCGCTCTATCCGTTGTTGAATTTGCACAAAAATCCACTCTTGAAAATTTGCAAAACGTAGAAAGCCAAGGGAAATATTCCGCAAACTATTGAGATTATACAGAAAATCGGGTATAATAAGAGTGACCGAAATTTCCGTTAAGGGGGTAAGCGCCATGTTCGATAAAACAATGACCTTTTCCATGGGTGATGAGAAGGAGATTGAACTCAAGCGGACTCTGACGATCATTTATGATGCCCTGGTACAGAAGGGATATAATCCGATCAACCAGATCGTAGGCTACATCCTGTCCGAGGACCCGACATACATAACCACGCATAATAATGCCCGCAACCTCATCCGGCACATCGACCGGGATGAGCTTTTGCAGGTGCTGGTCAAGTCCTATCTGACACACTGACACGAAACGATGCGCCCCTGCCATCACAAGGCAGGGGCGCTGTTTGTTTTTGGCAGGGATGTAAGGGGCGTTTGCTGCGCATACTACTTCCGGCGGCATTTGCCGTCATACCAATTCTCCTTCAAACGATTGATCACATCAATCGTTTGATAGCCGCCGCAGGCGGCGTCGAGAATGGCATGAGACGGATTTTGTGACGCTTTGCGTCACAAAATAGCGGGCGCGTAAGCGCACGCTTCTCATCAAGCTATTTCAATAGCTTGATGAGAAATTAGTATCAGAGATGGGGGAACAGGCGATGAAACGGATCACAGGGATCCTTCTGGCGCTTGCGATGCTCAGTCCCCTGCCGGCCGGTGCGGTCGGCTACGGACAGGGCACGCAGGTGGATGCGGACAATGTCCCCATCGGCGCACTCGAGTTCGATGCGCAGTACGGGGCGTATGATGCCTATGCCACCTCGCCCGACCGCAGCCGCATCCTCCTGACCTTCGATCAGGGGTATGAGAATGGCTACACGGCACAGATCCTTGACACGCTCGCGGAGAAGCACGTCACGGCGATCTTCTTCCTGACGGGTGATTATGCCAAGCGGGAGCCGGCGCTGGTGCGGCGGATGATCGATGAGGGGCATGTGCTGGGCAATCACGGGATGACCCATGCCAGTCTGCCCACGCTCTCTCAGGAGGCGGCCCGCGAGGAGCTGCAAAGTCTGCATGACTATGTGATACAAACCTACGGGTATACGATGCAGTATTTCCGCTGCCCGTGCGGTGAGTATGACGAGGAAACGCTGAAAACGGCGCAGTCCCTCGGTTATCGGACCGTATTCTGGAGCGGGGCGCATGTGGACTGGCTCACGGATGACCAGCCGGCACCGCAGGAGGCACTCGACAAGCTCACGGCGTCGGCACACGGCGGCGAGATCCTGCTGCTGCATTCGGTGTCCTCCACCAATGCACAGATCCTGGGCGAGCTGATCGACCGGTTCCGGGAGATGGGCTATCAGGTATAAAGCAAGGGCTTCCCCCAGCCGGGGGAAGCCCTTCTGTCGTTTGGGAATTATTCCCTTACCTGCTTTGCAACGGCATCGAATTCCTTGACGATGCCCTCCTCGGGGGCGGGGGTGACAAGGGAGCCGATGACGATGGCGATGCAGGCGACCACGAAGGCCGGGAGCAGCTCATAGATGGCAAATGCACCGCCGAGTCTGGCAATGCCGAACTTCCACAGGAATACCATCACGCCGCCGGCGACCATGCCGGCAACTGCACCGTATTTGTTCGAGCGCTTCCAGAAGAGCGCTGCGAGCATTACGGGGCCGAAGGTCGCGCCGAAGCCCGCCCAGGCGAAGGAGACCACGCGGAATACGGAGCTCTCCGGGTTCCAGGCGATCAGGATGCCAAGGATCGCAATGACGATCAGGACGGCTCTGGCGGAGAGCATGGACTGCTTCTGCGTGAGCTTGAGACCGAACACGCCGCCCAGGATGTTCTCGGACATGCTCGAGGAGGCTGCCAGGAGCTGGGAGTCGGCCGTGGACATGGTGCAGGCAAGGATGCCCGAGAAGATCAGGCCTGCGAGGACCGCAAAGAGCACACCGCTTTCACTCATGCGGTGGGACATCTTCACAACGACCGTCTCTGCCTCGGCATTGCCCGTGAGGATGCCGATGAAGCCGTCCGCGGACAGGGCCTTGCCGATCATGCCGATGAACATGGCCACGGCCATGGAGAGGATGACCCAGACGGAGGCGATGCGGCGGGAGATCTTCACCTTGTGTTCATCCTCGATGGCCATGAAGCGCAGGAGGATGTGGGGCATGCCGAAATAGCCAAGGCCCCAGGCAAGGGTGGAGATAATGGACAAAAAGCCGAAGGGCGTGGCAGTCCCCGTACTCTCGTCATAGCCGGAGGTCAGGGAGAAGTAGCCCGGCAGGGACTTGGCATTCTCGATGACATGATCGACGCCGCCGGCATGATGCACACCGTAGACCACAAGGATGATGAGTGCCAGTGTCATGACGATGCTCTGGATGAGGTCGGTGGTGCTCGCTGCCAGGAAGCCGCCGATGGAGGTGTAGGCAATGATGACGATCGCACCAATGATCATGGCAGCGTGGTAGTCGATGCCGAAGAGGGAGTTGAAGAGCTTGCCGCAGGCGGCAAAGCCGGAGCCGGTGTAGGGGATGAAGAAGATGAGGATGATGAGCGCTGCGATCCCCATGAGGACATGGTGCTTGTCACGGAAGCGGTCGGAGAAGAAGTCGGGAAGCGTGATGGAGCCCGTGCGCTGGGAGTAGATGCGCAGACGCTTGGCGACAATGAGCCAGTTGAGGTAGGTGCCGATGAACAGGCCGATGATGGTCCAGCCGACCTCGGAGGCACCGGAGAAGTAGGCAAGTCCGGGCAGGCCCATGATGAGGTAGCTGCTCATGTCGGAGGCCTCGGCGCTCATGGCCGTCACGATCGGTCCGAGCCGGCGGCCGCCTAAGTAGAAGTCACCGACGCTCTCGTTTTTCCGGGAGCAGATGATGCCGATGACGACCATCATAATAAGATAGGCAATGATGGTGCATAGGATGATGATGTCTTTGGTTTCCATGGGTAGAGGGTCCTTTCTGTGATTTGTAGGATATGTTACCGGCGCTTGTGCTTGCTGTGCTTGTTCTTGTTCTGCTTGAGCATCACCCAGGCGACGACAACAGTGCTGAGGATGGAGACGACCGTGGGGAACCAGGTCTGCGGGACGGGGAGCCCCGTGGTGTTCATGCCGTAGAAGCTGAAGATCATCGTCGGGATGGACATGATGATGGTCACGACCGTCAGACGCCACATGACGAAGTTCAGGTTGTTGGAGATGACCGAGCCGAAGGCCTCGACCATGCTCGAGATGATGCCCGAGTAGATGTTGCTCATCTCAATGGCCTGCCGTACCTCGATGAGGACATCCTCGAGGAGGTCCTGGTCCTCGTCGTAGAGCTTGATGGTGCGGCCGCGCAGGAGCTTTTCGATGGTCACTTCATTGGCTTTCAGGGAGGTCGAGAAGTACACGAGGGATTTCTCGAGCTCGAGCATCTGGATGAGCTCCTGGTTCTTCATCGCATCGCCGAGCTTCTGCTCCATCACATACGAGGTCTTGTCGATCTGCTTGAGGTCCTGCAGGTAGATCGCCGTGATGCGCAGCAGAAGCTGCATCACAAAGCGCGTTTTCATCCGCGTCTGGATGCCCTTGACAACACCGTCGGCAATGTCCCGCAGGACCTTGTTGTCCCGCAGGGAGATCGTAAAGACATAGTCGTCCGTGATGATGATGCCCAGCGGCACCGTGAAGAAGAGGATGGTCTCCTCCGAGAGGATCTCGGACATCGCCGTGTCCACGATGATGAGCGTCTGGTCATCCTCGCGCTCGATACGGGAGGACTCCTCCTCGTCGAGGGAGGAGCGGACAAAACCGCTGTCGAGTCCGTAGTGCTCGATGAGCTGTTGGATCTCCTGCGCCGTGGGATCCACGACCGAGATCCAGCATCCGGGGACGGGCGCAGCGATCTGCCGGACACAGCCATCCTGTGTCTGGAAAAAATGGATCATGCATATACCGCCTTTCTACTGCATGCCGGCGGTATCACGGACACCTCCGGCATGGGTTCTGTTCTGTCTCGCTCGCCCGTAAGGGTCCGTACTCATGAAATATCACCTCCTGAAAATGGTTTTGTCAATTATGTTTTTGCGGGGGGCGGGTTCTCCCCTTTTAGAAGTTAGAAGTTAGAGATTAGAGGTTAGAATCTACCCCTACAGCTCCCCCTGCGTTGCCTCAACGATATAGACCACCGCAGCGCCGACATGGATGATGATGCCAAGGAGCATCAGGGGACTGGTCAGGAGCATCCGCAGGCCCCGCTCCTGCTGGGCGGGGGTGGAACGGGGCATCCGTTCCCGGATGAGCATGACGAGGAGCACTACGGCACCGATGAGGACAAGACCGGTGTAGAACCAGTTGAGGAGCTCATAGGCCGTGTCAAAGCTGTAGGTCTCACAGAAGGTGAAGGCCTCGGCAGCGAAATTGACGCACATGTGGACGATGATGGAGGGCACGAGGGAATTGTGCTTGGCGGCGATGTAGCCAAAGAAGCACCCGCCCACGAAGGCTAAGATGAACTGGGCGACGTTCTCATGCCAGATGCCGAAGAGGAAGGCCGTGGTCACAATGCCAAAGCGCTGGCTGACGCGGGAAAGATTTTTCTGGATGAAGCCGCGCATGAACAGCTCCTCGGTGACGGGGGCGACAATGACGCTGTACACGAAGGAGAGGATGACGGCCTTGACGTCCTGGGTGGTGGAAAAATCCGCCTCGTAGAGCGTGATGTCCACGCCCTCAAAGAGCGTCTCGAGCCCGTAGGCGGCATAGCCGGTGACGGTCTGGATGCACAGACAGATGCAGACATAGGCAAAGACCCGTGCCGCCGTGAGGTCCCGCGTCTGGAAAAGGGTGGACAGGGGGATCTTGGTGATCCGGCAGCCAAGCAGCGAAAAGAAGAGGTTGGACCCGCCGATGACAAGGATGGTCAGGGCAAGGTAGGAGGAGGAATTGGTGAGATAATCGCTGACCAGATCGATGTAATTGTCCGGCAGGGTGCCGTTCATGGCGGTGTCCACGGCAGTCTGGGCAAAGATGTAGACCTCCATGAGGATGAAGAAGAGGAGGTTCATCAGGAGGAAATGTCCGGCCAGAAAGCCGCCGGTGAGGTTCATGTAGAAGCGGATGCGCCGGCGTTCCTGCGGCAGCGGCATGAGGGGCAGGGAGAAGCCGGGCAGACGGATCTGCGGGAGGACCTCGCCGTAGTCGCTGGCATATTCATGGAATTCCGTCTCATTCGAGAACGGGTCATGGGGATCCGGATGGGGGGCATCCGCCGAGGCGACCTGCCAGCCGGAGGGATTGGGTTCAAACATGTGGTACTCCTTTTATATACAGCGCAAAGCACTTGGAACTTGCAGCATCAAAGAGGGAGATGGGGGATGAGCTTCTAACCTCTTACCTCTCACCTCTAACTTCTAAAGGCGGGTGCAGGGGGCGCAAGCCCTCCCTGCTTGGGGTGCGGGGCCGAAGGCTCGCAGGGGTTTCCCAGCAATGCTCAGCCCTCCGGTTCAAGGCTCTTACCTCTTACCTCTCACCTCCAACTTCTAAAGGCGGGTGCAGGGGGGGCGAAGCCCTCCCTGCTTGGGGCGCGGGGCCGAAGGCCCCGCAATCCTGCTCCCCCTCCCCCTATGGGGGAGGGGGCCGGGGGGTAGGGGATACCTCCGCACACACTATTACTATTGTAACACATTTTAGCGGATTCGTAAACAGGTTTTTGAAAAAAATTTTTGGATCGGAAAAAAAGTATGGACAAAATACATAAAATATGCTATAATCATAATAACAAAAGAGACAATCTGTCCAGCGGACGCGAAAGGAAGTATGGGGAACATGCGGCATGAGAAGTCGTGCGGTGCCATTGTGTACCGTAAATTTCACGGAAATATTGAGATCCTGCTGATACGTCACATCAACAGCGGGCACTGGTCCTTCCCGAAGGGCCATGTGGAGCCGGGGGAGACGGAGGTCGAAACGGCGATCCGCGAGATCAAGGAGGAGACCGCCATCGATGTCATCATCGATTCCACGTTCCGGGAGACGGTGTCGTACTCCCCGAAGCGGGATACGCAGAAGGTCGTGGTGTATTTCATCGGCAAGGCGAAGAATTACGATTTCGTCCCGCAGGAGGAGGAGATCTCGGAGGTAAGGTGGGTGGACATCGGCCACGCCGCCCGGATGCTGACCTATGAGAATGACAAGAACATCGTCATCAAGGCGAAGGGTGTCATCAAGAACGCAACGTAAAGGAGGAAGCTTCTATGAACGGGAAACGGTTTACGGCCGTGCTGCTCTCGCTGTTGATGATGTTGAGCCTTGTGGGGCTGCTGCCGGCTTCGGCGGACGATATCGTGGATGTTTCTTATGCCCAAGGCATAGGGACATACCTCTACCGGGAGCATGGGGAGAATGAGGTCGAGGTTACAGGTACACTACACAGTTTCTGGCAAGTCGGTGATGACGGTCAAGAAGAATATTTTTACTGTGCCTGCCCGCAGGGGGATTATTATACCAAGCAAGAGGGTCGTTATGAGCCGATCTCCGGTGAATATATACCGGTGGAGTGGGAGACAGAACTTGTTTCCGAGGTGCCGGAGGAGATCGACGGCAAAACCGTCACGGGCATCGGCGACAGAGCGCTTATCCACCATGAAGCTGAGCCATACAACATCATCGGATTGCCGGCGACGATCGAGAACCTTGGTAAGGATGCCCTTGGGTCGGACGGTGAGAGGATCGTTTTTGCGAATGTTACGATCACACCCGGTGAGGACAGGATGATCCCGACACTGAAAGCCCTTGCGGATTACTGCGGCGGCTTTACCTGCGAAACGACAAAGGGATACAGGAACCGTTGGAGCTGGACGAATGAATTATATGATGACGAACCAGAGGATCTCAGCTCAAGTTTTGCTTATAATAACTACGGGATCCTGTCCGCAGCAGCCGATGTAGCATCCGGCGAATACTATATCAAGCTTATGCCTGTATCGGATGCGTGTCCGCTGGGACACTGTGCTTTGTATATCACGGTTGAAGATCCCGCCCTCAGCCTGCAATACCCCTACAAAAACGAATCCACCAAAACCATCGGCTACTCACAAACCATGGACAATGTGATCGACGGCACACTGCCCTCCACCTACAGTCCAAGGCTTGCGAGCATGCTGTGCGTCATGGCGCAGTCGGCCTATGACGAGGACTGCGTCCGGGAAAATTACAGGGCGCTCGGCTACAGCGGTACCTATGCCGTGTACGACTTTGACACCACCTATACCCAGGCCGACAACTGCGGCTATGTCATCGGCTACCGGGATGTGGCAAGTGACAAGCGAGTCTATCTCATCACCATCCGGGGAACTGCCAATAAGCTCCACGAGGTCTGGGGCGAGGAATGGTGGAGCGATTTCAACTTAGGCTTCAGCCAGATGAACTGGACGGGGATCTATCCGTCCTATCACAGCGGCTTCTACGCGGCGGCGGATAAGATCTGGTCGGATATCCAGAGCTACAATGACGGCCTGACAAACAAGAACCAGAAGGTCACCTACATCATCACCGGCCACAGCCGGGGTGCTGCGGTGGGCAATCTCGTGGCAAGCTGGCTTTCCAACAACACGAGATTTTCCGAGCAGAAGGTCTATGCCTACAATTTCGCCTGCCCGAATGTGGCAGTGGATATGGAGGGCGAATTCTCGGACAGCGACTACCTGAGCATCTTCAACCTTGGCTGCTCGCGTGATCTGGTCAGCCAGGCACCGGGCGATAAGCTCACGCTCCTCACGCCCTCGTTCTGGCAGACTGTCACCGGCAAGGAGACCGCACAGTGGGGCAAGTACGGCCGCACGATGTTCTGGGACTATGACTGGGACACCGCCGGAGAAGCGGGCGTGACAGGCCTTTCCACCTACCACCCGTGTGATACGAACTACATCCCCTACTTCCTGGAGGAAAACGGCCAGTCCGCTTTCAAGACCTACTGGGATATGAAGCAGATCCAGAAGTCCAATTTCTGGGCGGGGAACGTCCGGGACTATGACAATGTCGAGATCACGGTCTATGCACCCGTTCCGTCCCTCAGCGTGCAGCTGAAGGATTCCCTGGACAATGTACTCGCTTCCATCAAAAACGGCATTGTCGAGATCGCCGAGGACTACAAGGACAGCATCGACATTGAGATCACGGACGGCTATGCACAGATCCGGACGGATGAAGGGCTGTCGTATGAGGTCGAGGTGCAGTCCGAGGAACAGGTCTACATCGGTGTCGCACAGGACAGTGCGGGCAGCACCGGCGTGGGCAGTGCGGCGGTTTATTCGCCCGCATCCGGGGAGAGCGTCACGGTGACCGTGACACCGCAGACCCCTGCCGCCGAAATGCCCGTCACGAACGGCAGCGGTGAGACCGTCGAGCCCGTACAGGCGTGGACGCTCGGCGATGTCACCGGGGACGGTGTCCTGAGTGTACTCGATGCCGTGCGGCTGCAAAAGTGGCTCGTGCATACGTCCGGCACCACCCTGCCTGCCTGGAAGGCAGCGGATTACTGTGCCGATGACCGCATCGACGTGCGCGATCTTGTGCTGATGAAGCAGGCGCTGACAGCAAAGTAAATTTTTTCAACGGCAGCAAGCCCCTGCACGGGCTTGCTGCTTTTTTGCGGGCTGGCCGCTCTGACCTCTTACTTCTCACCTCTGACTTCTAAAACTCACAGAATCTGTTCCCCGCTTTAATGTTGTTTTTGCCGGCCTATCATGAAACCATCACATTGGGGAGTATAATTAGAATTACAGTCAAGGAACACAGACAGCACCTGTACAAGGGCGCTGCAAGCATAGAAAAGAAAGGAAGATCCATCATGTTTGACCAGAACAACCAGAACAACCAGAACCAGACTCCCCGGTTCCCCCAGAACACCCAGCCCCGGCAGCCCTATGCCGGCTACTATGAGCAGCAGCCCCAGCAGGAGCCGAGCAATTATGTGAACTACTATAACGGCCCGGAGCCGCAGAAGAAGTCCGGTAAGGGCGGAAGAGCCTTCCTCAAGGTCGTGGCAGGCGTTGCCGCGCTGGCCATCGTGTCCGTCTCCTCCGTGGAAATGTATAAGCTCTTCGGCAGGGGCGACCGCAGCTGGTCGAGTGCCGCCAACAGCGAGATCACCGCTTCCCTCACCGATGAGAGCAGCGTGAAATCTGCCGATGCGGACAGCACCGCCGATGCGGACAGCAGCAGCGCCGACAGCACCGCCGCCGTCTCCACCGGCAGCAGCGCCGCATGGATCAGCATGGCAGCCCCGGAGGGCGCCTTGACCATCCCCGAGATCGTCGAGAAGGCACTGCCCTCCGTCGTGGGCATCAGCTCTACCTTTGAATATACCCAGTCCGGCGGCAGCTATTGGGGCTTCGGATTCTACGGCTATGACAACGGCTCCGGCAATACCCAGCAGATCACCGGCACCGGCACCGGCATCGTCATGAGCGAGGACGGCTATATCATCACCAATGCCCACTGCATCTATGACGACTCCGAGTACCAGTGCGGCAAGGCCGTTGCCGTCAGCGTCGTGATGGGCGATGAGGACGAGACCGAGTATGAAGCCCAGATCATCGGCTATGACCTCGAAACGGATCTGGCCGTGCTCAAGATCAACGCCACGGGCCTGACCCCCGCCGAGTTCGGCGACAGCGATGCACTGAGCGTCGGCGAGCTGGTCGTTGCCATCGGCAACCCCCTGGGCTTTGAGCTCTTCGGCACCACCACCTGCGGGATCGTGTCCGCGCTCAACCGCAATGTCAACATCAACGAGAAGGAAATGACCCTCATCCAGACCGATGCCGCCATCAACCAGGGCAATTCCGGCGGCCCGCTGCTCAATGCCTACGGTCAGGTCATCGGCATCAATTCCGCGAAGATGTCCTCGAGCTACGGCTCGGCAAGCGTGGAGGGCCTCGGCTTTGCCATCCCGATCAGCGATGCCAAGGAGATCATCGAGAGCCTCATCAATAACGGCTATGTCACCGGCCGCCCGCAGCTCGGGATCACCGGCGTGGACGTCACCGAGAGCGATGCAGAACGCTTCAGCGTGCCCCAGGGTGTGTATGTATATAATGTAACCTCCGGCAGCGCTGCCGATGAGGCAGGCCTGCGCCAGGGCGATGTCATCACCGCCATCGAGGGCACCGAGATCACCACCACCGAGCAGCTCAATGAGGTCAAGAACCAGTACAATGCCGGCGATACCATCGAACTGACCGTCTACCGCGCCGGCGAGACCCTCACGCTCCCCCTGACCCTCCAGGAGGTCAAGCAGGAGGGCTGACAAATACGGAAATTACCTACTTCTCCTTACACAAAACACCCCTGCGGATGCATGCTATCCGCGGGGGCGTTTTGGTGTCTCCGGCATGGATACAAGTCCCGGAAGTTCCCAAATATAGAGGAAATTGGGCCGTAGTTTGTGCAGGATGAATAAAAAAGCCGGGAATGTTCCTGCAATATTTTTTCAGAAAATGGGGCTGGGGTGTTGACAATCACAAAATAATGTGATAAAATATGAAATATAAAACGTTTAGCGTGATAGCTATCTATCTGCGCCCTGACGTTTGTAACGCAAGGGATTCCATAAGCAGGCAAGGCAGTTTGACTTGCGTGGAGCTTCGGCCCGGCGGGCTGACCCCGAGCGTGGAAATCATTTTTCACATACTATGAAAGAAGAGAGAGGTAATCGAACGATGAAGAAGTCACTTCTGAACAGAGTTGCTGCTGCTGCCATTGCAGTGCCGGTCGCTCTGTCCCAAACAGTGCTGTTCGCATCCTTCGCAGATGTAGCCAATACTGCCGCTGCACCTGTTGCGGGCGATACTAACAGCAAGACCCTCAGCATCGAGACGCTCACCAGTGTTCCGACGGACAATGACGTTGCTCCCATCGAGCAGGTCTCCGTTGAAGGTGATCTGTACACCTTCCAGCAGAAGTCCAACTGGAACGAGCAGCTCCAGGCTGCACTTGACGTAATGGCCAATACCACGACTGAGATCAACGTACAGGACCTTGTCAAGGACGTAGATGCTGTCAACAGCAGATGGTATGCACAGTCCGCTCTGGAAGCAGTTACTGACTGCAACGTAAGAGTCCGTGCATCCAGCATTGTCATCACCCTTGGCGCAGACTATGCACTGGGCGATGAGAGCCTGACTAACCGTCTGAAGAAGAGCATGGTCAACGGCGGTATCCCGGAGGAGGATGCAGCAGAGATCCTCGATGTCAACACCCGCGTTGGCGGTGAGGGCGTCATCACCATCTACACCGACTCCATCGACCAGAAGAAGTTCACCGGCACACTTGAGATCACCGACGACGACAGGAATCCGCTCGAGACAGTTGATGAGATCAAGGACTATGCCGAGAAGAGACTGGACGATCTCAGAGATGAGATCATCAAGAACACCGAGGCAAAGAAGGCTGCATATCAGGCAGAGCTTGATGCTGCTAAGGCTGCCGGTGCTGACACCAAGGAAGCACAGGACAAGCTGGACGGTGCAAACGAGCTCATCGACAAAAAGATCGCTGAGGAGTTTGCAAAGCTGCATGACCGCGTGATGAACAACGTCGAGAAGCTCACGAACAAGCTTGTAAATGCTGACAAGAACGGTACTTACACCGGCACCGGCGAAGAGGTCTGGGAGCAGGCTGCTGCCAAGAATGACCGCATCCCTGCAACGCTCTCCGAGCTGGGCAGCGATGAGACCATCAACAAGATCTTTGACGCAGTCATCAATCAGCTCTCCGCAGTGGCAACCGACAAGGGCGTTGCTGTTGACCTGAGCCTGAGCGATGTGGCAACTGCCATTGCTTCCGCTGAGAATGTAGAAGTCAATGTCAACGCAGCTGACGGCGAGTACAGCCTCGAGGTCGTACAGGCAGAGCTCCCGGACTATGAGGGCGCTGCAAATGTTGATTACTACTACACCTACTTCAACGAGCTGCTCGCTTCCGAGGGCAAGACCGTTGTGCCGGGTACCATCGCCACGGTTCTGAACGCTGAGGCAGCTGTCAACACCAGCTCCAACGACTTCACCGGTGATGCTGCGTTCGACATCATCAGAACCATCACCTTCCGTGTAGAGACCGAGGAAGGGACCACTGAGCCTTCCGAGGAAGAGACCACTGAGCCTGAGACCGACGAGCCCACGCAGGCACCCAGCGATGAGGTTCCGACCGAGCCTGAGACTGACGAGCCTACAGAGCCTGAGACCGCCGAGCCCACCGAAGAGACTCCGACTGATGAGACTCCTACCGATGAGACTCCGACTGACGAGACTCCTACCGATGAGACTCCGACTGACGAGACTCCTACCGATGAGACTCCGACTGACGAGACTCCGACTGACGAGACTCCGACTGACGAGACTCCGACTGACGAGACTCCTACCGATGAGACTCCGACTGACGAGACTCCGACTGACGAGACTCCTACCGATGAGACTCCGACTGACGAGACTCCTACCGATGAGACTCCGACCGACGAGCCCACTGAGCCGACCGCTCCGACTGACGAGCCCACTGAGCCGACCGCTCCGACCGATGAGCCGACCGCTCCGACCGATGAGCCGACCGCTCCGACCGATGAGCCGACCGCTCCGACCGATGAGCCGACTGCTCCGACCGATGAGCCGACTGAGCCCACTGAGGCACCGACCACTGTAGAGGTCGAGATCGAGGTAACACCTCTGAAGAACGACTTCTTCTTCAGCCATGACGTAAGACCGCTGAGCCTTGCAGAGCTGATCTCCGAGGCTAAGGTAACCATCTACTATGTAGATGAGAAGGGTGCAGACATCGACTCTGAGGAGGTTGCACTGGATCTGACCAATGAGGAGGATCTGGCAAAGCTTGCAGTAGGCACCAACACCAGCGGCCCTGCTGATGAGAACACGATCGTTTCCCCGGCTTCGATCTACGAGGCATACAAGGCAACGCTTGACGATCCTGAGAAGGCAACCTACACGACCACAAACATCTACATTTACTATGTAGGTGATGAGGTAGATACTCCGGTACTGGCAGTTGACACAGCAACGCTGTTCGTCGGTGTCAAGGGTGATGCAAACCTCGACGGTAAGTGCAACGCAAACGATGGCGCGAAGGTCCTGAAGTATGCAGCCGACTACGGCGCAATGAAGAACCCGAGCATCTCCAATCTGGAGGATGAGACCCTCGAGAACTTTGTATACTTCCTGGCCGATGTCAATGGTGAGAGCAAGGTAAAGCCCACCGTGGATGAGGTTAAGGAGGATGTCTCCAAGGCGCTGAATGCAAACGATGCCAACATGATCCTGGTACACTCCGCACAGCGTGGTGCTAAGAAGGATCCGCAGTGGGGCAGAACCGTCCTCCCGACAAGCAACCTGCCGGCAGTGACCAAGGCCATCATTGCATACCTCGATGCAAACCCGGATGTAAAGCATGTCGAGGAAATGTAAGCACAACTCCGAATTTTAGTCGCAACTGAATGTCACACACCGCACACTGCTGTGCGGTGTGTCGATATAAAAAATTTTTACTGAAAGGAACTAAACGAAAATGAAGAACTTCAAGAAGGCTATCGCAGCCGTAGCAGCTCTGTCCGTAATGGCATGCATGGCAGCCGTTCCGGCTTCCGCAGAGGGCGAGTCCCTTGTAATCACTGTTGACACTCAGACCGTTGCTGTTTCCGATGTACCGGAGGACAGAACCTTCTATCTGCCTGTTACCTTCAATACAGACCGTCCTGCACTGACCGCTATTGAGTTCGGTGTATCCGCTAACCTGGAGGATACCGAGGTTGAGGGTGCAAAGCAGGCTGAGAGCCTCGATGTATACGCTTCCCTCGCAGAAGTTATCGCATCTGGCGTGGACAAGATGGACACCACTGGCATGATGCAGGCTATGACCCCTGCAACCACCCCCGATGGGACCGGCGCATGGCTGACTTGGTCTGCTGTAACCGCTGATACCATGAGCAGCAAGTGGGCATATGCCAAGGTTGTGATCCCGGAGGGTTACGAGGCTGGCGATTTCTATCCGGTTACTTATGTAACAGGCGGCGGCGAGTGGCCGGGCGTTGAGATCTACACCCTGCTCACCGAGAATGAGGATGGTTCTCAGGTTCTGACTGACTACGTTGAAAACGGCGTTGTTTCCCATGTAAACGGCGGTATCCAGATCGTTGAGGATCCGACCGAGGCTCCGACTGAGGAAGAGACTGAGGCTCCGACTGAGGAAGAGACCGAGGCTCCGCAGGAGGAGACCGAGGCTCCGCAGGAGGAGACTGAGGCTCCGCAGGAGGAGACTGAGGCTCCGGCTGCTGCAACTGAGGCTCCGGCCGCTGCAACCGAGGCTCCGGCCGCTGCAACCGAGGCTCCTGTAGCTCCGACACAGGCTCCGACCGCAGCTCCGTCCAGCTCCAAGGCTTCTTCCACCAGCGCTTCCCCGAAGACCGGTTCTAACGGTGTTCTGCCGATCGCAGGCGCAGCAGCAGCAGTTGCTCTCCTGGGCGGCGTAGCAGCAGTGGCTAAGAAGAAGGACTAATCTCCCCTTCAAGCGATAGCTGAATCAAACGCATGAAAGCACCCCCGCAGTGATGCGGGGGTGCTTTTTTGATGGCGGACGGGGTACCTGCATGTCCGCAGAAAGTTCCCAAAAAGAGATCCCCCACCGGACGTGGGGGATCCTTGTCATTCGCTGTGATGCATACAGTAGGCAAGTGTCATCAGGCTGTCGCCGAGGTGGACGTTTTCTACAATGATGTCCGGATTGTTGATCCTAAGGTCATAGTGGCTGAAGTTCCAGAAGGCCCGGATACCCAGGTGGATGAGCTGATCGCAGAGCTTCTGCGCCCCGTCCTTCGGGATGCACAGCACCGCCGCCTGCGGCTGGTGTGTGCGGCAGAAGCCCACGAGGGTGTGCATCGGCTGTACGGTAAGCCAGGCGGCCTGCGTTCCGGCAAGCTCGGGATTGCTGTCGAAAATGCCGATGAGCTCGCAGCCGTGCTTCTCGAAATCGAGATGCGCCGCCAGCGCCCGCCCCAGATTTCCGGCACCGATGAGGATCATCGGTGTGTGCGCATCCACACCGAGGATCTCCCCGATGATAGTGCGCAGCTCGCCGACATGGTAGCCGTAGCCCTGCTGGCCAAAGCCGCCGAAGCAGTTGAAGTCCTGACGGATCTGGGAGGCGGACAGTCCCATGCGCTGGGCAAGCTCCTTGGAGGAGATCCGCTCGATGTGCTCACACTCCAGCTCCCCGAGGAAGCGGTAGTAGCGGGGCAGCCGGCGGACCACAGGGGTGGAAATGACCTGTTTTCCCATAGCGTCACCTCTTACTGCATCAGTGCGGCCAGACGGGTGTTGATCTCCTCAAGGAATTCCCGGGAATTGACCTTGCGCTTGTTCGGAAGGCTCGAGAGAAGGTACAGATCGCCCGTCATGACACCGTCCTCAATGGTCTGGATGGTCGCACGCTCGAGCTTGTCCGCGTATTCCATCAGTGCGGCATTGCCGTCGAGCTCACCGCGCTTGCGCAGCGCACCGCTCCATGCAAAGATCGTCGCCACGGAATTCGTGGAGGTCTCCTCGCCCTTGAGATGCTTGTAATAATGGCGCTGTACTGTACCGTGTGCAGCCTCATACTCGTACACGCCGTCCGGGGAGACGAGCACCGAGGTCATCATGGCAAGGGAGCCGTAGGCCGTGGAGACCATGTCGCTCATGACATCACCGTCGTAGTTCTTGCAGGCCCAGATATAGCCGCCGTTTGAGCGGATGACACGGGCCACGGCATCATCGATGAGCGTATAGAAATACTCGATCCCGGCCTGCTCGAAGCGCTCCTTGTACTCGGCATCGAAGATCTCCTGGAAGATGTCCTTGAAGCGGTGGTCGTACTGCTTGGAAATGGTGTCCTTGGTGGCGAACCACAGATCCTGCTTGACATCGAGGGCGTAGTTGAAGCAGGAGCGTGCAAAGCCCTCGATGGACTTGTCACGGTTGTGCAGACCCTGGATGATGCCGTTCTCGTCACCAAAATCATAAATGGTCTGTCTGGTCTCATTGCCCTCCTTGTCGGTGTACACGAGCTCTGCCTTGCCGCCATGCACCTGCATTTCGGTGTTCTTGTACACATCGCCGTAGGCATGACGTGCAATGGTGATGGGCTGGGTCCATGTGGGGATATAGGGCGTGATGCCGCTGACCAGGATGGGCGTGCGGAATACGGTGCCGTCAAGGATGGCACGGATGGTGCCGTTCGGGGACTTCCACATCTGCGAGAGGTTGTACTCCGGCATACGGGCGGCATTCGGTGTGATGGTGGCGCACTTGACAGCCACACCATACTTCTTGGTCGCCTCGGCGGAATCGAAGGTCACCTGGTCCTTGGTCTTTTCGCGGTTTTCGAGACCCAGGTCATAGTATTCGGTATTCAGTGCCACATAGGGCGTGATGAGAATGTCCTTGATCCACTGCCAGAGGATGCGGGTCATCTCGTCGCCGTCCATCTCAACGAGGGGCGTTGTCATTTTGATCTGTTCCATAGGGATTACCTCCTTGTAATGATAATGCAGGATCTGCAAAGATGACAGTGATGTCATCGGGAAGATACTGAGTGATCGCTTGTTCAAACATCGGGTATACGCGCTCGCGCTTGTTGCCGAATTCCCCGCAGCCGTAGGCCCCGAGGATGAGCACCTGCGGATGCACGGCAGCGGCAAGCCGGATGATCCCGGTGATGCGGCGCTCCATGACGCGGTCGAGATAACGGCGCGTCATGAGGAATTTCGCAAATGTCCGGTTGACCGCCGGTGAGGTGAGAAAATCACACAGCATCGGCTCCGGGAGCCTTGCGCCTGTATTGTCCCGGATGACGGGAACATCATGCGTCCAGATCATCCCGTCGGTGTAGTCGGGCAGGACATGCAGCCGGTTGCGCCGGTAGTAGCCGTGTACCGTGCGGATGCTGTAATAGAGCAGCGAGGCACGGCACAGCGCCTCCTCCTGTGCATTGCCGCCGAGGATGTAGCCGCCGCCGGGGAAATTGGCATTGGCAAAATTGAGCGCACAGACATGCGCACCCCGGTGCCGCAGGACCGCCGAGATCGTATCGGAGCGCTCGAGATGCGCCGCCGCCCGGAAGGGGGTGCGCACCTGCACCGGGACCTCCGGCGCGGCGGGATAGTACACCGAGCGCATGGAGGGGAAGTGCCCCTCCCGGAAAACGGCGTCGTTTTCGTGCTTGATCCGCAGGTTGTTCATGTGTTATTGCAGGTGCTCTCTTGTGTAATCGAGCAGGCCGCCGGCGAGGATGATGTCCTTGGTGCGTCCGGTCAGCTCACACAGCACGGGAATGGTCTTGCCCGTGGTCTTGTTGAGGATGTCGAACTGCGTCTGACCGCTCTCGACCTTGGCGCGGATGTCCTCGAGCACGAGCACATCGCCCTGGGAAATGCCGTCGTAATCGGCCTCATTGACGAAGGTCAGCGGCAGGATGCCGGCATTGATGAGGTTGGCCCTGTGAATGCGGGCGAAGGACTTGACGAGCACGGCCTTGATGCCCAGGTACAGCGGGGCAAGAGCGGCATGCTCACGGGACGAGCCCTGGCCGTAGTTCGAGCCGCCGACGATGACGGACTTGCCCAGTGCCTTGGCGCGTGCCGGGAACGCCTCGTCGCAGACCGTGAAGCAGTGCTGCGAAATGGCCGGGATGTTCGAGCGCAGCGGCAGGATCTTGGCACCGGCCGGCATGATGTGGTCAGTGGTGATGTTGTCCTCGACCTTGAGGGAGACGGGTGCCTCGATGGAAGCCTCGAGCGGGGCGGTCTCCGGATAGGGCTTGATGTTCGGACCGCGGAGGATCTCCACGCTCCCGGCCTCCTCCTCGGTGGCGGGCAGGGCGATCATGTTGTCATGCACCGTAAACTTCTCGGGCAGGACAAATTCCGGCATGTCACCGATGGTGCGCGGATCGGTCAGGTAGCCCGTGACGGCGGAAATGGCAGCGAGCTCCGGGGAGACCAGATAGATCTGCCCGTCCTTGGTGCCCGAGCGCCCGAGGAAGTTGCGGTTGAAGGTGCGCAGGGAGATACCGCCGGAATTCGGGGACTGTCCCATGCCGATGCACGGACCGCAGGCAGATTCGAGGATGCGGGCGCCGGCATCGATGAGGATGGACAGCAGGCCCATATCCGCCATCATGCCCAGGACCTGCTTGGAGCCGGGGGCAATGGCCAGGGACACATCCGGATGCACGGTCTTGCCCTTGAGGATGTGGGCGACCTTCATCATATCGAGCAGGGAGGAATTGGTACACGAGCCGATGCAGACCTGATCGACCTTAAGCTTGCCGCCGCGCTCGGATTCGATCTCGGCAACGGACTTGACATTGTCCGGAGAATGGGGACAGGCAGCCAGCGGCACGAGCTCGGAGAGATTGATCTGCACGATCTCGTCGTACTCGGCGTCGGGGTCGGCCTTCTGCTCACTCCAGACATCGCCGCGGCCCTGTGCCTCGAGGAAGGCCTTGGTGATCTCGTCGGAGGGGAAGATGGAGGTCGTCGCACCGAGCTCTGCGCCCATGTTGGTGATGGTGGCACGCTCGGGAACGGAGAGCGTCTTGACGCCCTCGCCGACGTACTCAATGACCTTGCCGACACCGCCCTTGACGGAGAGCCTGCGCAGGACCTCGAGGATGACGTCCTTGGCAGCCACCCAGGGGGAGAGCTTGCCGGTGAGCTCGACCTTGACGATCTGCGGATAGGTGATATAGTAAGCGCCGCCGCCCATGGCCACAGCAACGTCCAGACCGCCGGCACCAATGGCGATCATACCGATGCCGCCGCCGGTGGGGGTGTGGGAGTCGGAGCCGATGAGGGTCTTGCCGGGAATGCCGAAGCGCTCGAGGTGGACCTGATGGCAGATGCCGTTGCCCGGACGGGAGAAGTAGATGCCGTGCTTCTTGGCAACGCTGCCGATGAAGCGGTGGTCGTCGGCGTTCTCAAAGCCGTTCTGGAGGGTGTTGTGGTCGATGTATGCCACACTGCGCTCCGTGCGGACACGCGGCACGCCCATGGCCTCAAATTCCAGATATGCCATGGTGCCGGTCGCATCCTGCGTGAGGGTCTGGTCAATGCGGATGCCGATCTCCTGCCCCTTGACAGGCTCGCCGTCCACCAGATGCGCACGAAGGATCTTTTCCGTTAATGTGAGTCCCATTGTGATCAATCCTTTCAAATAAGTCTATAGTTTGCCACTATACATCTATTATACTACAAAAAACAGTATTTGTCAAGGATTTCACAAGGGGACAGAAAAGAACCAAAGCCGCACATCATGCACGGCTTTGGTTCTTATTGCGAAGTACACGGATGGTATGTTCAAGCAGCTCGATATCCTCGGCAGGCAGATCGCTTACATCGAGATGCAGACCCTTTTCTTCCAGTCCAAGCAGATAATCCGTTGTTACATGGAAGGCTGCTGCAAGCTTCACGAGAATTTCGGGAGACGGCGTGTGTTCGGAGAGCTCATAATAGCTGATGGTCGCTTTTGTCACCCAAATTCTGTCTGCAAGCTGCTGCTGGGTATACCCGGCTTCTTTACGGAGTTTTTTTAGTCGCTCACTAAAGTTAACCATATTCATACCCCCATTCAAATATTATTATACTTCAAACAAGTTGTAAATAATTTGACAATTTATCATAAAACACTTGACTTTTTGGGCGAGGAATGATATAATGTGTATAAATTTTGAAGGGGGCATGATCATGGACAGAAATCAGATATTGAAGTACCTTGCTGCGGTGCGGGAGCTGGAGGCGGGCGTTTACATGCACGAGAAAGCGATCAGCAGATTGAACCGGAATTATTCGGATGCATCGGCGCGGTATAAGAACAATCGCTATTCACCGCTGCGCCGTCATGGAGAGATCACCGGCGACATACCGCCGCTGAGTGCCGGAGAGTGTGCCAAGCAAGGCTTTTTGGTCGGGCTCGGCATGATGATCCCGGTTGAGATCGCTGCTGTGATCGTTGGAATTATCTTTGCGTTACTGACGCATGGACTGCTTGCCAGTACCGAAAGTGTGGGGGCCTCTGTCAAGGGGACGTTGATCCTTGGGGCGATCATCTGCGTGATCATCGGTATTGCGACAGGATACCATAATTATTATGAAAATCAGTTTGGCTCTTCCACTTGGCAAAAGATCGAACGGGATAACGAGATCATTATCAGGAATAACAAAGAGCAAATGGAGGCGGATATGAAGGCCATCAAATATCTGCCGGAGGAGGTGGATATCCTCCAAGGCAATTTGCAGGAGCTCAGGTCGCTGCTTAGTAATTATTATGCGATCCCGGTCCTTCACAGGGACTATCAGAATTTTGTGGCAGTATGTTCGATCCATCAATACTTTGAGTCAGGCAGATGCTCCACACTTGGCGATGCCTATAACCTCTTCGAAGATGAAAAATTCAAGCGGCTCGTGCTGTACAAGCTGGATGATATTATCAACCGACTCAGTCAGATCCAGCAGACACAGAGGGAGCTGTATGATGCGATCAGCCGCTGCGAGTCGCAGATCCATTCGCTGACATATGCTGTGAGTAATATGTCCGACAATCTGGATTCGGTCTCAAAGAGCAATGCGGTCATTGCCTACAATACGACATGCATCCGTCAGCTTGAGGAGTACCAGATGCAGCTTAGTTGGTTCAGATAATAAAATATACATAAGGAGATGTTCACATGAAATTCCAGAAAACAGCCGCCATTCTCACCGCCGCCCTCCTGATGACAGGAGCGGTGGGCATCCTGCCGGAGCTGCCGCAGACGGCGATCACTGCCAATGCAGCGACCAGCGGTACCTATGGAAGCATGACCTACACGCTGTATGACAGCTATGCTGAGATCACCGGCTTTGACAACAGCGCATCCGCCGTGACGGTGCCGTCCACCATTCAGAATGTACCGGTGACAACGATCAAGGCTTCCGCTTTTGCGCAGGGCTCGAAGCTCCAGAGCGTGACGGTGCCAAATACAGTGACCACGATCGGTGATAAGGCTTTCTATAACTGCAGCTCCCTTACCAGCGTGACGCTGCCAAGCTCCGTGACATCGATCGGAGCAAGCGCTTTTGAACGGTGTATTAGTTTGCAGAAGATCACGCTGCCGGCCAAGCTGGGAACCTTGGGAAACAGTGCGTTCAGCGGGTGTGTGTATTTAGAGGAGCTGACCTTCCCGGGTACGCTCTCGCAGATCCCGAGCAATTGCTGTGATGGATGTACAAATCTGCAGAGTGTTACGATCGAGAATGGCCCCACGGAGATCGGATATAGATCCTTCAAGGACTGTACAGCGCTTGTAACAATGTATATACCGATCAGTATTACTAAATTTTACGGTTGGGATTCGTTTTCAGGATGCTCCATAAAAACAGTATACTATGGCGGCTCCTCCCTTCAGTGGAATGCTATTGAAAAATTGTCGGTGATCGGCTCCCCCACTGTCTACTACGCCAAGTCCAATCCGCCCAAGCGGCTTACACCGGATATCAATGCTGACGGTGCGATCAACGCAGTGGATGCTGCAGTGATCCTGCGATACGCTGCCTATTATGGCGCTAAGGGCACGGCTACGATCGACGAATATCTTGCGGGCAAGCGCTGATCCTACCGTGCATCCCGCAAAAAAACTACGGCTCCCCCGGATACCCGAGGGAGCCGCATGTTTTTACTTTATGAGAAGCTGCTTTAAGAGCGCAAGATCGATGACATTGACAGCCCCGTCACTGCTTATATCGCAAGGCCCTATGTTCAGGAGCCCGCCCTTCCGGACAAGGTACTTTTGCAGTGCCACAGCGTCGGTCACATCAACGACGCCGTCGGCGTTCGCATCGCCGGGGATGCTCGTGAGGATGCGCACATAGGTGGTCGTGCCTTCGTTTGTAAGCTCGGCATACCCGGTGTTCCCGCTGATGCGGGTCTGCGGGTCGGCGCTCCGGGCCCAGCCGGGGCGGTTGGGCAGCTGCATGTCCGCATCGATCTGTGCGAACTGCGCCCCGAGTACCAGGGTGCGCAGAGCGGCGCAGCGGCGGAACATCTTGGTCGTATTGTCTGCCTGTGAGGTGTCAAAGCCGGAGAGGTCAAGGCGCGTGAGGGCGCTGCAATCCTCGAACATGTAGCCCATATCCGTCACCTGTGAGGTGTCAAAGCCCGAGAGATCCAGTGCGGTGAGTGCTTCGCAATGGGAGAACATTTCCTGCATGGCCGTCACCTGCGAGGTGTCAAAGTCCGAAACATCGAGTGAGGTGAGCGAGGAGCACCCATTGAACATGGCATTCATGGAGGTCGTCTGCGAGGTATCGGCCCCGCGCAGGTCAATGGTCAGGACATTGGAAAATCCGGAAAAGAGAGAATGGCATCTCTCCGGCAAAACCGTCCCCGGCTCGGCGGTGATGCTGGTGGTGCTCTCCCTGTCAAGCGCACCGAAGGCATCCTCCGTGACCGTGCCGTGCAGGGTCAGCGTGCCGTCCTCACACAGCGTGTAGCATTCTCCCTCCGCCCGGGCGGTGAGAGCCGTCCGGATCGCCGGATATTCGCCCATCACGGGCAGTCCTGTCATACACAGGGCAAGGACGGCTGCGCAAAGTTTTCGTCTCATGATTGTCCCTCCTTTATGATGTTGAGGGATACTGCGTATGCCTTCATTATACCATGCTGCCGCCGTGCTTGTCAAGACGGAACGCAGTGTTTTCCACAAAAATATGGTCGGATGTGGAAAGCAGATGGCGAGAACGGGGATTAGACTTGATAGGTCTGTGGTGGGGGCCTTCGGCTTTTAGAGGTTAGCGGTGAGAGGTAAGAAGTTAGATACTTAGACTTGATAGGTCTCTTGTGGGGGCCTTCGGCTTTTAGAGGTTAGAGGTGAGAGGTAAGAAGTTAGATACTTAGACTTGATAGACCTCCCGTGGGGGCCTTCGGCCCCCGGACAGGTTCTGATGGAGGGGAGGACCCCTGCACCCCCGACCAGAGGGGCGGCCTTGCCCTGGGTTTAAATCCAATCCCAGGACTGCTCAGTCTCGACAGGATCCTGACTCGACTTCGGTCACCGCCGCCCCTCTGGACTCCCCGGGCAGCAGGGCTCCGCCCTGCACCGGCAGATGGTGCGGGGCGATGGCGCTTTCTTCGATGTGGGGTACGCTTTCCG
>JAFTZY010000005.1 GCA_017460955.1 Oscillospiraceae bacterium
CCGGTAATCGTCATGGTATGCTGGTTCAAGTCGGCCCATCTCAGGTTCAGGTCATCCGACTTTATGTTGATATCGCTGCCCAGGCGGCGGATATACAGATCCCCGCTGTACACGATCTGCCTTGCTTCCGGATCCGTCGCTTCCAGCTGATTGAATGTCGTATAGTTCGTACTTGTATAGATTCTCTGAGTGCCGCTTCCGTTCAGAATGACCCGGTTGCCATAATCGTATCTCGCGCTGACACCGCCGTCCGTCCAGACGTCCCCAGCCACGGAAAAGACGCCATAGTACAATTCCACATTCTCATAACCGCTTAAATTATGTGTTGTGAAATCGCCGCTGATATTCACTTTGTCGTGCTCGTTATTCATATTTAAGTACGCTGAGCAGCTATTGTACTCTGTCTCGCCTACATTGTTGGTCGTAGCATTTTCCATCGTGTAGTTCCCGGTCACGTTCAGTGTCCCGTTGTTGCAGGTGATCGTACCGGTCTTATGCAGGAAATTGCCCCTGATGGTCAGAATGCCGCCGTTGAGGTTGACCGTGTTAGAATTTGTCATCCCGGTATCACCGGTGATCGTCATGGTTTTCTGGTTCAGGTCCAGTGAATAGAGGTTCAGATCATCCGACAGGATGTTGATATCGCTGCCCAGGCGGCGGATCTTCATTTTTCCGCCATACACGATCTGTCTTGCTCCGGGATCTGTCACTTCCAGCTGATTGAATGTCGTATAGTCCGTACTTGTATAGACCTTCTGTGTGCCGCTGCCGTTCAGAACGATCCGGTTGCCACGGTCGGATTCCGCGCTGACGCCGCCGTCCGTCCAGATATCTCCGGCCACGGAAAAGACGCCATAGTACAATCGTACATTATAAACACTGTTCAGCCTATGCGTTGTGAAATCGCCGCTGATGTTCACCTTGTCGTGCTCGTTTGCCATATAAAGTCTTGCCGAACAGTCGTTGTACTCGATCTCTCCGACATTGTTGACTGTGGCATTGCGCATCACATAGCCGCCGTACACATTCAGTGTGCCGTTATTGACCGTGACTGTGCCCTGGGTCTGGATGATATCGCCGTACACCGTCAGGGAATACCCGTCCAGATCAAGGGAGCTGAAGCTGTGGCTCACGGTTTTCCCGTTCTCCGTCGTCTGCCAGTTTGTCAGGAACAGATCGCCGTACACCTCCGTATCCTTGGTCAGGGTGATACTGCCCTCCCACCTTGTCACGGAGCCGTCGGACCGGGACTCGGAGGAGTTGGAAAGCGTGATGATCCCCTCATATTCCGTGCCGTAGTTGGAATAGGTCGTGTAGTTCCTGCGCTTTTTCTTGGTCGAGGACGAATAGGACAGATCCTCCCCGTAGGTGCAGTGATCCACCAGCACATCATTCTCCCAGTGCCGCACGATCCTGACGGGGGAATTGCTCTCATTGATGAACTCCGTGCTGTTGGAGAAGGTCTTTAATCCGAACAGGTTCAGGCTTGCCCCGTATTCGGCAAAGACATAGGCACGCAGGGTCGCGCACTCCAGTCCGGTCTCCCGCTTGTTGGCCTGGATGGTCCCCTTCTCGCCGACCATGACATAGGCATTGCCGAGGGTCGTTGTGGCGAACTTCACCGAGGCAGAGGCCTTGATCGCAATGCTCTCGGAGGCCTTGGCATCGAGTGTGAACGACTTCTTCTGGAAATTCCTGTTCGTTCTCCAGCCGCCGTCCTTGGTATAGGTCACACCGCCCATGACGTCACAGCTGTAGGACACCTGGATCTCACCGGACAGACTGACCGTGATATAGATGCCCACCTCCGCTGTCAGCAGGCCGCCGCACGCAACGGGTACGGAGGCGATCTTGACCTCCTTGCTCTTCGTGCTCGTAAAGCTGTCGGAGACCTTGGCAGTGAAATTGGCATCCGCCTTCATGTTCAGCGTGAAGCTGTCCACCGAAAGCCCATTCCACTGCAATTTGTACTCCGGCTGGATGTTACTGAGCGTGCCGCTTAGGTATACCTTCGTCCCGCCCAGATCAAAGGTGTGGTCGAGCTTGACGGAGTTGCTGCCCGAGGAGGCTGCCGCAAGGACCTGTGTTCTGGGCAGATACATCACGCCCGCTGCGTTGGTCTGCACCGTGTCGGTCCCGTCACTGTAATAGGTGATGTTGCTGTAATCGACCTCGCCGATGCCCTGGATGTTGACATTGGAGACCGCATCCTCGAGCGGTGCTTCCTCCACATCGGCCACGACCTGGCCGTTCTTGCCGATGGAAACGCTGCTTGCCTTGTACAGGCACTGCGTTCCGTCAATGTTCACGGTAAAGATGTCCCCCGCAAGGATGGAGACCTCGTCGCTGTTGATGGTCACCGTGTTCCCCACAAGTGTGGCATCGACGGAATCATCGACCTGGATCACGGAATCCGCATACTCGATCACCTCGGGCGCATCGGTACGGATCGTATCCGCCTCCCGAGCTCCCTTCAGATCCCCGAGGATCACGTCCGCCTCATCGCTGTTCATGTACAGCGCGGGACGGAACTGATGCTCGATCGCTGCAAACCAGCCCCTGAGCACGGCCACGGAGGCGTCGTCCTCATAGAAGATATCGCCGCTGTCCGCAAAGCTGACCACGGTCTCGTTCAGGTAGCCGATGCAGAAATTGGCCGTGTGTGCTGCGAATTCGCGTGTCACCATGGCGTCCGGCGAAAACTCGTCGCTCTCTGCCTCAAACACGCCGAAATTCGCCGCAAGCTCGATCTCCTCGGCATAGGCATTGCCCGACAGATCCGTGAAATAGGTCTCCATGGAGGACCTGTCCTCCACGGACATGTCAAATGCCGTGACCAGCGAATGGATCCACTCCCCCCGTGTGACAAAGCTCACTCCGGCGATGTACACATCGCCGACGGGGAAATACGCAAGCTCCCCCGATACAAACTGACTGAGCATCAGTGCATCGGAATTGTTCACCTTCCCGTCGCCGTTGAGATCCGCATTCACAAGCTCGGATGCGGTCTTTTTGTTGATTGCCTGGGACAGCGCCGAGGAATCCTCGGCATCAATGACCCCGTCAAGATTGATGTCACCGTACAGGAGCTGTGCTTCCGTCTCCGTCTCCTGCGCCGCTGCCGGCAGCTCCGTTACCGGAAGTGCCAGGACCGTCATAGCCAGCGCACTGCATAACGACAGTAACCGTTTGAACGCCCGTGCCATAACCATACCTCCATATCGATGCGTTGATTTCTTTCAGACCGGCCCCGCCGGTCCTGTCCGAAGCATTATGATACTGTTTAATTGTATCAGAATATATCGAGTTTGTCAACGGATATGCAGATTTATTCACAAAGCTTGTGCAAATCCACAAATATCCCTGCGTGATTTTGGTAACTATGGCAGGTTACTCCATTTTTCCCATGCATTGACATCCGCCCGCGTTTTATGCTATAATGAATGCAAAGCATTCATTATTTTTTATCTAATGCCCTTGCAGATACGCAAATCTATGATTTGCTCCCTGCAATCGGGCGATTATATCATAACGCTTCGCTTATATGATATAATGGGTTCAGCACCGGCTGCGCTCCGGCCGGCAGAGAGACTACTGTCATGGGGGGAGATCTATGAAAAAGATCCGCATACTTCTGACGGCACTGGCCGTCCCGTTCTGTTTATCCGCTGTGTCCGCACTGCCCGCCGGGGCGCTCGAGGCGGCCACGCATGAGGAATATCTGGAGCAGCGTGCAGCGCTCACCGAATTTCCCGATCCGGACGCTTCGTACACCACGCTTTCGCAGGACGGCCTGACCTTCCGTCTCTATGATGAATACGCGGTCCTGGCCGAGTGTACCGACCGCACCGTCACCGAAGTCACGATCCCCGAGGAGGTCGGGGGACTGCCCGTCTCCGGGAGCACGGGGACGCCCTTCGGCTACTGCCGGTCGCTGACCGCCATCACGCTCCCCGATACGTTCGAGCATTTTGACTGGCTCGATCTGTGCTGCACGACCGTCAAGGCACTCGGCAGCACCGAGGAACCCGTGCCCACGGTGGCAAGCGTCCGGGTGTCCGATACCAACCCCCATTTCCGGGAGGAGGACGGCATCCTCTACAGCAAGGACGGCTCCGTGCTCATCGGCTGCCCGCCCGCGCTGGAGCTCCGCGAGCTTGCCCTCCCGGAGGAGGTCCGCACCATCGGGGACTATGCATTTGCCACGAACCTCACGCTTGAACGGGCCGTCATCCCGGAGAGCGTGGCGCATATCCACAACGCCGCCTTCGCCTTCTGTCCGGCGCTCGAATATGCAGAGCTCCCCTCCGGCATGACGGCGGTCACGGGCGAGCTCTTCTACGGCTGCACCGCACTGTCGGAGGTGGTCTGGCGCGGGCGCATCACCACGATCGGGTACGGCGCGTTCGATCAATGCACGGCGCTGACGGACTTTGTGATCCCGGACAGTGTGACGCGCATCGGGCAGTATGCCTTTGAGGAGGCCGGCTGCACCCGGACGCAGGACGGCGTGCAGTATGTCGGCGCCTGGGCCGTCGGCAGTGACAGCGATGTGCAGCGGGCGGTCCTCCCGGAGGGAACGCTTGGGATCGCCGATATGGCCTTCTTCGGCAGGACGTCGGTCACAGAGCTCGACATCCCGCATTCCGTGCAGTATCCCGGATATCTGACCTATGCCGCCCTCCTCTCGGAGCAGACGGGCATCATCCGCTGCCGGAGCCACGTCCTGCCCGAGAACATGCTTGCCGCCGGCAGGAACGCCACGGACATCTACCTGTACGACCCCGCGTGTGAGATCTTCGACAGCGAAAAGACGCTCCCGGCGCAGTACCGCTACACGGCCCCCGCAAGCAGCGAGGATCCCTTCGCATTGCCGGAGACCGTCACCGGGGACATCGTCATCCACGGCTACCCCGGCTCCACGGCGCAGGCCTATGCGGCGCAGTACGGCCGGCCGTTCGAGCCGATCGCGTATCTTGCGGGGGATGTGAACGGGGATGAAGCCGTGCGCCTGACCGATGCGGTCGCCTTGCAGAAATGGCTCGTGCGCTGCCCCTCCTCCTCCCTCTTCCTCGGGCAGGCAGCGGATGTCTGCGCGGACGGCAGACTCGATGTGCGGGATCTGACCGTGCTCAAACAAATGCTTTTGCAATAAAAATAACAGCTCCCTGAAATGCCTGTTTCAGGGAGCTGTGTGTTATTCTGTTTCCTCTTCCGGTGCAGGGGCGTCCTCAGCGGCTTCCTCCTGCCAAGGCGCTACCTCTTCCTCAGAGGGCTCCCCGGATGCCTCCGGCTCGTCCTCTTCGTATGCCTCGTTGTCCTCTTCGTCCTCTTCCTCTTCGTCCTCTTCGTCCTCGTACTCGTCATCCTCATCGGGACGCTCCTGCCGTCTGTCGCGGCGGCTGCGCACAAGGAACACGATGATGCCGATCACGGCGATCAGCAAAAGCACGGCGCACAGGACGATCCAGACAAGCGTCATGTTGATGTCCTCGAGGATGCTCGAGGTGCAGTGGAGCACCAGCACATCCCCCTCGGTGCGGATCTCATAGTTCTGCCGGTCGCTGATGAAGCAGTCCGGGCCCGTCCAGCTCTCGGTGAACGGTACATGCCGCCCCTTTCCGTAGAGGCTCAGGCCGATCTTGGCCTCCTTTTGCAGACCGGTGTCCGTCAGATGGGTGAACACCGTGTTCTTGACTGCCGGGTCCGCCTGGAGCACGAGATTGCTCGCATCGCCCGAGGAGGTCACGTTGTTGAGGATGGTCGGCGTCCCGGACAGGCGGATCGGCGTCTGGGACAGTGCCAGGATCCCGGCGCCCGCCGCCTCCTCGCCGCTGGCGATGTTGCGCTGGAGCACGGGCGTCCCCTTGAAGCTCAGCTCCGCAGTGCCGTTGATGAGGATGCCGCCGCCGTAGAGGGCGCTGTTTTCGCTGACAGTGCCGCCCTGGAGGTCGATGCTGCCGGCCTGGGCGTAGATGCCGCCGCCGGATTCCGCGGAATTTCCGGTGATATCGCCGCCCACGATCTTGATGCTGCCCGCTGCCATCCCCACGGCACCGCCGTCGAGCATGGCGTGGTTGTCATGGATGCTGCCGCCGGTGATGTTCAAGGTGCTGCCCTCACCGGCCATCATGATGCCGCCGCCGTTGACATAGGTCAGGTTGCGGCTGACCGAGCCGCCCCACAGGTTCACGGTCGCACCGGCCTCCACCTGGATGCCGCCGGCCGTATCAAGGCTGTGTCCGCCGGAGACGGCGCCGCTGTAGCCGAGCTCACTGTTGGTGTCGCCCAGATTGAGCGTGGCGCCCTCCTCAACGAGGATGACCTCGCCGTCCGCGATCGGGTCCTTGAGTCCGCGGTCGAGGGTATTGCCGTACAGATCGATGGTCACCTCATGGCCTGCGGGGATGACCAGGGCACCGCTGTCCGTAAAGCCCCTGCCGGAGCCCAGGGCACCGTCCTCCCCCGTCCAGTCCGCATAGAGCACCACGGTGGCTTCGGAGGCGGCAGCGGCGTCCTGCCAGAGTGCCGAAAAGCCGCCGGTATGCTCATAATAAAAGGCGGTGGAGGCATTCGTTGTCACACTGCCGATACAGCCCTCCGGCACGGTGATCGCCCGTGCAGGAAGGACGGGAAGTACTGCTGTCAGGATCGCTCCTGCTACCAGCGCTGCTCTGATGCGCTGCAATCTCATTCTCATCTCTCCATTCCCCGGCCATCCGGCCGCTTGGTTTCTCTCCTTATTATTATACAGCGAAACGGGCAAAATTACAATGACAGAATTTCGCAGATTTATCCCGGGGGAATGCGGCGATTTTTGTCTATTTTGCCGGATTCGGCGCGGATCGTGCCCATTTGCAGGCACAAGCCGGCACGAATCTCACCTTCCCCTTGACAAAACACCCGATCTGGGGTATACTAATAGTACCAACAAACACGCAGGAGGATGCCTATGTACAGACAGACATGGCTCGACAAGCTCGAGCGCAAATGCGGGCGGTTTGCGATCCCGGGACTTATGAATGCCGTCGTGTTCGGTATGGGGCTGGTCTTTATCATCGATCTTGTGACAGCGGCCAATCCGGACAACACCTTCACACTCAGCCAGCTGCTCTACTTTGACCGGGAGGCCATCCTCCATGGACAGGTCTGGCGCGTGCTGACCTTCGCGCTCCTGCCGCCGAGCTCCAGTCCCTTCTGGATCGTCCTGTCCCTGTATTTTTACTGGCTCATCGGCTCCGCGCTTGAGGCGCAGTGGGGGACCTTCAAATTCAACGTCTACTACTTCAGCGGGATCCTGTTCAATATCCTGTCGGGGATGCTCACCGGCAGCGCCTGGAACACCTACCTTAATATGACGCTGTTCCTGGCCTTTGCCGTGATCTTCCCCAATTTTGAGATGCTGCTCTTCTTCGTTCTCCCCATCAAGGTCAAGTATCTCGCCCTCGTCGATGCCTTCTTCCTCGTGGCGGCACTGGTCTACAATTCCTGGCCGGGACGCCTGTCCGTGCTGGTGTCCGTCCTCAATTTCGTGCTGTTCTTCTGGCGCGACGGGTATGACATCATCCGGCGTGAGATCCGAAGACAACAGAATAAACGCAAATGGAAACGCAGATGAGAAAACGGCTTCCCTCCGATGAGGGAAGCCGTTTTTCTGCCGCGGGATCCGGTCCTTTGCCGATTTTTTTCAAAAACCATTGACAAATTCCACAATTCATGCTATAATATTGGGAGTAATCTTGTGCAAGGAGGAATGCGTGTGAAGTCAATGACGCCGGATGAAAAATTAGTGATGAAAGCGTACATGCACCGCAAAATGCGGACGATGCCGCTTCTGGTCATGGCAGTCATCGCACTCCTGCTGGCAGGAATGTTTGCCTTTCAGTGGATCCGTGCCAACCTGAGCTGGCACAAGACCGACGCGGCCATCGTGGTGGTCTCCACCGCACAGGGCGATATCTACCAGTACCGCTATACCTGCGAAAAGGACGGCCGGATGTACTCCGGCGCGGTCTCCCGCCCGAAGCTCTTCTACTCCATCCCCTATACCCGGCTTCTGAGCGAATCGGACACCCTGACCATGGCCTACCAGATCGACAAGCCGAGCCATCATGTGATCTTCTGCAACCTTGAGAGCCGCATGATGACCTGGTTCATCGTGTTCCTGTTCTGCTTCATCATGTATTTCTGGATGGAGTATGACCTGAAAAAGCGTTCTGTGATCCGTATTACGGGCTGATCTTTCCGCCGCCGACAGCTCCCCTGCGCTGTGGGCGGCATTGCTGTGACTGCACGTCACACGATCCCATCATCCAATGGAGGCTACCGCTATGAAACTGATCCCGCTCAACAATGCCTGGAGCATGTGCCGGGAGGGCGATCCGACGTCCTATCCGTGCAGCGTCCCCTGCTCCGTTTACCACACTCTGCTCACCGCCGGCGCCATGGACGATCCCTTCTACCGCGAAAATGCCGACGCCGCCCTCCCCCTGTCCGAGGAGGATTACCGCTTCACCAGGCGCTTTCTCTCCCCGGAGACCACTCCCGGCACTCGCATGGCCCTGTGCTTTGACGGCATCGATACGCTCGCCGAGATCTTCCTGGACGGGCAGTGCCTTGGCAGGACCGACAATATGCACCGCCGCTGGCGCTTCGATGTCACCGGCCTCCCCGCCGGGGAGCACACGCTCTCCGTGCTGCTGCGCTCCCCCCTGCGCTATATTGCCCAAAAACAGGCCGAGCGCCCGATGTGGGGCGTGAGCTCCACCGTGCCGGGCTTCCCCTATCTGCGCAAGGCACATTATATGTTCGGCTGGGACTGGGGTCCCGTGCTCCCGGACATGGGTCTGTGGCGTGAGGTGCGCCTGGAGCTGTGGCAGGAGGGGCGCATTTCCGGTGTGCAGTACACCCAGGTGCATGGGGAGGACCGTGTCACGCTCACAGCCGCCCCCGTCTGGGAGGAACCCGCACCGGGGCAGACCTGGGACATCACCGTGCTCGGTCCCGACGGGGAGCTTGTCATGGACAAAGCAGGACTCACCCCGCAGGAGACGGTCACGGAGACGATCGCAGAGCCCCGCCTGTGGTGGCCGAACGGCCTCGGGGAGCACCCGCTCTACCTTGTTACCGTCACGGTCCGCACCGCCGACGGGAACGAATCCCAGACGCTCCGGGAGCGCATCGGTCTGCGGACGATCACCATCCGGCAGGAGAAGGACGAATGGGGCGAGAGCTTCTGTCTGCATGTGAACGGCCGGGATGTCTTTGCCATGGGCGCCAACTGGATCCCCACCGATGCCCTGCTCCCCCGCTGCACGCCCGAAAAGACACAGGCGCTTTTGCAGGCGTGCGTGGATGCCAATTTCAACATGGTGCGTGTCTGGGGCGGCGGCTTCTATCCGGGGGAGGATTTCTACGACTTCTGCGACGAGAACGGCCTTGTGGTCTGGCAGGACTTCATGTTCGCCTGTGCCAATTACCGGCTGACACCGGAGTTCTGGGAGACCACCGAGGCGGAGCTGCGCGACAACATCTGCCGTCTGCGCCATCATGCCTCCCTGGGGCTTTGGTGCGGCAACAACGAGATCGAAACGGCCTTCGAGACCTGGGGCCTGCCGGACGATCCGGAGGCCCGGGCGGATTACCTCGAGCAGTTCGAGCACCGCATGCCGGAGCTCGTGTGCGAGCTCGACCCGCAGCGCTTCTACTGGCGCTCCTCCCCCTCAGCCTACGGCGGCTGCGTGGACACGTCCTCGAACCATGCCGGGGACATGCACTACTGGGAGATCTGGCACAGCTTCAAGCCGTTCACGGCCTTCCGGGAGCTGTACTACCGGTTCTGCTCGGAATACGGCTTTGAGTCCGTTCCCTCCCCCAAGACCATGCGCACGGTCTGTGATCCGGCACAGCGGGACCTCAACCTGATGTCCCCGGTCATGGAGGCGCATCAGAAATGCGAACAGGGCAACGAGAAGCTCATGTACTACCTGGCACAGCTCGTGCGTTATCCGGAGAGCTTTGAGGAGCTGTCCTATCTCAGCCAGCTCATGCAGGCCGAGTGCATCCGCTCGAACGTGGAGCACATGCGCCGCCACAGAGGGCGCTGCATGGGCTCGCTCTACTGGCAGCTCGGGGATACGAACCCCGTGATCTCCTGGAGCAGCATCGACTATTTCGGCCGCTGGAAGGGCCTGCATTACTACGCCCGGCGCTTCCATGCGCCCGTCCTGCTCAGCTGCGGCGCCTTCGGGGAGCCGACGCTGAACGTCTCCAACGAGACACTGCAGCCCGTGGAGGGCACGGTGCGCTGGGCCATGCGCGACGCCGATTCCCGGGTCATCATTTCCGGTGCGAGCCGCGTGCAGGTGCCGGCGCTGTCGGCGGTCGATCTTCCCGCCATCACGGGCCTTGAGAGCTTCTACACCAAGGAGAACCGGCGCTGCCACTACCTGTCGTATGCGCTCGAAACGCCGGGCGGTGTGCTCTCGAGCGGTATTTCGCTTTTGTGCCGGCCCAAGGAATTTTCCTTCCGCAAGGCACAGATCCGCCTGGAGGTGCGCAAGCTGCCCGACTGCTATGCCATCACCGTCTGCTCGGACGCCTTCGTACAGGCACTCGCGCTTGACTGCCGCACGATGGATGTGCGCTTCTCGGACAACTGGTTCCCCCTCCATGCCTGGGAGCCGGTGACCATCACCTGTGAAAAGAAAATGGGCCTGAGCATCGATCTGCTCCGCCAGGAGCTCTTTGTCCTGCCGGATACGGCGGTGTCGGTGCTGTGACAACAAAATGCGCCCCGGATGCTATGATCCGGGGCGTTCCCTATGCCCTGTCTCCGGGCTGTGTCAGCCCGTATTTGCGGTAAAACGCCGCAATGTCCTCCTGCGAGCGCACAAGCTCCGCACAGACAAGCCGTTTTTGGCTGCGGTCATAGAACCCGATGGTGCGCTCCCCCGTGCAGATGCTCGACTCCACACGGATGTCCTGCGCTGTGAAGCCCTCCGGCAGCTTCTGAGCGGCACTCCTTTTTCCAAAATGTAGCATGCAGATCCCCCCTTACAGCATTCCTTTTCTATGATGATACCACAGAACCCCCCTTCTGTCAACCGGCAGAGTATCGAAAATGCAATAAAAAAGCATATATTCGGCATTGAAATCCGGCCTATCATATGGTACAATGTGAACAAAGATATAATTTGTTCACATAAGGCCCCGATGCGGGGCATCGCCAAGGGGCTGCCGGAAAGCAGCCCGCAACAGATAGTAATGAAAGGAATGGGTTCGTTATGAAGCAAACATGGAAGCGCTGTCTGGCAGGCCTGACAGCAGCGGCGGCTGCCTTCTCGGCATTCGCCTTCAAAGCACCGGGATCCCCGGCTGCCGTCGCACCGGAGATCACAGCGGAGGCTGCCTCCTCCGTTCTCGCCTTCCCCGGTGCCGTCGGCGGCGGCAAGTACGCCACGGGCGGCCGCGGCGGTACGGTCTATCACGTCACCAACCTCAACGACAGCGGCGCAGGCTCCTTCCGTGATGCCGTCAGCCAGGGCAACCGCATCGTGGTCTTCGATGTCAGCGGTACGATCGAGCTCAAAAGCAATGTTGTCTGCCAGAGCAATATCACCATTGCCGGACAGACCGCACCGGGCGGCTCGGGCATCACGCTCAAGAATTATAAGATGGGTATGGGCGGCACGAACGTCATCTGCCGTTTCATCAGCTCCCGTCCGGGTCCCTACAATGCCACCGGCTCCGGCAATGATGCCTGGGGCGGTGCAGGCGGCGGCGATTCCATCATCGACCACTGCTCCCTGGGCTGGGCATCGGACGAACAGTGGGGCCTGTATTCCAAGAACGACAATTACACGGTGCAGTACACCGTTGTCGGCCCCGCCAATTCCTGGGGCGGCCATGACAAGGGCATCCACGGCTTCGGCATCATGTTCGGACGTGCCAATTTCTCCTGGGACCACAACCTGATCCTGCACAGCGTATCCCGCAATTTCCGCGGCAAGATCACCGACCAGAATGCAGCGGACTTCACCAACAACGTCATCTATGACTGGGGCTACCAGACGACCTACGGTACCATCGGCCATGTCAATTATGTCAACAACACCCTTAAGGCCGGTAATTCCACCGTCAGCGGCTTCCATTATGCACAGGTCTCCAATTCTGACAATTTCAAGCTCTATCTGACCGGCAACCGCATCCTCAACAAGGATATGTCCGTCAGAAACGACGAAAACAACAACTGGTCCGCCATCTCTTACAAATCCGGCAAGACCGAGGCGACCACCCGTGTGGATTCGCACTTCCCCATCACCATCAACGGTGAAGATGTTTCCACCACGCTGACTGCCGAGAGCGCTGCCGATTCCTATGAGCACGTCATCACATACGCCGGCAACGGCATCTCCAGCACCAAGCGTACCGCTATCGACCAGCAGTGTGCTGCCGATGTCAAGAACGGCACGGGCTCCTGCTCCGGTACGGCTGCCTATGATTCCAGCGTCAGCGATCTGAACAAGTACAGCATCCAGTGCGGTGTGACCTACACCTACCCGTCCGCCGTCCTGAACAAGGAGATCACCGACAACGACAACGACGGCATGGACGACGAGTGGGAGGAGCTGCGCGGTCTGGACCCGAACGACCCCTCCGATACGAACGGCGACTACTGCGGTCAGGGCTACACCAATATCGAGTACTACATCAACGACCTCACGGTCAATGCTTTCCCCGAGGGCGTGGTGGAGCTCTCCCCCACGACCGCTTCCCTCAAGACCGTCTCCGCCTTCGAGCGCATCGAGGCTGAGGACTACTCTGCCATGGAGGGTGTCCGCGCAGAGGATACCTCCGATGTGGACGGCGTGCAGAACATCGGCTTTATCGAGAACGGCGACTACATGATGTACAAGCGCCTTGACTTCGAGGACGGCGCTCTGTCCTTCACGGCCCGCTCCGCCGGCAATGCCTGCACCATGGAGCTGTACCTGGACAGCCTGAACGGCACGCCCGCCGCTGCCATTCCCTTCGCCGGGACGGGCGGCTTCCAGAACTGGGAGGACGTCACGGTCAACATCCCGCCGATCACGGGTGTACACAATCTGTACATCAAGTTCACCGGCGGTGAAGGGTACCTGATGAACGTCAACTGGTTCGTGTTCGGCAGGGAAGCACTCCCGCAGAGCGGCCGCCTTGTCAAGGATCTGACCGTGCTCGATACCACCTACATCTCCTCCTGGAGCCTGCTCGACAACATCGCCGTCGGCAGCAAGATCTACGGCGACCGCGACTTCACCTACACCGCCCTGCCCGATGCCCTCATCGGCGGCGAGGAGATCGTGACCCCCTGCAATGCCAAGAACATCCTCTCCGGTGATCTGGCAAAATTCACTGCCGCATCGGATCTGACCGTCTATGTCCTGCTCGACCAGCGCGTGACGGCCGCACCTGCATGGCTCTCCGGCTTTTCCAAGACCGGTCAGACGGCCACCTCCTCCAACGACGTGACCTTCGATGTGTATGCAAGCGACCTGAGCGCCGGCAGCTCCATGACCCTTGCGGCCAATGGCCAGAGCGCGTCCTGCCTCAACTACGCCGTGGTCTGCGTCGGCAATACCCAGACGCCCACCGAGGCACCGACGGAAGCACCCACTGCTGCACCGACCGAGGCTCCGACTGCTGCTCCGACGGAAGCACCCACCGCTGCTCCGACCGAAGCTCCGACCACCGCTCCGACTGAGGCGCCCACGGATGGCGAGCCCGTTTCCAAGCTGGCCGGTGATGCGGACTGCGATTTCGACACCGACATCATGGATGTCATCCTCATCAACAAGGATCAGCTCGGCTCGGCAACCCTCGAGGGTCAGGGCCGGATCAATGCCGACGTGGACGGCACGGAGGGTCTGTCCTTCAATGATGCTGTTACCGTTATGAAATATCTCGTGGATCTCGTGACCGAGCTGCCCGTCAAGAAGGCGTAAGCTCCAGGCCGCAGATTCCCCGCAACAGGCGGTTCCCATCGGGAGCCGCCCGTTCTTTGCTCCTCAAAAAAATGTCACCGGTTTGTCATCTTTTTTCAAGGTAAGCATTGACATACCCGGAAATCTATGGTATAATAACTGTGTACGGGCAGACGCGTCCCGTGCCTGAAACCAAAAATCTATGATAAGGGAGATGTCTGAAATGAAGCAGCCAAAGCTATTATGCGCACTGCTTAGCAGTATCGTTCTGCTGGCAGGCAGTGCGCTTCCGACCGCTGCTGCCGATCCGGATGCAGCAGATACACAGACGACTGTCGCCGCAGTGGAGGACCCTGCGGAGCTTGCACAGGCAGCCGCCATCCCCAATATTGTGATCACACTCGACGAAGCCCCCAAGGACGAGCCGGACGGCTTGCAGACTGACGAGGAGGGACACACCTTCTATCTGAGCGAGGGTGTCCGCCAGGTCGGCATGTTCACGGTCACCCCGGGCTACTGCATGGGCGACCTGCAGGGCGACGGCAGGACCGATGCCAATGACGCGGCGCTCCTGCTGCTCGTGGCAGCCAAGGCCGGTGCCGGCGGTGCGCCCGCACAGGAACAGCTGTGCAACTACAGCGAGGAGATCGAAAACGCCTACGAGGGTCTGCAATACGCCGACATCGACAGGAGCGGCGCGATCAATGCCAACGACGCCGCCTGCCTCCTGCAATATGCCGCGAAGGCCGGTGCCGGCACCGCCAACGGACCGCTTGGCAGTGCGGCTTACTACGCCGACGAGAACGGCGAGCTCCTGACCGGCTGGGTGAATGCCGGGGACGGCAGGACCTACTACGCCACCGCGGACCATGCCCTGAGCACCGGATGGGTCCAGATCGACGGCAAGCGCTATTATTTCGGCACGGACTGCGTGCTCCACGCGCCCGGCTATGACACGATCGGCCGCTCGACCTACTTCTTTGAGGAGGACGGCAGCGTCCGCCGTGACAGCTGGATCGAGACCGACAACGGCCTGCGCTACTGCGGCGCCAACGGTGCCATCGCTTCAAGCGGCTGGCTGCGCACGGGCGGCGAGACCTATTACATCTCCGAGGAGACCGGACGTGTCTCCGGCCTGACGGAGATCGGCGGCAAGACCTATTATTTCGACACGGAGGGCCGGATGCAGACGGGCCTTGTCATGGTGGAGGATACCCTCCTGTTCTTTGACAAGAACGGCGTGAACATGCCCCAGGGCTGGTTCACAGAGGACGGCCGCTCCCGCTACATCGACGAAAACGGCATCGCAACGGGCTTTTCCCGCATTGACGGGGACCTGTACCTCTTCAGTGAGGAGGGCGATCTCCTGAGCGGCTGGCAGACCGTTGCCGGCAACACCTACTACTGCGGCACGGACGGCATTGTCCGCACGGGCATGAAGACCATTGACGGGGAGACCTACCTGTTCAATGCAGCCGGTGTCCGCCAGGTCGGCTGGGTCACCGACACCGCCGGGACCCGTTTCTACAACCGCACGACCGGTGCGATGACCAAGGGCTGGATCCAGATGGATCACGGCAAGCTCTACTTCAATCCCTCCACAGGTCTGATGGTCACGGGGCTGTGGAAGATCGACGGCAAGACCTATTCCTTCACCAGCGGCGGCGTGCTCCAGTACGGCTGGATCACCAATTCCGTCGGCACGCGCTTCTTCAGCCGTGAGGACGGTGCCATGTACACAGGGCTTGTCCAGATGGATCACGGCACGCTGTACTTCGATCCGGATACCGGCCTGATGCAGACGGGATTCCAGAAGCTGGACGGCAAGACCTACTACTTCGATTCCAACGGTGTGCGTCAGACGGGCTGGCTCAAGAACGCTGAAGGCACGCGCTTTTTCAGCCGCGAGGATGCCTCGATGTTCACGGGCCTTGTCAAGATGGACCACGGCACGCTGTACTTTGATCCGGAAACCGGCCTGATGCAGACGGGTGTCCGGAAGATCGGCACACAGACCTACTACTTCGATTCCACCGGTGTCCGCCGGACAGGCTGGGTCAGGACCGGGGACGGTACCCGCTACTTCTCCCCCTCCACCTGCAATATGGTCACCGGCTGGCAGACCCTTGACGGCCAGAGGTACTATTTCGACACGGCCACCGGTCTGATGGCAACGGGCGTGACAGCCATTGGCGGCAGCAACTACCGCTTCAAACAAAGCGGCGTGTACAGCCCCATCCGCATCTGCCTGGATGCCGGTCACTACGGCAAATACAACCGCAGTACGGTCGTGGCAAGCTATTATGAATCCGACTTCACATGGAAATTCCACCTCCTGCTCAAGGCCGAGCTTGAAAAGCGCGGTGTGGAGGTACTGACCACCCGTCCGAACCAGGAGACCGACCGCGGCCTGGAGGATCGCGGCAGGGCATCCCAGGGCTATGACCTGTTCCTGTCCATCCATTCCAACGCCTGCGGCAATGCCTATACGGACGCACCGCTTGCCTGCTGTGCCATCAACGGCTCGACCGATGTCCTCGGTCAGCGGCTTGCGGACACCATCGCACAGGTCATGGAGACCCGTCAGGGCGGCGAGATCTGGAAGCGCGTGGGCGACAACGGCGACTACTACGGTGTCATCCGCGGTGCTGCCGCCGTCGGCACACCGGGCATCCTGCTCGAGCACAGCTACCACACCAATCTGCGCTCCACCCTCTGGCTGATGGACGATGCCAATCTGCAAAGAATGGCTGTCGCCGAGGCCGATGTGCTGTGCGATTATTTCGACAACAAGTAAATCCCATGCAGAGGATCGGGGCGACCCGGTCCTCTTGGCTTTTGTCCGGGCGGGGACTTGACAAATCCCGTGGAGCGTTGTATAATATAGGTATACGATTCTTCGGGGTATGTGAAATTCATAATCGACGGTGAAAAGCGCCTGACGCTTTGCAGTCCGTGAGCCGTGAAAGAACCTGTCTTCACAAGATGCCACGGCAGCTTTTTGGCATCTTTGCACCGTGTCTTTGTCCAAAATCCTTGCAAGACATACAGTATTCCTGCGGATCTTGGACTTTGACACGGCACAGATCTGCTCAAAAATCTGCTCGTGTCCCTTGTGAAGACATGTTCAAAACGGCTGAGCCGGTGGGATTCCGGCACCGACGGTAAAGTCCGGATGGGAGAAGAACGCTTGCTGTGATGCAGTTTTCAACGTGCCCCGATCTTTGGAATCGGGGCACGTTTTGTTTTTGTGGACAGTCAAAAGCAGTTGCCCGGGCTAACAGCCGATAGAATGCAAGGAGGGGTAGGTATGACACATGAGGAGTATATGCAGCGCGCCATCACGCTTGCCGAGAACGGGATCGGCTTTGTCAATCCCAATCCGCTGGTGGGCGCTGTCATCGTCAAGGACGGGCGCATCATCGGTGAGGGCTGGCACCACGCCTACGGGGAGGCGCACGCCGAGCGCAATGCGCTGGCTGCCTGTACGGAGGATCCGACGGGTGCGGACCTGTATGTGACGCTCGAGCCGTGCTGCCATGAGGGGAAGAACCCCCCCTGTACGCAGGCCGTCATCGAAGCCGGCATCCGCAGGGTCTTTGTCGGCTCGGACGACCCCAATCCCCTGGTGAACGGCGGCGGTACACAGGCGCTGCGCGATGCGGGGATCGAGGTCGTGACAGGGGTGTGCAAGGCGGAATGCGATGCGCTCAATCCCATCTTCTTCCACTACATCACCACGAAGATGCCCTATGTCCTCATGAAGATCGCCATGACCGCCGACGGCAAGACCGCCACGCGGGCGGGCTATTCCAAGTGGATCACCGGCGAGGAGGCAAGGGCGCGTGTCCACGAGACCCGCAAGCGCCTGGCGGCCATCATGATCGGCATCGGCACCGTACTCGCGGATGACCCGACCCTCACCTGCCGCACGGAGAACCCGAGCAATCCGGTGCGCGTCATCTGTGATACCAATCTCCAGATCCCGCTCGACTGCAAGCTCGTGCGCACGGCACATGAGGTCCCGACCTATGTCGCTGCCTCCCGTGTGGACAAGCGCAAGGCGGAGCATCTTGAAAAGAGCGGCGTCCATATCCTGGAGGTCCCCTCCGAGGACGGCCATGTCAACCTGCGCTCGCTCATGCGCAAGCTCGGTGCGCTCGGCCTTGACAGTGTCCTGCTCGAGGGTGGGGCGGCGCTCCATGAGGCGGCGCTGCGTGCGGGGATCGTCCAGCGGCTGCATGTGTACATCGCTCCGAAGATCTTCGGCGGTGTCTCTGCCAAATCCGCCGTCGGCGGTCTGGGCGTGAGTGAGGTCGAGGAGGCCTACCGCCTGAGCATGCCGGAGATCAGCCGCTGCGGCGAGGATGTCCTGCTGCGCTTTGATGTACTGGAGGCACCGGATGTTCACGGGGATCATTGAGGAGATCGGCACGGTCCGGCAGATCCGCATGGGTCAGAGCTCCTGCGTGCTGTCCGTCGCGGCAAGCCGGATCCTTGACGATGTCCATATCGGCGACAGCATCGCCGTCAACGGCACCTGCCTGACGGTCTGCCGCTTTGACGGGGGGAGCTTTTCGGCGGATGTGATGCCGGAGACCATGCGGCGCACGAACCTTGGCACCCTTGCCCCCGGCAGCCGTGTCAATCTCGAGCGTGCCATGGCTGCCGGCGGACGCTTCGGCGGGCATATCGTTTCCGGCCATATCGACGGCACGGGAACCGTCGCACAGCTGCGCCGGGAGGACAATGCCGTCTGGGTGCGCATCCGGGCGGACGGGGCGCTCATGCGCTACATCGTCGAGAAGGGCAGCATCGCCATCGACGGCATCTCCCTGACGGTGGCAGCTGTGACGGCGCAGGATTTCTCCGTCTCCGTCATCCCCCACACCGGACAGGAGACCACCCTGCTCTCCCGGGAGCCCGGTGACAAGGTCAATCTTGAATGTGACATCGTTGCCAAATATGTGGAGAAGCTGTGCAAGCCGCAGGGCGGCATCACGCAGGAATTCTTAACGCAGCACGGCTTTGTATAAGGAGGTGCGCGAGATGCTTTATCCCCTGACCCAGCCGGAGGCACTTGCCTTCCTGCAGCTTGTCTGTGAACAGCCGGTGGAGGCCACGGATGCGGCCTTCCGGCAGTTCCTGCACCGGACGAATGCCGAGGAGCAGGCGGACCGGGTGCTGTGTGTGACGGCATGGACGGCGGCGCTTTTGTACGACAGTGTCCTGTGCGGCACGCCCCTGCCTGATGAGGAGCCAGCGGCGCTCCCCTATGCCAGGGCGGTCCGGGCACTGCGAACGGCACTGTCCCGGCGGCGCTTCCTGAGCCGCAGGCCCGTCTACAACACGGCGGACCTGTTGTTCCATGCGCTCGATATGCTGCTGCTCATCACGGAGCCGGATGCCTCGGCGATCGCCGGGGAGCTGACGGGCACGGGGGAATACCCCGGCTTTGTGGAGGAGATCTGCGCACTCACCGACCGGCTCGATGACAAGCTCGACCGGTCAAAGCTCACAAATGATATGGTGGTGTGACCACCGATAGAAGGAGCGTTTGTTATGAATTACAATACCATCCCGGAGGCGCTTGACGCGCTGCGTGAGGGAAGGCTCATCCTGGTCATCGACGATCCCGACCGGGAGAATGAGGGGGACCTCATCTGCGCGGCGTCGGGCGCGACCACGGAGAATGTCAATTTCATGGCTCTCTACGGCAGGGGCCTCATTTGCATGCCGATGGACCATGCCCACACCGAACGGCTCGGACTGCGGGCGATGGTCGCCAACAACACCGACAACCACTGCACCGCCTTCACCGAATCCATCGACCATGTGGACACCACCACCGGCATTTCCGCCGAGGAGCGCGGATTTACGGCAAGACAGTGCATTGACCCCGATGCCAGGCCCTCCGATTTCCGGCGGCCGGGGCATATGTTCCCGCTTGAGGCAAAGCCCGGCGGCGTGCTCGAGCGTGCCGGCCACACGGAGGCCACGGTGGACCTGTGCCGCCTGGCAGGCCTTGCCCCGTGCGGCCTGTGCTGCGAGATCATGGCCGAGGACGGTACGATGATGCGCACGACGGCCCTGCTCGAATTTGCAGCGGAGCATGCGCTGCCCGTCATCACCATCGCCGCCCTCCAGCATTACCGGCGGCTCCATGACCGCTTCATGGAGCATGTCAGTGCGGCGCACCTGCCCACAAAGTACGGGGAATTCATGATCCACGGCTACCGCAATACCATCACCGGCCGGGAGCATGTGGCCCTTGTCATGGGCAAGGTCGATGACGGCAGTCCCGTTCTGTGCCGCGTGCATTCGGAGTGCCTGACCGGGGATGTGTTCGGCTCGGCGCGGTGCGACTGCGGACAGCAGCTCGAGGAGGCCATGAAGCGCATTGCCGGGGAGGGACGCGGGATCCTCGTCTATCTGCGGCAGGAGGGGCGCGGCATCGGACTGCTCAACAAGATCCGGGCGTATGACCTCCAGGAGCACGGCCGTGACACGGTCGAGGCCAATGTGGAGCTCGGCTTTGCGCCGGACCTCCGGGATTACAGCGAGGGGGCGCAGATCCTCAAGGACTTAGGCGCCACGCAGCTGCGCATCATGACCAACAATCCCGACAAGATCGCCGATCTTTCGGAATACGGCATCCACATCCTCAGCCGGGAGGCCATTGAGATCCCGGCCAAAAAAGAGGATCTGTTCTATTTGCAGACCAAGCGCACCAAGATGGGGCACTTGCTGGAACATGTTTGATCGAAAGGAGTTCATCGTATGAAGATCGTAGAAGGCTTTTATGAAGGCAGGGGGCTGAAAATCGCCATTGTTGCCGCAAGATTCAATGAGTTCATCGTCTCCAAGCTCATCGGCGGGGCACATGACTGCCTCATCCGCCATGAGGTCGCCGACAAGGACATCACGCTCGCATGGGTGCCGGGGGCATTTGAGATCCCCGTCGCTGCCAAGCGGCTGGCATCCTCCGGGCGCTTTGATGCGGTGATCTGCGTGGGTGCCGTCATCCGCGGCTCGACCTCGCACTATGACTATGTCTGCGCCGAGGTCTCCAAGGGCATTGCTGCCGTATCGCTCGAAACGGGCGTCCCGGTGATGTTCGGTGTACTCACCACCGACACCATTGAGCAGGCCATCGAGCGTGCGGGCACCAAGGCCGGCAACAAGGGCTACGACTGTGCCATGGGCGCACTGGAGATGGTGTCCCTGCTGCGGAAGGCGGACAATGCGTAAGATCATGTTCTTTGACATCGACGGCACGCTCATGGAGGATTCCTCCTCCCATTTCGTGCCGGAGAGCACCGTGCGGGCACTGCGCCTTGCCAGAGAGGCCGGGCATCTTCTGTATGTCAACACCGGCCGTCCGGTCATCAATGTCGATGCGGATGTCCGGGTGCTGGGCTTTGACGGCTATATCTGCGGCTGCGGCACCTACATCGAATGCGGCGGCCGGGAGCTGTTCTACCACCCCACGTCCCGTTCCCTGTGCCTGGAGACGGCCATGCTCATCCGGGACTGCGGCGCTTCCCCGCTCTATGAACGCCGGGATGCGTTCTACTTCGACCCGCTTGCCCGGGAGCTGCCGTTTGTGAAGGTCATCCGGGACACCTTCCGGATGCAGGAGAAGAACGTGTGGCGCAGTGTGGAGGATGCGGATTTCAGCTTTGACAAATTCGTCATCGCCTACGACGAGCACACGGACCTTACCGCCTTCAAAGCCGGGACCGCCCCGCACTTCACCTTCATCGACCGGGGGTACGGCTTTGCGGAGCTGGTGCCGGTGGGCTTTAGCAAAAAGACCGGCATGGACTTCGTACTCTCCCACTACGGCCTCAACCGGGAGGACACCTACGCCATCGGGGACAGTCTCAACGACCTGCCCATGTTCGAGGGCGCCGGCACCTCCATTGCCATGGGGGACGGCGAAAAGCTCATCCCCTACGCCGACTATGTGACCACCGGGCTCCATGAGGACGGCGTGTACAGAGCTATGGAGCATTTCGGATTCTTCGAGCCATAAAAGCACCCCCTGCAGCAAATGCACTGCAGGGGGCTTTTTGATGCTGTCAAGCGGGGCGGAAACAAAATCTCCACCTTTTCTGCATTATAGGAGTTGCGCAATTTTCACAAATCATGTATAATCTATGAAGAAAACGATTTTGGTGCGCAATACAAAGCATGGAAATACACATTTTGTTTGGAGGGATGACTATGAAGCATTGGAACAAGCGTGCCGCTGCCGCCGTGATGGCATGTGCGATGCTCAGTGCAAGTGTCGCCCTGCCGCAGACGATCCCTGCGCAGGCTGCCCAGTCCGTGACGATCGCCAATCCTGTGATCTTCTCGGATGTACCCGATGATGACATCATCCGTGTGGGGGACACCTACTACATGGTCAGCACCACGATGTTTTTCTCCCCCGGTGCGCCGATCATGAAGTCGAAGGATCTCGTGTCCTGGGAGATCTGCAATTACGTCTACGATACCTATGCCGACGGCGACAAGCAGAACCTGGTGGGCACAAGCCACGACTACGCCCACGGGCAGTGGGCAGCGAGCCTTCGCTACAAGGACGGCGTGTTCTATGTGTTCTTCGGCAGCTACGGCACGGGCAATTCCTACATCTACAAGACCACCGACATTGAAAACGGCACCTGGACGCGCAGCGAGATCCGGGGCATGTACCATGATGCCTCCATGCTCCTCGATGACGACGGGCGCAATTATCTGGTATACGGCGGCGGCGGTGAGATCAAGCTCCGCGAGCTCAACGCCGGGATGACGGATTTCCAGTGGGGCTCCTCCGAGCAGACCATCATCAAAACGGGCCTTGACAACCTGGCCGGTGAGGGCTCCCACATCCAGAAGATCGGGGATTACTACTATGTGTTCCTCATCGCCTGGCCGAGCACGAGCGGGCGCATCGAGCTGTGCTACCGCAGCAAGAGCGTGACCGGTCCCTACGAGGGAAGGACCGTGCTCAACTCCGGACTTGGCACCTACGGCAGCGGTGTGGCACAGGGCGGCATCGTGGAAACGCCCCAAGGTGACTGGTACGGCCTGCTCTTCCAGGACCATGGCAGTGTCGGACGTGTACCGGTGCTCGTTCCTGTGACGTGGCAGGACGGCTGGCCGATGATGGGCGTGAACGGCAAGGCCCCCACGACCCTCGATCTCGTAACGGACTACACGGGTGCCGCGCTTGCACGGGACGATGATTTCTCCTACAGCACCGACAAGCTCGCCCTGGAGTGGCAGTGGAACCACAATCCCGACAACGACGCCTGGTCGGTGACCGAGCGGGAGGGCTGGCTGCGGCTGCACAATGCCCACACGGCCTCGAACCTTCTGTTCGCCCGCAACACCCTGACCATGCGCACGGAGGGACCGGCCTGCTCCGGTGCCGTGCGGCTCGATACCACGGGCATGAAAAGCGGTGACTGCGCCGGTCTGAGCGCATTCCAGTTCAATTATGGCAATGTCGGTGTCCGGGTCGATGAGAGCGGCAACAAGTATGTGTACGCCTCGCGCAACGGCGGCTATTCCGGCAGTGCCGAGGTCACGGACAGCTATGACAAGGTCATCGAGCAGAGCCCGCTGCAGGGCGATACGGTCTACCTCAAGGCGGCCTACCGGTTCAACACCGTGGACAGCAATTACAATGTCTCGAACAACATCGACAAGGTGGATTTCTACTACTCCTACGACGGCAATACCTGGACGCAGATCGGCGATACCCTGTCGATGACCTACAGCCTCAAGCTCTTCACCGGCTACCGCAATGCCCTCTACAGCTACGGCACGACGGGCACGGGCGGCTATGCGGATTTCGATTTCTTCGACTATGAGCGGGACGACTGGAATGTCCCCACAGTGATCGAGCCGGATGCGAACGGCTATTATTTCCATGACACCTTCGAGGGCAGCACCGGCGACTGGACGGGACGGGGCGCGGCCAAGGTACAGACCTCCGGGCGCTGCGCCTATGCAGGGGGCGAGGCACTGCTGACCTCCGGCCGTGAGGCCGCCTGGAACGGCGCTCTCCTGCCGCTCTCCCGGGCCTTCGTACCGGGCGGGACCTACAGCTTCTCGGTCAATGCACAGTCCCTGGACGGCGAGGATGTCACCACCTTCTACATGAAGCTGCAATACAAGGATGCAGAGGGTACCATGCAGTATGCGACCGTTGCCGAGGGCAGTGCGTTCCGGGGCGAGTGGATCCAGCTTGCCAACACGGCCTACACGATCCCGGAGGGGGCGACCGAGCTGAGTCTCTATGTGGAGACGGCGGAGGGCAAGGACAATTTCTACATTGACGAGGCGATCGGTGCGGTCGAAGGCACGGTCATCGAGGGTGCGGGCCCGGGCAGAGTGCTCCGGCGCGGCGACGTAAACGGTGACGGCGTTATCAACGTCATTGACCTCACGCTTGCCAGAATGGGCGTCAAGAAGGGCTTTTCCGACACGCTTGCAGCGCTTGCGGCCGATGTGGACCAAAGCACGCAGGCGGACGAAGCGGACATTGCCTGTCTGGAGGCATTCCTCACAAGGCGCATTGACGAGTTCCCCGTGAACCTCCCGGAGGCGCCGACGGACCCGCCGTCCGCCTTCAACTATGATGCAGCCGTTGCCTATCATGCGCCGGATCCGGAGTATCTGAAGGTCTGCCCGCAGGCGGGGCGGATCGTGAACGAGACCTACAACGGCATCCACGGCGAGAACCATCTCAATGTCTACCTCCCCTACGGGTATGACGAGAACAAGCAGTACAACATTTTCTACCTCATGCACGGCGGCGGTGAGAACGAGAATACGATTTTCAGTGACGATGTCGCACTCGGCCGCATCCTGGACCACATGATCATGAACGGTGAGATCGAGCCGATGATCGTAGTGACCCCGACCTTCAACCTGTCCGGGGCGGACAAATTCTATGAGGAGCTGCGCCAGAGCGTGATCCCGTTCGTGGAGGGCAAGTATTCGACCTACGCGGCCTCGACCTCCGAGGCGGACCTGCGGGCATCGAGGATGCACCGTGCCTACGGCGGCTTCTCGATGGGGGCGCTGTCGGTATGGTGCGTGGCGGATCATGACATGGATCTGATCGGCTACTTCATGCCGCTGTCCGGCAACAACTGGGAGGGCATGGACAAGCTCACGGCCGAGATCGACAGTCTGGGTCTGAAGCAGGACGAGTACTTCATCTTTGCTGCCACCGGAACGAAGGACGTGGCCTACGGCAACATGAAGCCCGAGATGGAGGATCTCAGGGCACGCACGCAGTATTTCACCTACACCTCGGACTTTTCCAAGGGGAATCTCTACTGGATGGTCGCCGAGGGGCAGGATCACTGGTGGGGTGTTGTCCGGTACTACGTTTATGACGCACTGCCGTACTTCTTCCATGAAAACCAATGACCATTCTTCATTACAAAAGGCTGCTGTGCATGCACATCACAGCAGCCTTATTTTTTACAGATTGCTCAGGCCGAAATAGGCACCGAAGCCCAGGAGCGTGAGCACGGTGATGATGAGGGCGGCGAGCATGACGCCGAGCATGATGGCCACGACGCTTTTTTTGAATTCGAGGTCGAGCAGGCTCGCAGCGAGGGTCCCGGTCCAGGCACCGGTCCCGGGCAGCGGGATCCCCACGAAGAGCAGCAGTGCCCAGAACATCCCCTTGCCGGCTTTTGCGCGGAGCTTTTCGCCGCCGTGGTGGCCTTTTTTGAGGCACCAGGAGAAGAATTTACCGATCACGGGCTTGTCCGCGCCCCATTCGAGCACCCGTCTTGCGAAGAAGAAGATGACCGGGACGGGGAGCATATTGCCGATCATGCTGATGAGCACGACCTGCTGCCAGGGGAGGCCCATCCCCACGCCAAAGGGAATGGCGCCGCGCAGCTCGATGATCGGGACCATGGATACAAGCAGGGTCAGGAGATATTTCATGATGTTACTCACTTTCTGCTCCGGCATCGGCGGAGCGGGGATATTGTCAGACCGTCTCTATGATTATACAACAGCTTCCCCCAAAAGTCAAGCCTTTGCCGCAAAATCCGCCATATTGCACAATGCGGGGGCGCCCCCCCCCCGCATGCCTGACGGCATGCACCCCCCTTGCGTGCTGACGCACGCGGGGGGAGTTTTTGTTTTTTCTTAGTGGTGGGCCTTCGGCCCCCCACACCCCCTGCTTTGGCTTCGCCCATAAAATATGCCGCCCCCTGCGGGGCGGCATATCTAACTTCTTACCTCTCACCTCTAACCTCTAAACGGGCATTTCTAATTTCTCACTTCTCACCTCTAAACGGGCAATGTCACCAAGTCCACGAGGGACTTCATGATAAGGACGGCGTCGGCAAATTCGAGGGTGCCGTTTCGGTTCACGTCCGCGTTCACGGCGCCCTGTGCATCGAGCATGGCGGAGCCGAGCTGGTCCTTGTTGACGGCGATGACGTCGATGATGTCGCAGTCGTTATCCCCGTCCGCATCGCCGTAGAGGGTGACGGCGGGGGTGGTGCCGGAGGTCGGGGACTGGGTCGGCTCGACGGGGGCGGTGGTGGGGGCCTGTGTCGGCTCGACGATGGGGGCTTGTGTCGGCTCTTCGGTCGGCTCCTCTGTCGGGGGCTCGGTGGGCTCCACATAGATGCCAATCGAAACGAAGGGGATGGAATGGATCTCTGCATATCGCTCGGCGGCGCTGCCGGTATAGCCGCGGATCGTCAGATCTGTACAATGGTCAAACACATACCCATTACGAAACTCAGTCACAGATCCCGGGATCGTGATGGATTTCAGACCGTAACAGTAACAAAAAGCAGATTCGCCAATCGTTGTAACTGAATCCGGGAGGGTGACAGAGGTCAGGCTTTCACAGGAAACAAAAGTATGAGAACGAATGCCCGTCACTGAATCCGGAATGTCGATGGAGGTAAGACTTGTGCAGTTATAGAATGCCCCATCACCAATTGACGTCAGCGTATCCGGAAGCTGGACCGAGATCAGACCTGAACAGTCCTGAAACTCATAGTCTTCAATTTCTTTCACTGAATCAGGAATGGTGACAGTAGTCAGACTTGTGCAACTGCCTAATGCACTGAATCCAAGCGTTTCCAGCGAATCCGGTAAAGTGATGGACGGCAGGCTTGTACATTGAAAGAACGCACACTGGCCAATATACGTCACCGTATCCGGAATGGAAACGGAGGTCAGATTCTCGCAATTATAGAAAGCATATTTTCCAATGTCCGTTGCACCTTCCTCGATCACAACCTTTTGAATGACAGGCCAAAAGCTCCACCATGGTGCCCGATAGCCGTCTCCGTGCCTCCATTCGTCGCTCTTCATACTACCCGTACCGCTGATGGTCAGCACGCCGGACTCATACGTCCATGTCAGGTCATCACCAAATGTCCCGCTCGCAAACGGCTCGAACTTATACCCATACTGTTCCGCATAGGTCTGTGCGGTCGAATCCGCATAGCCGTAAATGGTGCCGTTAAAGTAGAACGCCGTATCCTCATGCCCATTGCTGATGGTGGAGGGCGCATCATAGATGGTGCAGTCGGGGTTTGCGATCTCGATGGACTCAAGCGATGCACAGCAGTAGAACGCCGCCGCGGAGACCTTTTCCACGCTCTTTGGCAGCGTGACCTGTGTGAGGTTCGGGGCGCTGTCAAAGGCGAAATTCCCGATGCTCGTCACGCCGTCCGTGACGGTGACCTTCTTGATCTCATCCCTGCGGTCGTACCACGGGGCATGCTCGGAATTGAAGATATCCATCTCCCCCGTTCCCCGGATGATGAGCGTCCCCTCGCTTGTCAGCTCCCATGTCAGGTGCTCGCCGCATGTTCCGGCTGCGATCGCATTGAAGGTATAGCCGTATTTTTCGGCATAGGCCTGTGCGGTGGAGTCCGCCTGTCCGTAGATGCAAAAGTCGTCCGACCCGCCGTAGAGCGTCTGCGCATGGTCATCGATCGTGCAGTTCGGGGCATAGACATAGAGCATCCGCAGGGACGTGCAGCCCTCGAAGGCATCCCGCCCGACTTCCTGCACGGTCAGCGGGAGCTTTGCAAGATGCAGATTCGTGCAGCCGGAAAATGCCCCGATCCCGACCGACTTCGGTCCCGCCGGGATGGTCAGGAAGCTCAGGCTCTCACAGCCGGCAAACATCTCCGCCGGGATGGCATACAGGCCGCTGCCGGTGTTGGCAAAGCCGATGCTCTTGCAGTCCGCAAAGCAGGCGGAGCCGACGCTCGTCACGCTGTCCGGGAGCATCACGCCGGGGTCCACTCCATTGGTGCCAAGCGTTGTGATACCCGACTGCGCAAACGCAAGCGAGCCGATGTCCGTCACGCTCTGCCCGATGCGCACCTTTTTGAGTGCGGTGCAGCCGCAGAAGGCCATTTCGTCAATGACCGTCACGCTGTCCGGGAGCCACACGGAGGTGACCTCCGTACAGTCCCAGAGGGCATCCTCGCCCACCGTTGTCACGGGAACGCTCGCCACGGTCTCCGGAACGATCAGAGATCCCGAGACGCTGTCCGTGTGTCCGGTCAGTGCCGCATGGTCGCTGTACACGGTGTAGACAAGGTCATCCTGCGTGACGCTTGCGGAATCCGCGGCGCGGACGGGCAGGATGCTCCCCGCTGTCATGACTGCCACCGCGCAGGCAGCGGCAAGGCTGATGAAACGTTTCATAAAAAGCCCTCCTTGTGTTTTACAAGATCTTCCTCTTCATTATAGCACACCTTCTGCGCGATTGCAAGTATCTGCGCGTGAAAAAAGCGAAGCCCCGGCGGTAAACCGGGGCTTTGCGGGAATTATCCGACCAGACCGGAGCGCTCGATGCCCTCTGTAAAATACTTCTGCAGGAAGGCATACATGACCAGCAGCGGGGTGACGGCCAGCAGGCAGCCGGCCTCCATCCACAGGATCTGCTCACGGGGCGAGATCTCCACGGTCGCACTGTTGAACAGCTTGATCGACAGGAGGGTGTTCAGATTTTTCAGCATCAGGGCGATGGTCGCATTCTGCGTGAAGAAGGTGGACGATACATAGTAGTCGTTCCAGTACCATACCACGGAGAACAGGAACACCGTCAGGAAGGACGAGGCGGCATTCGGGACCATGACCTGGATGAAGGTCCGAAACGGGCCGCAGCCGTCGAGATAGGCGGCGTCCTCGAGCTCCTTGGGCAGGCCCTTGAAGAACTGCCGGAAGATGAAGATCATCAGACCGGCGCGGATGCCGTTTGCCATGAGTGCCGGCAGGTACATCGTCAGGGGCGTGTCGATGAGGTTGAATTTGCTTCCGACTGCGGGGCCGAAGGCATTTTCAATGATCGGCTGGAGTCCCAGGCAGTAGCGGAATTCCATGTACTGCGGGATGGCGATGATCTGGTTGGGCACGAGGATCATCATGATGACGATGCCGAACAGCAGGTTCTTGCCCTTGAATCGGAACCGTGCAAAGCCGTAGCCCGTGATCGCACAGGTCACGACCTGCACCAGCGAGCAGCCGATGTTCAGAAGCAGTGTGTTGCCCAGGGTCTTCCAGAAGTCCATGGCATCCATCGTCTGCGAGAGGATCTTTAAGGTGAGGTGACGGGGGATCCACATGACGGTCGGGTCACTCATATCCTCCTGCGCACGGAACGAGCAGCTGAGCATGTACATCAGCGGGTAGAGGATGATGAAGCACAGTCCGAACAGGATCAGGAAGCGTGCCACCGGCCAGACCTTCTCCATGGCCTCCTTGCGGCGCAGATAGGCGATCTCTTCCTTGTTCATGTTGCGCATATGGATCGCACGGATCTCCTTCTTGGACAGGCCGTTTCCGACAACGTGCCCGTCGGATGCGAGCATTTCTTTTTCTTTTGCCATTGCCGTCCCTCCTTAATCCACTTCGTAATAGATGAACTGGTTGAGGATCACCGTGATGATCCCCACCGCAGCCAGTACGATGGCGAAGTAGATCCACGCCATAGCGGCGGCATTGCCGTACTGCCAGTCACTCTGCATATCCAGGACACGGCCCATGACCAGATTGTCCGGTGCCGTGAACGAGTCGATGACCGTGAAGATCAGGCACGCTAAGATCATCGGGGATACATAGGGCAGCGTGATCTTCCAGAAATACTCCCAGGCTGTCGCGCCCTCCATCTGGGCGGCCTCCTTGGCGGAGACCGGGATGTTCTGGAGCGCGGCAAGGAAGATCAGGATCTGGATACCGGCATTCCACACGATACCGAAGATATTGTTGGAGACCGTCTCCACCATGGTCTGCATCTTGTCACTGAGTCCGTAGATGCCGATGAACTGGAACAGCTCCCCCATGAGGTCGGTCGAGAACATGGTCGAGAACTGGCCCGCACTGCTCGCGCCGCTCTTGGAGATGTCGCCGTTGATGATGTTGTACACCGGACCCGTTGCAATGATGACCGGCAGGAAGAACACGGCTCTTGCGAAGGCACGGCCCTTGAATTTCTGGTTGAGGATGACCGCGATGAACAGCGAAAAGATCAGGATCAGCGGGGTCTTCCACAGGGTCTCCAGCAGCACGCTCACCAGGTATTTGCTGTAGTTCTGGTCCACGGTGAAAACGTACATGTAGTTTTTCAGGCCCACCCAGGTGCCCTGCATGCCGCCCTTTTCGGGGCGTACCTCCATGAAGGAGTACATCAGCGAATTGGCCAGCGGATACAGGAACCAGATCAGCGTCCCGACCAGCCACAGGGCAATGAAGCCGTAGCCGTACAGGCCCTTGCGTCTTTCATAAGGCATTTTCATGGTACAAGCTCACTCCCCTTTCTCCGCCTCAAGGCGGTATACCTGACTGCCCACGGTGATGGTTTTTTCCGTGTAGTCCACAACGATCTTCGTGCCGTCGGAATAGGTCGTCACGGAGGTGTCGTCGTTTCGTTCATACCCGGTGATGGTCTGGTCGCTCACGGCCGAGAGGACCTTGGAGGCGATGCCGTACTCGCGTGCGGCTTCCTCCGACCAGAAGGCATAGTGCGAATAGTAGTAGGCCTCCAGTGAGGTATCCTTCAGATCGCTTGCCTCGGCATAGATCATATCATACGCCGGATCGCAGCCCGTTGCGACCGAGGTCAGGAACGCGGCGTCACTGTCGGCGCTGCCGTTGATGGCGGTGCCGGAATAGGGCAGCACACCGTGCAGCACGATCTGATAGAACGGCACATCCTCATCGAACACGTCAAATCCGCTCGATTGCAGCGGTGCATCACTGATGCGGTCCGCATAGGGGAATGCATAGGCAGCGCAGGTATCGGCCAGGATCGACAGGCCCTCGGACTGCATGGCGCTGTAGGAATCCTGCAATGCGGCGATCGTGTCGTCACGGGACATCTGCTGGTTGCCGTAATCGCCCCAGACCGTGGAGGTCATCTCCCCGAGGGACACGCCCGTGAGGGATCTCTTGGCGTAGCTCTTGCCGAGCTTGCCGTACAGCTCCGTGAAGGTCGCCGGCGAGAGCAGGGATTTGGTCTTTTCATTCATATCCTGCACGCCGTAGGACAGGTTGTAGGTCATCTGGCGTGAGTACGAATTCGAGATGCGGATGGTCGTATCCAGGAAGGTATAGTACCCGTTGCCGGACTTGAACACCTTGTTGTTGACGGACGGATAGAACAGGTAGCCCTGCTCCTCGAGGTACTTCGTCAGCCGGTTGAAATCGCCGCTGCCGCCGAGTGCCCCGGAGGGCTTTGCCTTGTTGTCCACCTTGCCGGAAATGCCCTCATTCGTCCAGTTGTTGTAGACAACGACCATGTTGTCCACGCCCTGATCACTCAGGCCCTCGACGATCTTCTGTGCTTCGCTGTAGCTGGTCATGGAGGTCTTCATCGTGACCGGGATGCCCAGCACGCTGCGCGCCTTCATCGTACCGCCGTAGAGGTCCAGATACATCTGGGAGCTGTCGGCAGCTGCCTTCGCGGATACGCCGCCGTCGCCCGTCAGGTAATTCCGGTAGGTCTCGGCGATGTCCACAAAGCTTGCATCCTCCTTGGCGATGGGATAGTACCGCACCGAAATGGTATCGGTCTTGATATCCCCGTCCTCGAATACGGTCAGGTTGCCGTAGTCGCCGGCCATATAGAAGGTATCCGAGCCGCGCAGCTGGAAGTTGAACGAGCAGATATTGTAGCTCGACAGGGACTGTCCGCTGACGCTGGCATTGAGTGTGGCATTGCCGTCGCCCTTGTCGATGATGACGGCCATGGCGTTGCCGTCCTTGACGATGCCGTAGACCGGCATGAGGATCTTTTCCGTCACAGCCGGGCGGGTCGTGGGTACGGTCGTGATGTCACGGCCGTAGACCTTCTGGGTGTAGCTCTTGGTGCCGGATTTGCCGTTGTTGAAGCGGATGAGCGAGCCGCACCCGTCGGGAATGACGAAGTAGCCCTCCTCATCGGGTCCTGCGGCACCGAAGCTGCCGAGCATGGTCAGCTGCGTGGCAAGCAGTCCCTGCTCCGTCTTGGTCTCCTTGATCTCCGAGCATTTGACGCTCACGGACATGTAGTCATCCTCGAGCGTGTACCGGATCGGGATGGTCACGCCGCATTTGTCATAGCTGTAGGTAATAGTGATGCCGTCCTTCTCCTCCTTGATCTTAATGTCCGCCGAGATGCGGGACCGGAGGTTGGTGATGCCGCGGCTGACGCTGTCACCGTAGGTGAGCACGGCCGAGGATTGCAGATCGCTTACCAGAAGCTTGGTCGCTCTGGTATCACGGTTGCAGTTGAGCGGCGAGGACCACCAGATATAGCCGTTCGCCTTGTTTTCCAGGGCGATGATGGCGGTGTCCTCATCGACGTACATCTTGAAATTGTCGTTCTCGGCGACCTGCTTGACGCAGGCCCATGCCTCGTCCTGGTCGGGGCTGAGCATGGCCCAGTAGAGCTTGTCGCTGCTGCGGTAGATGCTCTGCTCGCCGTTCTGCTCGGAGAGCTTCATGCTCACCCGGAGCTCCTTATAATCCTGGCTGTACAGCTCGAGTGTTTCCTTGTCCTTGGTCAGGAAGAGGAATTCGGAGTCGAGCGTGGAGACGCGGTAGCGGATGCGCTGCACCTTATTCATGTCAGCATTGAGGTACACAAGGAACCTGCCTGCCTCGCTGAAATACGCCTTCTCCTCCTTGGTCTTGGCGATCTCCTCGAGCTCTGCGGCAAGACGCCCTGTCGTGGTATCGACCAGCGCCACCTCGACCTTTTTGAGATGCTTCTCCATCTCCTTGACCGCATCCTTGCGCTCGTCCTCGTCGCTGTACTGCTTCTGGCAGTATGCCTCGACCTGGTCCTTGTAATCGTCCGGGCGGACATAGACCTCGTAGCCGTCGTTCTCGCCGATGGAGCGGCAGATCGCTTGGACCTCCTCGAGGGGCGCGTCGAATTCCTCGACCTCCTCCTCGACCGAGACCTTCTCCCCCTCCTCGGCAGCTTCCTCCCCGGAGGCTTCCTCGTCGGTCTGTGCCGCATCCACTGCGGCTTCCTCCTCCTCGCCGTCAGCAGCAGCGGGCAGTGCCGAAGCCGGCACGAGCAGGGCTGCCGTCAGAAGGCAGGCGAGCAGTCGTTTCCAATGATTCATCTGCATGCCTCCTCACCTACACTTTCAAGCGGTATGCAATCTCTGTATAGATGGAATATGCAAAGACATACACCTGCTGGAAGAGCGACAGAAGCAGCACCAGCAAAAAGAGCATGATGAGCATGGCCGCAATGGTCAGAAGGATTGCAAAACAGGTCTTGATGACGGAATACTGATGGACGGACTTGATGGCCGAAAAGACCAGCACCACACTCCACAGAAGTCCGATGATGTTGATCGCCTGGATGAAGATGATCTCATCACGGATGAGGAAGTGGGAGAGGAACACGTCCAGATAGATGCTTGCCACATAGGGAATGAGCGCATAGGCGCTGTAGATGTAGATGTTGCGCATGGTCCCCTCGCCGTCGAGCAGCGTACAGATCGCCCAGTTGCCGACCACCCATGTCAGGAACAGGACGATGGTCTGTACGATATAGGGGATGACATTGAACATCTTATCCGGCTCCACATAGAACTGGAAGCCGTACAGACGGTTGTAGAAGATGGAGGCGATGAACCAGAGCAGGATGACGGCGGTCGCGATCTTCACGGAGCCCGCCTTCTTCCAGCGCATGTCCTCGAAGCCTTCAAAGGGATGCGTCACGGCGTGGCTGACCCACTGCCGGTTGGACAGATCCATCATAGGTTCATTCCTCCTTTCCTGCATTCGTCCGGGTGATGTCATACTCGGCCGAGCGCTTGTAATGCTTCTTGAGATACAGGTGCAGTGCCACAGCGGCGATGATGAGCACGATCACCGTGACCGTCACCTGTGTCATGTGCTTTGTCAGCCATTCCTGGCGGTAGCCCTCAAAGGCCCGGTTGTACCGGTAGGGCGAATCGGCCAGCTTTGCGTACTTCATCGAGCCCTCATAATTGCCCTGCACGAGGTACGCTGCCGAGATACCCAGGAAGGCCCGGCGGTAGTTGCCGTCGTACTGGAGCACCTCGAACCACGGCTCGAGTGCCTCCTCATAGTAGCCGCCGTTGTAGAGCACGGTGGCCTCATGCACGATGCGGCCGAAATCCGTTTCCTCAAAGACGGTCACGGTATTCTTGCGCGTGTCGAGCACCAGTATCTGCGTGCCGTAGGATTCGATCGCCGTGACCTCCGTGAAGCCGCCGATCTGGTCGGAGGAGGAGCCGAAGATGAACAGGAGATTGCCCTCCTCATCGTACTGGAACACCCTGCCCGATGTCAGATCGAGGCAATTGATGTTGCCGTCGTCGGAGATCTCGATGTCGCAGATCATGGACTGGTAGTTCTTGTTGGTATTGGTGTCGTAGACGGATTCCACATCGCCCCAGACCGTATCGAGGTTCGCAAAGAGGTTGGTGCCCGCCGGATTGAGCTTCTTGACGGTGTCCTTCTTCTGCGAGGTGGACTGGGTGCAGGTGTAGATGAAGCCCTCATCGTCCAGGTCAAAGCTCGTGATACCGGACGGGACAGTTCTTGCCTGACGTGAGCGCATCTCCTCGGTGGAAACGAGCTTCCAGGCGTAATTGATGAGCACCTGCGAGGTGGCCTCCACGGTATTGGCACCGTAGTAGCCCTGGAACTCACCGTCGCTGTTGAACATGGCGGCACCGGTGGTGATGTTGCCGAGGACCACATAGATGTTCCCGGCCTTGTCGGCGATGACACGCTGCGGCAGGAAGGTCAGCTCCTTCGAGAAGAGCTCCGAATCGGGCTTGGTCAGCTCCATCTGCACATTGCAGTCGTAGTCGCACACCAGCACGCGGGAGTTGTTGTAGTCGGCGATGTACACAAGGTCCGTCTCCGGGGCGACATACACGCCCTCGGGCTGCTTTAGGTGCGTCACGGACCCGTCGGGCATCGTGAAGTCCTCCATGACCATGACCGCCTCGGTGAGGTCGGTATTGGTGACCACGATGCGGTTGTTCTTCGTATCGACGATGAAGAACTGGTCGTAGGCATCGCGGAAGATGTCACTCGGCTCGGAGAATTTCCCCACGCCAAGGTCGGCGCCGCTCACGCTGCGGGCGGCAAGGTAGCCTGCCTGGGACGGGATGGCCTCCTCCCAGCGGTCGTAGTTGTAGACATTGTAATGCTCCTCGGCGGCAGCATGCAGCGCCGCTCCCTGGGAGACGGCCAGTGCTGCGGTCAGCGTGAGGACGGCAAGTCGTTTCATAAGCTTTCGCATACCGTACCCCCCTTAATCCTTGATGCCCGAGTGCGCCATCGTTTCGATGACGTTCTTCTGGGCTGCCATGAAGATGACGATGGGCGGGATGAGCATGAATACCGCGGCGGCGGCGGCTACACCGGCTCTGGCAAGGCCGGCACTTGCTGCCTGCTGTACCACGGTGGGCAGTGTCTTGAGCGATTCGTTGAACACGAGCGTACCGCCCTGGATGTTCCAGGCTGCCTGGAAGGCAAAGATGATCATGGTCATCAGCGCGGGCTTCTGGTTGGGCATGACGATCCGCCAGCAGATGGTGAACATGTTCGCACCGTCCACCTTGGCGGCCTCGATCATCGCATCGGGCACCGTGGTCATGGACTGCCGCATGAGGAACAGGCACATGGGCGATGCCACCGACGGCAGGATCAGGGCCCAGTAGGTGTTGATCATGCCGAGCTTTGCCATGACGATGTACTGCATGATGTAGATGACATTGCTCTGATACAGGAGCGATGTGACGATGATCTTATTGAGCACGGCATTGCCCGGGAAGCGGCATTTTGCCAGCACGAAGGCCGCCATGGAGGCGAACACGCACTGTGCGACCGTGACGCACACGGTCACGAACACGGAGTTGAACACATAGCGCGAGAAGGGCACCCACATATCCGAGGCTGTCTCGAACATATCCCGGTAGTTGTCGAGGGTCGGGTCGATGACATAGAGCTTGGGCGGGAACACGAACAGCTCATGCACGGGCTTGATGGACATGACGATCGCAAGATAGATCGGCAGTGCCATGAACAGGCCGAGCACCAGCAGGAAGGCGAAAATGCCGATCGTGCCGCCGATCTTCTTGCCGGCCTGCTTGTTGGAGCCTTTTACTTTATCAATACTTTTTGCCATGTAAAAGCCTCCTTAATCCATGAACTTGCTCAGCAGCTTACTGATGAGCTTATTGCAGACGAGCATGACGACGAACAGCACCATACAGATGGCGGAGGCATAGCCCATCTCGTAGCGCACCCAGCCGTAGTCGTAGGCATGGGTCATGATGGTGTGTGCCTTATAATCCGTACTCGGGAAGCCCACGAGGGACTGTGCCACGGTACCGGCGGTGAAGGAGCCGACGATCTGCATGACGGCTGCGAACATGAGCTGCGGGCCCATGGACGGGATGGTGATGTAGATCAGCTCCTGCCAGCGGTTCTTGATGCCCTCGATGGCACCTGCCTCGTACTGGCTCCGGTCAATGTTCTGGAAGCCTGCACGCAGGGCCAGGAAGCCGGCACCCAGCGAGATCCACAGCTGCACGATGATGACAGCGGCCAGCACATAGGAGCTGTCGGTCAGCCACTGGATGGGGGCGGTGATGAGTCCGAGGTTGAGCAGGACGGAGTTGAGATAGCCGTAGGAGTCACCCGAGAAAATGAGCTGCCAGATGGTGTAGACATTGGCCATGGACGGCGCATAGAAGATCAGGGTGAAGATGGTCTTGAGCTTGGGATGCAGCTCGTTGATGAGCCAGGCGAGCAGGAAGCACAGCACATAGCTCAAAGGACCCGTGAACAGCGCAAAGACGAGCGTGACACGGATGGACTGGATGAAGATGCTGTCATTGAGAAACAGCGTGGTGTAGTTGGACAGCCCGATGAATTTCGGCAGCTGCACCATATCGAAGTCCGTAAAGCCCATGGGCAGGGACATCACGACCGGGATGATGGTAAAGACCAGGAACACCAGCATGAACGGTGCCATCATCAGATAGCATTCCTTATTCTGTTTCACTTGCAGCCAGATGAGGCGTCGCTCCTCCTGTTTGGAGCGCTTGCCGATTTCAGCAGAATCCAAATGAGATCCCTCCTTCTTGAGAAATAGATGTCACAGTTATGTGGGAAGTCCCAGGTTTTCACGCTTTCTGGTGATCTCGGCGTTGATGTCACGGTTGTACCAGAGCAGTGTATCACGGGGATTCTCATAATTGTTGACGGTTTCACGGAATGCATTCATGACATTTCTGGTCACGGCATAGGAGGCCGGGATGATCGGGATCTCCCGGAGCTCATCCTGCGCATCGAGCAGGATCTGCTGCTCCTCCTTCGACCAGGACAGCTGGGTGAGCGCTTCACGGTTGGCCGTGGTGTAGCGTCCGAGCTGACCGAGCAGGCCCTCGATCTGGGTGCCGTACTCGACCTGGACGTCCGTGGAGGTGAACCACTTGAGGAATTCCCAGGCGCCGTCCACATCCTTGCACTTGTTGAAGATGACCGCACCGGAGGAGGTGGAGTTGACCGCATGGGAGACGGTCCCGTCCTCCCGCAGGGTGCCGGGCACCTTGGTGAAGCTCCACAGGCCCTTGATCTCGGGGGAGGCCACAGTGAGCTGGTTAAAGAACGAGTAGTCGGAGATGACGATCGGATATTCACCCGTGCGGAAGCGGTTGAAACCGTCGTAGGTCTGCTCGAAGCCGTACTTCGTATACAGATCCGTCCACTGCTCGAAGGCCTTGACGGCGATGATGTCGTCAAAATTGGTCTGCGTCATATCCGCATTGTAATAGTTCAGGTCATTCTGCAGCATGAGGGTCGCAAAGGTATGGCCGGATTCGGTCGCCGCCGAGATGGTGGCGTTCGTACCGGATACGACCGGCAGCACCAGACCCATATACATATAATTACGCTGGAGTGCGGGGAGCATGTCGATCACATCGTCCCAGGTCTCCGGCGGGGCCGTAAAGCCCATTTCGGAGAGGATGTCCTTGCGGTAGAACATCATGGCCCAGCTCTGCGTCAGCGGCAGGCCGTAGCAGCCGTCCTCGTACTGGTAGGGCACGGTCGCATATTCCTGGAAGCGTCCGGTGACCTCCTCATAGTCCTGGAACTGGGTCAGATCCACCAGCAGGCCGCGGGCTGCCAGGTTCACGGGGAACTCACCGCCCAGGAAGAGCGCCACATCCGGTCCCTTGCCGGCGAGTGTGGCCTCCACGACACCGCCGACCACGAGGTTCACGGCAATGTCGGTATCGTACTCCATCATGAATTCGGACTCCACGAGGGACTTGACGACCTGTGCCTGGTCACGGCCGAGGCTGACCCAGACATTGATCGCATCGCCGCTCTCGACGTCGGAGAGGTTGGTGTAGTCCTCAAAGAAGGAGCTGTAGAAGCGCTTCCAGCTGTAGCCCATGGACTTGAACACGTTCGCCTTGACGGTGCCGAACTGCTGGTCCTTGGAGGCGATCTCGATGTAATCGACCTCCAGGGGCTGGCCGCGGTAGTCGATCATCCACGCGGAGAGCGCGGTGATGTTGTCCTTGATCTGGGACAGATAATCCGGGATCTTCAGCGGCTTTTCGACACAGTTGTCGAGCACGAGGTACATACGCTCAAGGGACGCAGCCTCCGAGCCCTCGGAGCCTGCAAGCGTTTCGATGTCGTTCTGGATGCGCTTGAGGTCGTTCGAGAGACGCTCGAACTCGGAAACCAGCTCCGGGATGCGCTCATGCACATAATAATCGGTGTACTTATCCGGTGAGGGACCGGTGATCATCAGGATCTTCCGGTAGTAGGTATTGATGTCGAGCACGGCGGCATCGAGCACGCGCATGGACTCGCCGATCTCACCGGGCATGACCTCGAGCGTCAGGGTATGATCCTGACCGCCCGTCAGGTACACATACAGGTCCTCGCCGCTCTCCTGCTTGGGGGACACGACCTGCCACTTGGAGTCGTAGTAGAACTTGATCTGATCGAGCTCCTCGCACGGTACCTCCCCGTCCACATAGAGCCGGCGGTTCGAGTAGAAGCCGCGCATCTCGTTCTGGCGGGACTTGATGCCGATGCGGTACCAGCCGTCATTCGGAAGCTCCGCGGCAGGCACCGTCCAGGTGACCGTCTGCATGGCCTTGTTCCAGTTGCCCGAGCCGATGGTGTTGTACACGGTCTTGGAGGGGCTGGAGGGGGAGGCCAGATAGCTGGAATTGTCGGAGGTCGGGTAGAGCGTCGAATCGCTCTTATAGGTCGCTGCCTCACCCTCGATGCGGATGAAGGTCGAGGGGGTGGAATCGACGGTCACGCCGGAGTCCACGCTCTGGCAGTAGGCCGTATAATCCGGCAGTGCCTCCGGATTGCACAGGCGGAAGGATTCCAGCGCAAAATAGCCCTTGGCGATCTCGAAGGTGATGTCATGGCTGCCCTCCTCGAGGTAGAAGATCAAAGGATCGTTGAACAGGCCGTCCACGTCGAGCAGGGGCGTATCCATCCACATGCCCAGCTGCTTCTGGGGCGGACGGACCTGGTTGCCCTTCGAGTCGAGCCGGATCTCCTCGGCGTTGACATAGACCTTGTTGAGGGTCGCACGGCTTGCCGTATCGTAGGGGGACTGCCCGTCAATGAGGATGGAGAACTCGATGTTCGCCATATTCGACGGGATGGGCAGGTACGAAAAGCGCATGGTATAGATGCCCGTTTCCGGCACATCCACGGTATAGCTCACATCGCCGTCCGCCGAGTTCCAGATGAGGACATTGTCGCGGTTCTCCTGGCCCTCATATTCCCCGCCGTAGCTGCCCACGGACACATCCTCGCCCTCGCCGCTGTGCATGGCGGTATAGCTGTCACCGCTGACGATCACCTCGGCATCCGGGCGGGCCTCCCCGGCATATGTATCATAGTAATCACTGTAGGTCCGCTGCTCGGTATAGAGCAGGTCGGCCTGTACCTCCTCCGGCTGCACTGCCGCATCGGAAGGCTCCGCACTGTCCGCCAGCGCCGGCAACGGCAGCACGGCTGCCTGCGAAGCCAGCAGCGCCGCGAGCAAAAAGCCCGCCAGCCGCATTCTCTTGCTTTTCAGATCAATCTCCGCCTTTCTTCACTGCCGCACGGTGCGGCAGCATGGGATCATGGGATCATAGTGAACCCCGCAGTGTGCAGATTCTCCACTGTCCCCCCTCGGGGGACGGCAGTCCGTCTCCGCGCACCCATACAATTATTATTATACCAGCAATCCCCCCCATCTGTCAAGCGTTTTTCAAATATTTTACACAAAAATGTGATACGCCCCTTATACAATCTGCACATTTCCGTGAAATTGCTGAAAATTGTGGTATTACTTAAATTATTGAACCAAATGTGGATTTTTTGACATATCGTTCTTTTATCCAGTCGGATGCAGCGCTTCTCCGCCAATTCATGCTCCAAAAAGGTTTTTTTCAAAAACCCCTTGATTTTTTCTGAAAATATGATAGAATAGTAGTAACAGGTGGGGCGTCCCTCCTGAAGAACAAACGGAGGTGTTAGTATGGCATATCAGATCACAGATGCATGCATCAGCTGTGGTGCATGTGCAGACGAATGTCCGGTCAGCGCAATTTCTCAGGGTGACGACAAGTACGAGATCAACGCTGATGTATGTCTGGACTGCGGCGCTTGCGCTGGTGTCTGTCCCGTAGAGGCTCCTCAGCAGGCATAAGCACCTGAGGCCTCGGTAAACATCCAGAAAACGCACCCCTGCTTTGGCGGGGGTGCGTTTTTTGGGGCATCCGGTATCTGTTTTCTGGAGAGAGGCTCCGGCAGAGCGCCCTCCCCCTGCCCCCTCCCTGAAGGGAGGGGGATGTGTGGGGGGGCTTCGCCCCCTGCCCCCAGCAGTGGCTTGCCGCCCCTGCACCCTGCTCGGGACATGCTGTGCCCTGCAAGGCGGGGGTGTTCGGGGAATCCGGAGAGCCGAGCTCCCCTGCACGATAAAAGCCCGCCCCGTATCGTAGGGGCGGGCTTTGTGATGCCGGTCAATAGGCAATATTCACCTCATAGTGCTGGCCGGTATACTCGGTCCTGTCACCGACAAGGTAATGCTGGAGCGCTATGATGTCCGTCAGGCTCAGCACGCCGTCACGGTTGCAGTCACCTGCAAACTGCTCCGCAGCGGTGTAACGCCCGGTCAACACATACTGCTTGAGCAGCGTCAGATCCAGCACATTGAGCACACCGTTACCGTCAAGGTCGCCCGAGAATCCGGAAAGCGCACTCTCCTGTGCCGTCGGCTCCTCGGAGATGTCCTCGGTCTCAGTGTAATAGTACTCCGGATCACCGGCTGCCTTATAGTAGACTCGGAAATAATCCATCGAGCCGTTCATGGACTGGGAATTGTATCCGCCAAGACAGTAGGCAGCATCCTCGGAGAGCACATCCACGGGATCGGCCGTGACCGTACCGCTTGCCGTCTTGGTCTCCCGGCCGTTATTGGTCACGAGCGTGGCGGTATCGCCGTCAAGGATCACCCGGATCGTCACCCATTCGCCCGGCACATAGGCATCATCGATATACACCGCCTCGTCGGTGCCGCCGTTTTGCGCACCGAAGGTGATCCTGCCGTCCTTTGCAAAGAGCAGCACAGAGGTATCGGTATCGCCGAAGCGGAAGATGCCGTTAAAATCGTTATCCCGCATCAGCACGGCCGTCTGGTACTCGCCCTCACGCAGCGCCGCATAGGAGCTGTCGGCGAGGAGGCAGTCATCCTTCCCGTCAAAGGTGATGACGCCCCTGCCGGAGGTGCGGGTCTCCTCCCAGGCTGCGCCGTTCATGAGCGTGCCGTAGGTGGAATTGCGCACATCCTTCTGCATTTTCCCTGCCTCGGAGAATTCGAGGGCATTGTACTGCCCGTCCGTGTAGGTCCGGGAATTGACATATTTATCCGGTGTCGTCCAGCCGTAGATCGTCCCCTGTGTGAGGGACCGGCCGTTGTCCTCGTAGCAGTCGCCGTCGAGCACGGCCTGATTCGAGGCAGAGCCGTCTCCGAGTGCGAACGCCACGCCCTTGACGGTCGCATTGCCGCTGACCTTATAATTAACAAACACAAGGCCGCTTTCAAGCACTCTGGCATTGCCGGAGACCACGGCATTGCCCATCACGCCCGCATGGTCGGCCACGATGGCATAGTCCTTGACGGTGGCACGTTCTGCCACGATGGCATGGCCCTTGATGACGGCATTGCCGGAGACATTGGCAGAGCCCGTGACCACGGCATAGTCATCGATGACGGCATTGCCGGTGACGGTCGCATTGCCGAGCACCTTGGCATTCGGGCCGACATAGACGCTGTCTGCAACGGTCGCACCCGATGCGACAAAGCCGCCGCCGTTTGTATGGTAGCTGCCCCGCGATGCGGCGGCGGAGGGCTGCGTCTGCTGCATGCCGGCGCCCTCGATCGTTACGGCATACGGATAGCGGGTCTTGTTCTCGAACGGGAAATGGATCTCGTCATAGGGACTCTCGGTGTACGGCCAGCCCACGGGGCTCTTGACATAGGTATTGCTGTCGGGGGTGGCGGTCACGGTCAGGTAGGCGGCGCTGTCCGTGGAGGCGTCAAAGCGCATGGACATGGTATCGCCGTCGCTGAACAGGTCGGAATACCGTGTGGTCCCGTCACGCTGCTCGACAGCGATGCACGCACGCCAGTCCGCACCGGCCACATCCGTGAGGCTCTCGAGCGTCACGGTGATCGTATCCCCCGTCACGGAAAGCGGCACGAGGTTTACGCCGAACTGCTGCGGTGCGCGTTCGGTGGGAACGGCGTAGGTGTTCTCCTTCACCTGCTCGAGCACGGTGAAGATCTCGCCCCAGTTCCATGCGCTCTGCGACAGAAGCTCGTTCTGACGGCGGCGGTATTCGCTCTGCTGTCTGAAATCGAGCGTGGCCAGACGCTTGGCATAATGGCCGAGGGTATCCTTGATATCCGTACCGCCCAGGCGCTCGACCTCATCGTAGAGGTACTCGCCCTTGCCGCCGTCCACGGTCGTGTCGCACTCCTGCATCAGGCGCTTGACAAAATCCGCGCCATAGTTGCCCAGATCGTCGGGATTTTCCGTCAGATACTGGAAGAACACCCATGCGGAATAATTGTCACGGCCGGAGATGGGCGTAAAGCACAGGTTCTTCATATAGGTCTCGAAATAGTCCGTGGTGCCGGTGACGGAGGCCCACTGGCTGTAGTAATCCGATGCCAGGAACTGCTCACGGTACCAGTTGGCCACGGATTCATAGAGGGAGGTGGCATAGGCATTGGAATTCCACCCGCGCTGTGCGGCGGTCACGACATGTCCGAACTCATGGGGCAGCACCCAGGACGGATTCGGCGAATTCTGCATCGCACCCACGCAGCAGAACATGTACGGGAATCCCTGGCTGTCATAGGCCATATAGGCCCAGTCATCGGTAAAATTGCTCAGGCCCGTGCCGGACAGGTAGAAATTGACCTTGTACTCGTTGCCGTCCCGGAGATCCAGATTCACGGACTGTGTGGGCGGATCCATGGCCAGGTCGTTCATGTACACATCCCAGCAGGCCTCGAGATTCTTGGCATTCTCCTGCAAAAAGCTCTCGGTGATCTTTGAGGAATCCGCGCCGTTCTTGCCCCAGATGAACTGGAAATGCTCGGACTCCCAGCGGTTGACATCCTCGTTCCGGCACAGGATATCCCGTGTTTGCAGCGTCGCCTGTGCCTGTACGGTCTGCATTGGTGCAGCCGTCACAGCCTGCACGGCCGATGCCGGCACGGCGGCGGCACACATGGTCAGTGCGCACACCCCGGCGAGGATACGGCAGATATGTTTTCTTTTTGCTCTCATGAAAAATTCCCCCTTATACATTCTTCAGCTTCTGTCACAAAGCTTCCGTCTTTACTATAGCATATTTCCACCGGTTTGTCAATGATTTTTGTGAAAATCGCGCATAGTTCTACAATTTGTATAAAGCAAAGAGGACCCGTCCCCGATTCCGGGGCGGATCCTCTCCAAAATGTTACGTTCTGTTATTTGCTGACGCTTGTCAGGTCCGCGCTTGTGATCGGCACCGTGATATGGGAGCCTCTGTCGGTGGTCTTGGGGATGTAGTGGAACTCCATCTCCTTGAAATCCGGATCGACCTCACAGGCCACATAGCCCGTGGCCGTCTCGCCCGGTGCCAGGTCCTGGGAGATGGCCTCCGTGCCGTAGAAGTCGTACAGCTCCTTCATGGCCGGGATCGTGCAGCACTCGTCGGACTGGTAGTAGGTCCCGTCCACGGTCAGGTCAAAGTTGTTCAGATAGCCCGCGCCCACCGTTTCCGAGGAGCCGTTCTGGATGGTCACATGGAAGAACAGGGCCTTTTTGCCGGTGCGCTCGATGGTGATGCCGGGGTCATCCACGGAATCGACCGTCATTGTCATATCGCCGTAGGTCGCGGCCGTACCGATGCTGGTCTTGACCTCCTCGTAGACGGCCTCCGTTGCCTGCGGTGCCTGTCCGCTGTCATAGAAGGTCTCGTCCCCCGTATTTCTGTCATGGCTGCAGCCCCCTGCCAGCAGCAGCATGGCACCGAGCAGCAGACATACTCCCTTTTTGCAATTCATACGCATTATCCCCCGCAGCCGGTGTGCGGCCGCAGATTCTCCTTTCAAAGCAAGTTCCGTGTGCAGATCTGCACAGCAACTCTATTATAGCATATTTTCTCCGCTTTTGCAAGCATTATCCGGCAGGATTTTTTCGTCTTGCCCGCAGATCACGGAAAAACTCCGAAAGCACGGCGCTGCACTCCTCTCCGAGCATACCGTATTCCACATGGGGACGGTAATTATACGGCAGATCGAACATGCGCTCGACGGAGATCACCGCCCCGCTCTTGGGGTCACTTGCGCCGAAGTACAGCTCGTCGATCCGTGCCTGGATGATGGCGCCGCTGCACATCGGGCACGGCTCGAGTGTGACATACATCGCGCAGTCCGGCAGCCGCCAGCCGCCCAGGCGCCGACACGCCGCATCGATGGCGATGAGCTCTGCATGGGCCAGTGCATGGCATGCTCCCTCCCGGGCATTACAGCCCTCGCCGACGATCTCGCCCGTTGAGCGCCGGACGATCACGCAGCCCACGGGGACCTCGCCGTTCTGCGCTGCCTGTGCGGCCAGCTCGAGCGCACGGCGCATGAAGCGCTCCTCCCCCGGCATGGCGGCACCCCCTATCCGAGCATGGCGGTGGTCACCGTCAGCACCATGCTGACGAGCACGAACGCCGCCATGGGCAGTGTGGTGAACATGGCATACCCCTTCTCATAGGAGCGCAGGTATGTCCGGTTCCGGTAGCCGGGGCGTCTTGCATTCCCGGCAAGGCGTCCTGCCAGCAGCATGATCGCCGCCCCGATCAGGAAGGGGATGAGCAGGGTCAGCCACCATCGCAGGGTGTACATCTCACCGAAGGCCCCCAGGCAGTACAGTCCGAAGAGGAAGATCTCATGGACCACGCGCAGGCATGCGGCCGCCCAGAAGCTGCCCGTGCGCAGCAGATAGTACGACAGCACCAGCGTGACAAGTCCCATGCGGATGCCATCGGCGGCATGGTGCATCAGGAGGGCTGCGAGCAGGGAGACCGTGATCGCCGCAAAGCCGTCCCCGAACTGCCGGAGCACCTGGAAGAGCGGTCCGTGCAGCAGGATCTCCGCGGCCAGGGGCAGCACGAAGATGGACAGCAGCAGGTAGACCACCAGACGGCTGTCACTGTCGGTACTGCCGTCCGAGAGCACGCGGTAGCGCTCGAGGTCCGCCGAATGTCGGATGAACAGTGCGCCGGTCAGCGCACTGACCATCAGCATCCCGCCGAAGCCGTGCAGCAGCATCTCCTGACTGTGCAGATGCATGGGATAGGCCACCCGCAGCGGCAGCCGGAGCATCACGGCGATCGCCAGCGCCGGCACGCTGTATTTGAGCACATACAGCACGGCCGCCAGCCAGAACACCGCCTGCTCGTTGCCGAACAGCTGACTGCGTCCCAGAACACCATCTCGATATGTGCCCCCGTGGCCTGCAGCACCGTCACGGTCACCCATTGCAGGACATATTCCACGAAGGGATACATGAGCAGTGCAAAGCCGATGAGATACCCGAGTCTGCCCAGCACGGCCTGCTCGGCATGGGCCGGGGTCTCCTTGACCGCCGTGCGGTCCTCCGAGAAGGAGGACTCCTTCGGATTGCGTGTAAAGCACAGTGCATAGGGGTTCCCCCTGCGCCGCCGCCAGTTCCGGAAGGCCGTGCGGTAGCCGTCCGTCTGCTGCGGGCAGACAAAGTCCTCCACCACATCGATGATCTTCCCCGACTGCTCCTGTAGGATGTCGTCCTGCATACCGCACCCCCTTCCCGCTGTGTGTGCAGATTCTTTACCACCTTATATTATAGCATGGATCGCAAGGGGATGTACAGTCCATTCCGGAACATTTTTCTGAACTTTCTATGGATATATTGTTTCCGTATCATGAACAGATGCTGTATCCCCCCAAAACGAAGTCCCGGACAGGACAGTGTCCGGGACTTCCGATCAAAAAAGCCTTACGCCATGCCGGCGGTGATGATGGCCATCTTGTAGACCTCGTCGGCTGTGCAGCCTCTGGACAGGTCGTTGATGGGGGCATTCAGGCCCTGGAGGATCGGTCCGTAGGCCTCAAAGCCGCCCAGGCGCTGTGCGATCTTATAGCCGATGTTGCCGGCCTCGATGAGCGGGAAGATGAAGGTGTTTGCCTGCCCTGCGACCTTGGAATCCGGGCACTTGGTCCTGGCGACCTCGGCGGAGACAGCGGCATCGAACTGGAATTCGCCGTCCACGGTGAGCGTGGGATCGAGTGCGCGTGCCTCGGCCACGGCATCATGGCTCAGCTGCACGGTACCGCCCTTGCCGGAGCCGTAGGTGGAGAAGCTGAGGATGGCGACCTTGGGATCGATGCCGAAGAAAGCGGCTGTTCTTGCGGTTTCCACAGCGACCTCGGCGAGCTGGCGTGCCGCACTGAGCACAACATTGCCCTCCTTGTCCACTCTGTCGGTATAGCCGAGGTTGATGGCGCAGTCGCCCATGGAGATCTTCTCCTCCACGCCGTCCTTCTCACGGAAGAGGATGAACGAGGAGCTGACCAGATTCGAGCCCTTCTTGGTCTTGATGATCTGCAAAGCCGGTCTTACGGTATCGGCCGTGGAATAGGTGGCACCGCCGAGCAGCGCATCGGCCTTGCCGGCCTTGACGAGCATGGTGCCGAAGTAGTTGGACTTGGAGAGTGCTGCGCGGCACTCGTCCTCGGTCATCTTGCCGCGGCGCAGCTCTGCCATCTGGGCAACGAGGGCATCCATCTCCGGATAGGTGGCAGGATCCACGATCTCGGCACCCGTGATGTCGAAGCCGCCGTCGGCAGCGGCCTTCTTTACCTCATCGGCATTGCCGCACAGGATCACACCCATCAGCTCCTCCTTGAGGAGCTTGCTTGCTGCGGACAGGATGCGGGCATCATTGCCCTCGGTGAACACGATGGTCTTCTTCGAGGACCGCAGATTGGCGATCAGCTTGTCAAACATTCCCATAATCAAAAACCTCCAAATATTTTTCTGCGCAAAAACGCAGCTTCACCTATATTATAGCACATGGCACCGCATTTTTCAAGCCCCTATCGACAACATTTTCCGGGAAGTCGGCTCCATCCGCATATTTTCGCGCAGGTACTCACAAAAGTGACAGGTATCTGCCATAATATAGGCAGATATTCCGCATCGGGTGATGCAAAAACGCACACAAAACGACAGCGTGTAGGGAGAAACAGCCATGCAAGCGATCATGAAACGAAGCCGGGCGTTGCACACCCTCGATGAAGGACCGGATCTGTGAAAATGCCGTGAAAGATTGTGACGCTCTTCTGAAAATTAGCACTCTCCCCTTGACAGTGCTAATTTCGGGTGGTATAATAGGGACAGAACAGGGGAAGAACACAGACGGAGGGGAATCTCCGGGAGCGTTCTGACCGGTTCGTATCATCAAGATCGGAAGGAGTTTTGACCTATGTTTGTACCCGAAGTTTTCAGAAGGAACGGATTCGATGACCTGTTTGATGCACCGCTGGGCATTCTGCCGCACGCACAGGTGCCGGCCATGAAGACCGATGTCAAGGAGAGCGAGACCGGCTACGAGCTGGCGATCGACCTTCCCGGCATTCGCAAGGAGGATGTCAAGGCACAGCTGCATGACGGCTATCTGACGGTCAGTGCGGTCACATCGCAGAGCAGCGACGAGCAGGACGAGAACGAGAAGTACCTGCGCCGGGAGCGTTTTTCCGGCAGCTACAGCCGCAGCTTCTATGTGGGCAAGGAGGTCTCCGAGGAGGACATCGCCGCCCGCTTCACGGACGGTGTGCTCAGGCTTTCCATCCCGAAAAAGCAGCCCGCTGCACCGGAGCAGAAATATATTGCCATCGAATAAACCAAATGCCCCTGCATTCATGTGGATGCAGGGGCATTTTCTTTTTTGGGCTGTCACGAGAGCTCCGAGCCGGTATCGTCGGCAAAGAACGAGATCTGCACGCCGTCCTCGAGCTGGAACACATAGATCATCGTATTGACACCCACCGGGTCGCCGCTCCATGCGGCATAGTCGTACTGCGCGGTATCCGGCTCGCCGTAGAGTGTCCCGAGCCGCTCGGTCCACGCATCGAACCTGCCGGCATCGGCATCGAAATAGTTGATCCCCACAAGTCCCAGACTGGTAAAGCACAGCACCACGTCACAGTTCTGCCCCTCATAGGGGACATTCCCGTACTCCATGATGAGCTCCCAGGGCTGTCCGGGCTCCTCGGTGCGGTACTCATAGCGCTGCGCATAGCGGTGCATCTGCGTGCGTGCCGCATCCGGATCCATATAGAAGGTCAGGTCGAGCACCTCCTCGGTCGGGATCTGCGTTTCGACCTCCGTGGGGACTTCCGTCACGGCCTCCGTCACGCGCTCTGCTGACGGCCGGGTACTGCGCGGAACCGCGGTCGTCCTTGCCGCAGCGGGCTCCGTGCTGCGTACCGCCTGCGTTTCCATGGCGGGTCTTGTCCGGAGCACGGCGGCGGTCCGGGTCTCCGATGCCGGCGCTCCCGTGCGCTCAGTCTGCGCTGTCGTGTGGGCATCGGCACGCTTTGTGCTCCGCGCCGCACGCACGGCAGTCGAGGCGGCCGTCTCACCTGGTGCAAGGGTATGCGGCGTGTCCGTCGGGGTCTCCTCCTGCACCGCCTCCGGGGGTGCGGCTTCCTGTGCCCCCTCCCCGGTGGGATTGATGACCTCAATGACGGGTGTCTCATCAGCTGCCGGGGGCAAAGTGGCCGGTGCCTCCTCGGTCACCGGGACAATGGGCGTGCGCAGCTCCGGCGTGGGGATCACCCGGACCTCCTCCTCGCCCTCCTCCTTGTCGGGGGTGGTGCTGTCCGCATAGAACGACACCTGCACACCCTCCTCGAGGTTGAACAGGTACACTGCGGTGTTCTTTCCCACGGGATTCTGGTACCAGGAGGCCATACCGCTCCCCTGCTCCGTGGGCACGCCGTAGTACTGCTCGAGCTCGGCCTGCCACTCCCGGTAGGTCCGGGAATGCGCGGTATCGTGATAATTCAGGCCGATGAGGCCCGCACCGGTCAGGCACAGCGTCAGGCTGCAATCGGTCTCAAACAGCACGGCATCCGTGAAATCGAGCATCGTCTGCCCGTCCTCCGATGCCCGCGTCTGCTCGAAGGTGAGGGTATCCAGCGCATCGCGCACCTCCTGCTCGGACATGAACCAGCTCAGTCCCAGCAGGGGCGCGAGTGCCTCCTCCGAAAGCCTGCTGCACCCGCACAGAAGGCACACTGCGAGCGCTGCCAGAAGGGTCAGTATTCGTTTCATGCGTGCCTCCTTCCCATGCTACTGTACAAGACGCGCCCGCACGGTCACGCGGCTCTGGCCGCTGAGCGTACAGGTGAACAGGGTCAGGTCCCAGTCCTCGCCGCTGCCGAATTCCATCCGCTCGATGTCCGTCCCGGGGATCTGCTCGATGTTGTCCACCTCATAGGTATGCACATACCCCGCCGCATCCGTGAAGAGGATCCGGTCCTCCGTGGACAGGCTGCCGATCGTCCCGAAATGGGAGCGGTAGTTGTGCGCTGCCACGATGAGGTCCCCGCCGTCCACACTGCCGCGGTACCGGCACGGGGCAAGCTTTAAGTCCGGATAGCTCCAGTCGGCGAGCACCGGCAGCTCGATCCCGAGGGAAGGGATCGTCACGATGCCAAGGTACTGTCTGCCGTCCACCTCGATCACGGGCTCTGTAGCGGCTTCCTGCACATACTCCGCAAAGAGGTCGCCCCCGGCGGGGAGCGTCTCCTGTGCGGGCGCCTCCGGGATCTGCTCGAGGAGCACATCCAGGAGCTCCTGCGCCTGCTTTCCGCTGCGGCGGTCCTCGGAAGTATTATGCAAAACAAGGAACAACGCTGTCAGAAGCAGCGCTGTTCCTATTGCAAAACAGCTATATTTCGCTATTTTCATTCTTTTCCCTTCCTGCCGATGCAAAGTCCTGCGCCAAGGAAGATCAGGCCGCCGGCGGCAAGCACGGGTACGGGCCACCAGAGCTGTCCGGTCTGGGGGAGCTTCTCGGTCGAATCCGATCCGGAGGACACCACTGCCGTGGTGGTCGTATCGGTCGAGGACGTGGTATCCGTGACCTCGGTGAGCGGGGAGATATGCTCGATCTCCTGCACATCGGAGGCACGCGGGGGCACTGCGGGAGGCGTCTCATCCGAGGCGTTCGGAGAAGGCACACCGGATGACGGGGACGAGCCCTCTATGCTGCCGCTCTCTTGCGGCACGGCATCGCTCTCCTCTGTGGCTCTTGCGGCGGTGGCGGCGGTCGCATCGGTCCCGACACTGCGGTCCTCACTGCTCCGTGTGGAGGGCGGGACCACATCCGTCTGCGCACTGCGGCTCTCACCCGTCCCATCGGTGAAGACACTGTCGGACATGGAGGTGCCGACGGCCTCGGTGAAGCTGTCGTCATTCGTCTCACGCGGCACATCGGTGAAGGAGCTGTCCCCCTCGGGATTCTCGAAGGTGTTGACGATGATGTACTGCGCCACATTGCTGCGGTAGGTCACGACGTAATTCGGCGGAACGACCTTCTCCTTGATGAGCCATTTCTTGGTGTTATCGGAGGTCCATTCATAGGTCCAGTCGTTGGCCTCATTGAGGGTGACGGTGCGGTTGAGGGTGCCGTCGCAGTAGAGCTCGACGGTGATGAAGGTGCTCCTTCGCCAGGGCTGGGTCTCGTCGTTCGCCCAGACCTTCTTGACGGTATAATCGACCTCACTGCCGTCGAGGGTATCGAAGCGGATCTTCGGGTAGGCGTCGTAGAGGTAATTGGTCTTGCCGTCGAGAGAGACGATGATGGGATCGGAGTCGAGGGAATAGGGCTCGGCGGCCATGGGGGTGGGGCTGAGCAGGTACATGCCCTCCTGCAGATCCGGGAAGGTGATGCGGCCGTTCTTGTCGGTCCTGCCGCTCTGGAGGGGCGCCGCGTGATCGAGCCGGACATAGACGTCAAGCGTGCCGGCAAGATCGGTCAGCGCCGAGGCGGACATATCGCCGACGGAGACATGGTAGCCGTCGAAGGGGGCGGCAAAGACGAATTTCTCCTCCGGGGGATCCCCGACGGACTGAAGGTTTCCGACGTAGTAGAGGTTCCACTCCATGTCGGAGATGATGACATCGTCCTTGACGCTGACAAGGGTAAGGCTGCCGGATCCCTCAGCAGAAACATAGAGCAGGGTGCCGGCAGCGCACCACAGCAGGATCCCCAGTACGCAAAGCAGCGCACTGCATCTGCGCAAAACGTGCGGTATCATGTTCCTGCCTCCTTTCAAAAGTGATGGTGTATTTTGTATCTGACGTCCGCGGGGAGCCGTTTGCGGCGGAGCCTGCCGGTAAGGTACCAGACAAGGAACAGCAGCAAAAGGAGCGGGACGGCAGCGAAGGGGATGACGTTCATGGGGTCGATCTGCACGGCATCGGCGGGGACCTTGACGGAGCGGTCGTAGATGGTATCGATGCGCCTGGCGCGGACAAGGAGCCGGTGGGTGTTGATGCCGTAGGGGGTGCAGGTCATCAGTGTGACGTAGTCCTCCCCGGGGATGATCGAGAGCTGGGACACGTCGGTCGGGAGGATGATGAAGATCTCCTCGACCTCATAGGTCAGGACCTGATCGAGGACGTTGACGGTAAAGACGTCGCCGACGACCATCTGATCGAGGTCGGTAAAGAGGCGGGCGGAGGGGAGTCCCCGGTGCCCGGAGATGACGGCATGGGTGGACGCGCCGCCGACGGGCAGGCTCGAGCCCTGGATATGGCCCGAGGCGATCTGGAGCACGCCCTCGCTGGTGCCGTGGTAGATGGGCAGCTCGACGCCGATGACGGGGATGGAGACATAGCCCATGATGCCGGTGCCGGAGATATTGAGGATGTCGTCGTAGCCCTCGATCTCCTCGAAGTTGGAGAAGGGCGCATAGAGCCGGGCGAGGTCGGCATTATAGGCATACGCCTCCTGGAGGAGGCGTTCGGTCTCGCCGGTGTCCATGACCGCGACGGCTTCCTTGTAGGTGGATATGGAATGCGTAACCATATTCTGGTTCCACCAGTTGGAGAATGTCGGATAGAGCATCACGGAGAGACCCACAAGAAAGAGCACGCCAAACACAGCAGTCGTTATCACATCACGTTTTTTATGCATGGCGGGCTCCTTGTGGATTTCTCCCTGACCGCCTCCGGGGGGAGCCCCGGAGGCGATGGGTGGATTCAGATCAGACGATCATGCGCCGGGAAGGATCACTCCTCCTCCTTGCTGCGCTTCTTGGAGATGAGGTAGATGCCGGCTGCAACAGCAGTCACACCGCCGCCGACTACGAAGAGGGTCGTGCCCATGCCGCCGGTGGAGGGGAGGGTGGAGTTCTTGAAGTTCTGAATAGTATCCACACCGAGACCGCCAGCATCTTCACCGTTCAACGTTGCCAGTTCATTGCCTGTTGCGTTGTAAGTGTCGGAAATTGTCTTTTCATCAGCAGTTGTCTTTGGAGAATAAGTAGCAGGAGCACTTTCCTCGGCAATGCTGTAAGTCTTGGTATCGTCCAGACCAATCAGATAATACTTTGTATGGGTTGTATCGTTGGCATCACCGATTGTCTGAGTTGCATTTGCGTCCGTAGACTTAGCCACACGATAGTAAAGCGTATCGTTCGATGCAGTCAGGGGAGTATCATCAGCGGTCTTAACCTTTGCGAGTGCAGCAGTAAGAGCATCGCCTGTCAACGGTACAAAATACAGCTTGCTGCTACCAACAGACACAGAGAATGTTGCACCTGCGAGGGGCTGATTGTTCTCATCCGTCTTGTCAATTTCGTAAGTATATGTCCACTCATAAACCGTATCATCAGGAGTATTGCTGGTACTGTTATCGCCAGAACCGCTCTGATTCGGGTTATTGCTGTATGTCAGGTTTGCTGTGTTGGGGTTATTCTGCTGACCATTAACACCACCAGAAACGAGAGCATCTGCATTGAGGGTAGCCTGATAGTAAGTGTAGATATAACCGCCGGTAACATTAGTCAAATCAGTAATATCACTGCTTGCCAGTAAGCACTCCTTGAGGTCAACAAAGTTCACTGTCAACGTCTGTCCACTTGCAGTAACATCCGGCTTTGCGACACCTGTATCAGTTGTCTCTGCAGTAAGGTCTGTCACATAAGCGCCATTCTTATCAAAGACCTCAATCTTAGTTACACCAGCAGTTGCGTCGTAAGTAAGACCCTCACTGAAAGTATCGTTAATCTGATACTTGTATGTCTCATACTCGGACATATCCGGAATGTAAGTCTTGATGCAGTAGTACACAGTATCACCGATCTGGTTGTCACCGACATCCGCCCAGCCATTACCGGTCACAGTCGTATTAAACGTAGGAGCTGTATTATTTTCTGTATTCGGTGCGTCTGTTGTGGAATCATTATGCCAAATCTTCTTCTCAAGTGTCGGCGCATCGGTCTTGATTTTTACTGTCTGATTGCTAACAACCTGAAGAATAAACTTAGAAGAAGCATCGTTGCTTGTAGAACCAATTTCTGTAGTATCCTTAATGAAGTAGTAACCACCATTGAGTCCAGTAAGCGTTGCGGCATCACCATTTCCCGCATAGGTCTGAGTAGCCGTCAAAGTGGAGGAGATGGCGTCAATTGCTGCTGCTAACTTTGCAGCATCAGCTGCACTTGTGAGTTCGCCAAGAGCTTCTGCAACCTGATACGGAGTTGATGGTGTAGCAGGGGATTCAGCTGTCGAGGGCTGAAGTGCCGCTACCTTCGTCTTAGTAGAATCAGAAGCAAAGGCTGTCTTCACTACAGTGATAAACGCATCCTGCTTTGTGGCAGTATCCAGCGCAGCACCCCAAGTGAAAGCACTATCAGTACCAGTAAGCGTCTGAGCATTATCTTCTTCATTCGGAGTACCAGCAATCAGCTGATATGCACTGAAAGAATGTGTCTTTGCGGAAACTTTGCCGTTGTCGTTGATAGTTACCGTGTAGCCTTCCGCACTTGCCGTCATCATAAAGCTCGGGGCTGCCAGTGTAGCCGCCAGTGTCAAAGCTGCGATCATCGCTGCGATTCTTCTTGTTTTTTTCATAATAATTCTCCTTATCATTGTAGTCGTGTCCGGGACGGGGGCCGCCCCGGACGGGGCTTACTGCGTTCGTTTTCTTGTATCACGTGCCTTCCGGTGTCTATCCAGAATACCACCTCCGGCGCCTGATCGTTGCATATCCGGCTGCGGATAACAGCAGCAGCAATCCGCCTACCATGTAGTAGATGCGCGTGCCTGTGCCGCCGGATTCGGGGAGTTCGACGGAGTCAGACTCCATGGGCGTGTTCTTAATGGTAATAAGCGGGTTATCACCGGGCTTTGCAGCTTTGATGCTGTAGTCCGTTTCGCTTTCGCCATCTGTGAACGAGTAGCTCACGGTATATCCTGCAACCGTCTTTCCGTTGATCTCAATTTCCTCAACCCAGTAGTAGTAGCTTTGCAGCGTGCCGTCAGTGTTCACCTTGTAAACAGGGAGTCCTGTGACCAGCTTCTGCCAGCTGTTGGCTGATGTCATCGTGATGTCCATGAAGCCGCTTTCGTTGAAGTCGGCGGTTACTGCCTGTGTGTCCTCTGTGCCGTTCGATGCACTCAGTGGCTGCGATGTGTAGTTAAGCGCTGCACCGAGACGGAGCGTGTTAGAGGTGAAGCGGGAGAGGAGTTTGCGGGATTGAGTATTGAGAGTGCCTGAAGAATCTGTGCTAACAGAATAGCTATTTATCTTCAAACCTATGCTATTTTGCCAGCCATTATACCACCATACTTGAAATTCAACATCGGATAGCTCACTTGGAACATCAATAATAGCCGTAGCTTTACCTTCGCTATTCGTATATCCGTTGTAACCTTTATCATTAGGTGGTAGATTTGCCCAGCCACTGCTTGTATTTCCAGATACTACAATCTCAAAATACTGATTGGAATTACCATTTACATCTTCAATATTTATGCTTACTTTTGAGTTAGCCGGAATCTTGACACTGCTCGGAAGTTTTGCAATCTTATTATTTGTATCAGTTGCCGTAAAATTGACTGACTTTATATCATCAGTCTCTTGATTATCGTTGTTATCTCCTCCACCGCCACTTTCATTTCCGCCACCAGAGCTATAATTTGTGTTGTTAATGGTATAAGTCGATCCATCTGTGAAAATAACTACAAGTTTTTGAATCTCAGTAGGTCGAGATGTCCAGCAACCAACACCAGTAATTCCAGTAGTCCCTTGCGAATAACCTCTTATAGCAATGTTATCATTCGTAGTATAAGTATTATTGTTATTAAGGCTATCCGGCTTGAGATAGGTATTTGTGTCATTATTGTAATCGGGATATTGCCCATTCAGTGAATTTCTAAAATATGTCGATACATTGCTTATTTCTTTTGTGCTGTAGTCAGAAGGCACTGGGATTTCATGCCAAGTGCGAGCATTCAACCCATATGTTGTAGACTGCGTCAAAATCTGTGAGCTATTATCGAAAACCGTAACGTTCAATTCATATGTCGAATTATCATCAGTTCTCGTAATAGTAATCTTTGTATCGCCTTCTGCAACGCCTTCCACATTTCCGTTGTTGTCAACAGTAGCAACACCTTCATCATGGGATTCATAGGTGAATGTCCCATAATTCGGGGATGGCTGAATCTGTGCCGTCCCATCCACTGCAACCATTATATCATCAGCTGTGAAGTTAGGATAAACTACAGAAACAGATACCTGATTGGATATCACCGGTATACCATTGTAAGTATACGATGCAGTGACATATGTTTCACCATAGCTTACAGGTGTAATCACACCGTTAGCATCAATTGTCAGAATACCCGTGTCATTACTTGTAAATGTCACATCTGCTGCATTCAGTGTAGTTGGCGTATCCTCACCCGGCGGCGTGAACTGAATGCTCGCCACGTTCGGTCCCGATGTCCCCATCGTTGCTTGAGCGGAACTCAGCGTTATCGCCAGTGTCGGGTTATCTACGATCTCCACATTCACCGTGATCTTCTGACCGCTGCCGTCTGTGAAAGTAACTGTAGTCCTATCGCCGACTTTCGCACCCTTTGCACCTTCTGTACTCTCTGCGGGTTTGATTTTCCATACTTTTTGGCTGCTGTCCTGTGCCGCTGCTACTGCGCCGCCGCCTTCGTTAGCTTTGTCGTTGTTTACCGCAGACTTAACAGCCTTGTTTGATGTGATTTCAATCCCGTCCGTATTTCCAATCGGTATCTGAATCGTGCTTCCGTCCTCTACATTCAATGCAAGCGTAAGTGGGTTCTTCTGTGCGTTCTCGGAATCAGCAATCGTCTCACGGTACAACCGAACTTTGATGTTATCTCCAGTATGATCGTTTGTATCGTCCCATATCTTCTTGATACTCAGCTCTGTTGTCTTGATCGTGTTGTTGATCGTGACTGTTCCGCTGTCAGCTGCAAGCTGTCCGTTATGCTCGTAGGTGACCTTGCTGATATACTGCTTGTCGTTTTCGGACAGTGTGTAGAATGTACCGCCGGAGCCGAGAACGTGTGTGCCAAGCTCCTTGATATAGTAAACATATTCTACACCAAGTGAATTCTTTTCAGGAAGGTCAGGAATTGCAAGCCGATAGCCGTTAGACTTTTCAAGCGTGTAGGTTCCGTACGGCGTTCCGCTGAATTGTGTCGAGATGTCAGCGTCTGTTCCCGGCATGGAGATGTCGGTGGGGTTTTCTCTTGTGGTCGCATCTGCACCCACATAGATTTTATTGATCTCCGTATAGAATGTGTTTGCAATTGCTCTGTAGCCCGTAGCATCAGGGTGACAGCCATCGACCAAGTTGTTTCCTACTGCCGAATACACATCAACCAGCACGATATTCTTGCCTTGCTGCTTATATTCGCTCACGAGATTCGTCAGCATTGTGTTGTATTCACTGACCAGATCATCCCAAGCCTTCTGAATGGGAACTTCATTTGCAGCGGAGTTACCTGTGTAGGACTGTGCGATGTCTCTGCTGTTGCTCCATGTAAGAGCCATAAAACGTGGGATCTTACCAATCATTAGCACAGCATCATCCTTTGCCGCTCCCGAATCTCCTATAAAGCTATCAATCAGATTTCGCATCTTGCTCTCCAAGGAATCCCCAGAGTCTGAAGTGATCGCAACATCAGAATTGATGATATCATTCGTTCCGGCAATCACACAGATAATGTCAGCAGAAGAGATGCTGGAATCATACTGAATCTGTCCTCTAATGTCATCGATTTTACGTCCGTTTTCAGCAACTTTGTAAACATTTGAGTTATTGTAGCCGGTTTCAGAAGTTAGGAAATCACTCTGCAACAGATTGGGATACGTATTCACTTCAGCTACATAGCCTTCATATGTACCCTTTGTAATCGAGTCCCCATACGCTGCAACCTTAATCGCTGACGGCTTATCAAGATGAAGTTCTCCGGCGATGGTTTCCGTTTTCAATTTCTGATAAACCTGAACCTGAATGGTATCCGGAAGAGGCTCAACCTTTGTGCTGTCATATCCGCCTGCTGTAGAATCAGTTATTATTTCTTTTCCTTCTGCATCCCACCATTTCTTTTGTACTGTCAGTTCTGTCGGAAGACTGTTGGTGATTGTGGTTACCTGTCCGGCAGATGTTGTCGTTTTGCTGTATGTGACTGTGTAACCATCCGGTACGGACTTCTCTACGACATAGTAATAGTAATTGTTTTCACCATCACTATAGGGAAGGTCAGACCATGTATACTTCCACAGCACACTCTCATCTGTCTGCTTGCCGAGTGTCACTTCATAGTCGATCACAGAAAGTGTGATCTCCTGTGTTGAGTCATCATCAAATGTAATTGTAATCTCACCGCTGGTAATTTCTGTTCCATTAAATGTTACATTCTTATTGCCATGAGATTCTGTAATACCTTCCGGCAGACTGGTTATGCTCTTTATGTCCTTATCAAATGTCAGGATTGTAGAGCTACCCTTCTTTATCAGCTTTACCTTATCGTTGGATTTGATGTAATTACTGGTAAACACACCATCCACCGCAGCTCCTGCCGCAATTTGACTAAGCTGCTCATTCGTAAGGTTGGAACTGGTAGACTGCACAAGCATCATCGTCAGTGTATCGTTGCTGTGATCCTTGTCTCCGTCCTTCCAGACCTTCTGTACGACTGCATCCGTTGTATCAGAGCTGATGTCCGTATTGATGATTTCGAGAACACCCGTACCGTTTTCGATAATTCGATTCGTTTGCGGTGATAAATACCGCCCATACATCGAAGTTTTCTGTTCTGTTGTAAGATTCTCCCGAATCTCAAAATTGTCAAACTCTGCTAAATGATATGTCTCACCATCTGTGCCTTTGACTTCAGTAGGAAGCACATATTGGTATGGGGTTGTAGATGTGGATGTCAGTTGTTTAACAGGAAGATCAAGCTCAATTTTACTGCTGCCTTTGATACCGTAGACCGTAAATCCAACTGCCATCGGATTGTTTGAATCCACATCCTTCGGCGGTGTCACCGGTCGGCCATTCAAATCGACCCATAGCTTCTTAACAACGATGCCCTCAGAGTTATTGACGTGAACTGTTGTACCATCAGTATTAGCACCGTTTCCAGTATATACTGGCTTGAAGGGACCTTCAGTTCCATTGTTCAGATACTTTCCTGTGGCCTCATCGTAGGTATAGAGCGTACCATTTTTATCCTTGTAGCTCCACTCGCGTACAAAGTAGTAAACCGCACTTCCCCTATTACCTGTTGGCAAATCGCTCCATGTTGCTGTATTTGTCTCATTCTCTGCCTTATATTCGATTTTTTTAACAGGATCATAGTTAGCTGCTACATCTATTGTATCACTCGTAACAAGCTTCATACCGGTGCCTTTTTTGTTGTTTGCCCAGTACAATCTGAAAGTTACTTCAGATACTTGCGGTAGCTTATCGTCAGAACCACTGAATGTCTTCTCTGCCTGAATCGTGATGTTCTTGCTGTTCTTAATGTTAATTCTTTTGCCTTCAGTGATCGAGTTAATATTGCCTTTTGCTTCTGCCGGAGCCTTTGTTCGGTCAAAATCATCGTAGGCGTAATAGAAAACAAAGCTCGCATTATCTGTCAAAGTTCGATTTGTCCAATTCGGCTGCGTGTAGCCAGTCGGAGCGACAATCTCAACAAACTTATAGAGTGTGTTACTCTTTAGGTCAAATTCGTGAACATTCTCCTTGTCATCCTTTGTGGATTCATCGTCCTTCTCAGCAAACTTCAGGAGTGCCGTACCCGTAGGATATTTGTCATCTGCCTCAAGATAACCGGTATAAGGCGAATCGGGGAATGTTAATTCACGATGATTCTTTTCGCTCGTCGTACCTGCACCAGTGGTGATCGTTCTAATGCTTTTCAGATATACCCACTGCTTTGTTTCCACATCATACTTAGCAACTGCAAACGAAGCACTCAGATAATCCAGATTGTCATTGCCATATTCCGTCTTGTAGATCTTCGGATAGCGAAGCGCTTGTACCTTTGCACCCGATGTATTCAAGTCATTTTCGTCAACGCTCGAATCACCGTCGCCGTTGGCTTCTTCAAACGATGCTGTATTGCCGAATTTCACCACATCATCATTCGCCGCATTACCAGTTGCATTGGGAGTCCAGCCGTCGACACGGTAGGAATATACGATCTGCACCGGCGTTTCATCAGGAACAGTGAGGGTGAGAACTGCGGGAACCGTTTTGGTTATCGTTGCGGAGACAATTTCAAACGAACTCTGATAATCATTTAGCTCATATACATAGGCAGAAGCTGACGGTACTGTCATGCTCACTTCTGTAATACCACTACTTTGATCCAAACTCAGCTTATTATATCCGATATCGACCTGTCCTAAATTCTCATTGTTGACCGTCTTAGCAAATAAATTCAGCTGATTATTTGATTTAGATGATTGATACTTCAATACCAAAGTAAGCTGATCGCCCGGTGAAAGTGCAGTTGTTCTCCATATCTTTCCGTCTGTATCGTATTTCGCCCATTTCGAGACATCCATCTGCTGGGCTGTCTCCGTCTTATACTCCACCGTGTATCCAAGCTGTGCTTTCATGGAATTACTTGTATCCGCTTCATCGCCAACAAGTGGGTACATATCAATTTCGTCCAATTCAAAGCTCAACTCATCGAGAGAAATATCAGTGTTGCTCTCTCCGTGCTTACCACCTAAGAACGACAGCACATCAGTGATATCCACTGTTCCGTTATCAGAATTGGAGAGCTTCTTTCCATCCGGATTGAAATTGATACTATACTTGATCAATCCCTGACCGGCTGCTTCTGCTGATTTTTGGATTGGTTCTGTCTCTGTGTCTGGTACATCACCGTTCACTTTCAATGTAGCAATTGTTGAGGTTTCGCTATTTTTTGAAACTCTGTTAACAAGGTTTCCATCAGCATCAAGACTGGATGCTATCTTAGCCACTGGAACAGCAGTGTAGTATACGAATTTATCAATGGCACTCGAGCTTTTTAGATTTATGGTAAGCTGAGTTCCATTCTGCTGAGCAGATCCAATGTACCAAGCTTTTGCATATTGGTAAAAATCGGTACCAGAACTGCTATCAGCATAATAAACCAACGGGTGATATTTCGCATCCACACCCTCTCCACTTACATAATAAACATTATCATCTGAGAACGTGTCCGTATAGGTCGTGTTACTATTCGCAGCATGATTCACAATAATAGACCAACGGAACATATAGCACTTCGTTGGCGTGCCGTCAATGTTGAGCGTTACAACTGGAACTTCTGAGCTGTCTGACAAATCCACCTGTGTGATTCGATTTCCGCTGCTGTCAACAGCAACCTTGCCAAAATCAGCTGTTGATTTATTGACCAGTGTAAAGGTATTTTCAGTAAACGCTTTGACCTGGTCCTTAAATTCGCCAGTTTCTTCTAATATATACCCTGTTATCGGTTCCTCTTTGATCTTGTAGTAATAGTAGGTGATTTTATCATGCTCTGAATCATATTTCCATTGTGGAAATTCACCATCCAGCGTGAAGGTATCCGTGCCGTTTGAAGCACTTGCCGTCAATGTAAATGAAGTATCACTATCTGGATACGGAACCCATGTAGGATTATTCGGCAGCTTTCCATCCTCTCCTGCTTCTGCCTGCTCGACCTTCACTGTGATTGAATCGGGACGAGTTCCCAAAGCATTTCCACTATCATTCCACTTCTTATTTAAGGTGAGCTGTGTATTCGGAATTTTCGTCGGATCTTTACGCTCAAATGTCAAACCCACTGTTGGCTTCGGATCTTCATTGTTAAACGAATAGCTATTAGAGAAAGTCACTTTTTCTCCAAACTTGACCTTCGATGTTTCCGCCGTGGTTTGATAATCAATATACACATGGTGGTAGGTGGCAAGAGTATCGTTCTGCTTGAATATTACTTTGAATCCTACTGCATTTTCTGTAGCTCCTGCCTCCTGTGTTAACTCACTGTCAGTATAGAACTTGATGTCATACATGGAGGAATCCAAACCTGTCACATTTCCACGTGTATTATTGTCACCAGTTGTCACAGCTCCAACAATATGCTCTGTAATATAAGTGCGCTGGCTCGGGGTAATATAATGTGGAACATTAGACTCGCCGATAAAAACATCGTAATAGACATCTCCACCTAAGAATCCGGTATCCTTTGTCATTGACACTGACCAATTCAGAACACGGTTCTTCGTTTCCTCTTTAGCCTGATCCTCATTTCCCAGAACACTTTCGTCCTTGTTGCCAGAATAGCTCTTTTCCGCTTTAATTCGTTGTTGGATATCCTGTCCGATTTTACCGGAGTCAGCGGACAATGTACCCTTTTCACTCTTCGCAGTTGCCTGATTGTACAGACCTACCAGCTCACCTTTCTGATATTTCTCCCAATCAGATGGAGAAAGATAATCCTGAATCGTTGTATTCCAGTACAATTTCAGCTTGTTCAGCGGCGTGTCTTTATTGTATGTCGCATCTTCTTCGTTAAATGTTATAGTAATCGTATCAGAATCAGTTGAACTCTTCTTGATTGTAAAATCATACTTATTCTTTGTGTCATCCAAGCTGCTGACCTGCATAGTGTCGCCAAAATAAGCATTATAACCGATTGCATTTATCTGATCCTGCGTTAAACCTACGAAAGCAGGATCAGTAATTGTATACCCGTTGATGCTTTCTTTTGAATTTTGAACATCTTTGTTCGCTGTCAGAGTAAACTGCCATTCAAATGTGCCTGTATCCTGATTAAGTCCGTTCAACTGCTTGACAAGTTCCAGATTTGCGTAATAGCCTGTGCCCCTCTCTGATTCAAATGTTTTCTCAACATCCGGTATTTTTGCTGAAACTTTGTTGTTGGTCCATTTTTGATCATTCGTCATGTCCCGTGTTGCCCAGAAAACTATCTTGGCTTCGGAGGGAATTGCAGCATCATCGTTAAATGTCAAATTTTTTCCGTTGACAGAATATTTGCTACTGTCGATGACTGCACCGCTTGCATCGTATACTGTTACATCACTAAAATCGAAATTCATATCAGTAACAGTAACCTTTTTCAAGCTTGCGCCCTGCTTGTGCTTAACATTAACTGTCCATTGGATCTTATTGTCTGCGCCGGATTGAACCTCATAATCGGGTTTGCCTTCCTTCGTTACATCCAGTCCATTTTCTACGGTAGCTGTTTTCTCATCTGAAATAGGAGTTCCACCATTTGTCAGTATCGCTTCGTTCTTCGCACTATCACCAAGGCTGGCAGAGGTACGATATTTCAGAACAATTTGCTTCGGTCTGTCCTCCTTGTTCGTGTACTGCGTGAACTTCAGCACCGTTCCATCCAAATACATACTCCCAGACGGTTCAACAGTATAAGCCTGCTGTGACCAATCTACTTGGTTTTCCTTCAGTTTATCGGAGAAAGCGTATGTACTCAGATCCACATATCCGGTAGTATTCCCAATGGTTACTGTCCAATCGATATAATAATTATCGCCATCGGATACAATAGAATAGTCTTTAGAAACTGTAGGCTTTACATCATCAAATTTTAAGGTTACTTCTGTGCTTCCAAACTTAAAGGTATTGTCACCATTCTCATCTTCCTTGCGATTCATTGTTGCATTGAAGTAAATCGAACCCTTAACCCCGTTGCTCGATTTCAGATAGTTGATATAATCAGCAGTATAATGGAAAACGATCAGTCCATTAGTATTAATCGAATAGTAACCCGCAATCGTTGTTCCGCCATTCCAGTCAGGGTCTGTAAAGCTCAGCGTACTACCTGAATAGCTGTTCGCAGGCTTCAGTGCAGAATCCAACTGATAATACGCAAAAGGCTTCTCAAGCAAGCCTGACATTTGATCCTTATCAAGCTCGTAACTGAACTCAATTCTGATACTTGCGGGATCTGAACTACCCGCATCAAAATTATCAGTACCAACAACCGTGCCGTCTTTATTCACAGTCAACGTATTATTGCCTACAGTAAATTTGCCAAAAATATATTTAGCGTAATTTGTAAATCCCTCTGTTGATCCAGCGTAAGGGACATCGAAATAGTCCAATCCATCATTCAAATTATCGCTTGTGATTGCGAATCCCGGCAGCACCAAATCGAGTGGAACGAAGAATGCGCACAGCAAGCTAAACACCAGCGTGAGCGCAGTCAATCTGTGATACCACTTGCGTTCATTCAGTTTCTCCTGAATCTTCTTATCAATGTTCATCTGTGCAGCACCCTCCTTTCAGGCTGTAGTATTATCCAAACGGATATCTGCTTGTCGTCTTAATATCATTCTATTCATTAGTTCACCAATAATCCAAACATATTACTGACTATGAATTTTATATACCAAATTCCTTATAAAAGACCACTCAAATGGTCATTTTCACACCCCTCCGAATCTCCCGAACGGGTACACCCGGAAAAGCACCTTTCCTGCAATATTTTCTTCGGCGATCACGCCGACTGTTGCCGAGCGGCTGTCGATGGAGACGGCTCTGTGGTCGCCCATCACAAACACTCTGCCTTCCGGCACCTGATAGGGCAGCTGCACATCGCATTCGCCCAGGGCCAGTTCGCTTACATAGGGCTCCTCAAGCTTTTCACCGTTCAGATAGACCGTACCGTCTTCATCCAGATCGACCGTATCGCCGGAAACCGCGATCACACGCTTGAGCAGGATCTTGTTGTTATAATGAAATGCAATGATGTCTCCCTGCCTGATCTTTCCCGTCCTCACACACAGCAGCACTTCATCGTTCTGCAGCGTCGGGTTCATGCTCGTTCCGGTCACCCGGATCACCGGCATCATCATCGTCGATACGATGACCGCGATCGCTGCGACCACGATCAGGGACGCGACCGTGCTCATCAGGCTTCGGCGGAAGCGTTCCTGCCCCCGCAGTCTCCGCAGCTCCTTCCCGAGCTGCTCTGCGCTTGGCAGGTCCCTGCGGTTCTCATCCGTCATGGGCTTCCACCTCGTCCTGCACTGCCCCGGTATCCCCGGCAAGTGCCCTTGCGACCAGCGCATCCAGACGTTCCTTCAGCTGCTTGTTCTCCGCCTCAAGCGCCTCGATCTCCTGCCGCATATAGTACAGCATCTCTATCAGATCGCTGCGCCTGAGCTTTTGCAGTTCCTTATCCGTCATACTGCTTCCTCCGCCGCTGTGCGGTGTGATCTCGTTTTCCAATAATATACTCTCATTATACCAGAGGTAGAAGAGGATGTCAAGGCATCGTCAATAATAACGGCATTTTGCACAGCAAATGCGTTCACAATTAGGCGATTTTCACAAGAGTGCGAAAACGTTTTCAGTAATTATATCCGTGTGATATACGAACTGTTATATCTCGAGCCATCTCCACAAAAAAAGGAGGACCCGCCGCGGGGTCCTCCTTTTACATGACAGATCAGATATACTGCTCGATCCGGACGTTCTCATGGCGTGCGCCGACAGAAGCAGCGTATCGCAGGACGCTGGCGGCATCGATGGCATTGATGCTGCCGCTGCCGTTGACGTCGGCGGCATAGACCGCCTGCCCGGCAAGTCCGCTGTCCCGCTTGGCGCCGATGCGTGCGGCGGCAGTCAGGATGCGTGCGGCATCGTTCGCATTGACGACCCCGTTCCCGTCCACGTCGCCGAGCACCACATCGGTGATGTCGATGACCTCGAGCGTCTGCGTCACCAGGAAGGTGTGCTCGCAGGTGAACGGCTCGGGTGCATCCGCGCTCTCCCGCTCATTGATCCACGAGAGCGTCAGGATGCCGGGGGCGGTCGGTGTGAGCACCTGCACGGCGTAGGACGCGACCGGTGTGGGATCGTCGGCACTCTGGTACACCGCGCTCTGGTAGGCATCGACCCGGTAGCCGGAATTCCCGAGCTGCTGTGCGATGGCATAGCGCTCCCCGGCGGTATTGTCCGCGCAGAAGATGATGCGCCCGTCCTGTGCAAAGGCATTCTCCGGCTTGCGGCGCATGGCCTGGACCTCATAGTAGCTGTCGGGGACGAAGGCGTAGATGTCCGTCTGGGTCAGCTGCAATGCGTCATCTGCCTCGAAGGTGTAATGATAGCGCTCCTCGTCGGGCTCCTCGCCGTAGATGAGGGAGTAGTCCTCCAGCCACGACAGGTCGATCGTGCCGGGGCTGTCCACACGCAGGGTGATGACCTCGTGGTACCAGCCGTCCGCAAGGCCCTCCATCTTGTAGGTTTCCCGGGAGACGAACGTGTACTCCGCTGTCGAGCCGTTGTCGCGCTCCAGGTGTGCAATGCCCGGTTCCTCGTTCCAGTCGATGCAGAAGGTCACATACTGTCCCTCCACAAGGACATGGCCGTGCCGGTTGAGGAAGTCCACGCTCTTTTCATAGGTGTCCGGGACGCCGGCGGGGAGGCCCTCCGGTGTGAGGACCTGCAGATCCTCCGTGATCGTAAAGGCTGCCGTGTCCGTATGATCGATCGTGTCCGTATTGAAGGAAGGTGCGAATCGCCCAAAATCCCATGTCAGCGTCACGTCGCCGGGCGTCAGGGGGCGCAGGACATCGAGGTAGTAGGAGACGCTTCCATAGTACCCCGGTTCCGCCTGATAGTAGATGGTTTCATGCTGTTCTTCAAATGTTGCTGTGGATGTGCTGTCGGGGTTGTACCGATGGCCGGAGGTGACTCCGTTCGGATCGCAGTAGACGATGCAGCCGTCATGTACACTGACGGTACCGTTGATATTGGCAAATGTCTCTGCCTCATTGTAACCGTCCGGCACAATTGCCGTGATCCCCGTCTGACGAACGGTCCCGTCGGCATCGGCCTCGAAGGTGTATTCCCCGAGCATCCCGTCCCCGCACTGTACCCGGATCGCACCTGCCGCGGTGGGCCGCAGGAGCTTGACATAGCAGTCAGAGCCGTTATCTCCGGAAATCTTCACATCGTACAGAAGCTCGTACTGCGTACCGTCATCGGTGATGACCGGCTCCTTGCTGTCGCAGATACAGATCATCCCGTCCCGGACAAGGGTTTTGCCGTAGTCATTCATGAACGTCCGGAACCCCGTCGGATCGACCGGTACCCAGTCGGCGTCGTGACAGTAGGGTACGACCTCCATGACCGTTTCGGTCGTGCCTAACGGTGTTTCCTTTTCGGTCTCGCGGACCTGATAGCTGGCCGATGCCGACCAGAGCGTCCTTCCGTCATATTCCAAGGTCCACGACACATTCAGTATTCCGGTCGAGGTCGGACGGATGGCCTGGATATGGTCATAGGGAACGGGCTCGGCCACGCCCACGCCGACACCGTCCGGGCTGTGCTCGATGCGCTCGTCCAGCACGACCTCATAGGAGGCCGTACCGGTCACGCTGCGATTGAATTCACACGCCGGTGACCAGGTGTAATCCTCCTGCGTGCAGCAGACCACGATGTCCCCGTTCGGCCGGACAGCAATGTCACCGTACCGCTCCGCAAAAGTCACTGCCTCCTCATGGCAGTCGGGAAGCCCGAGGAGCGGATCGCCCCCCGTCAGGATCCCGGACCTGTCACTGGTATAGGAATAGTGATACCACGGCTCACCGTCCCGGCTCCACTGGACGTCGAATATGCCCTCACCCTTGCTGTACTGTATGGCAAGCACATGGTAGGTCGGTGTTCCCTCGATCACGGTATCACTGAGGATCTCGTAGGAAACGGTCATGCCGCTCAGGTCATACTCCGCATTCCCCTCCATACAGTAGATGATCTTCTTTTGTCCGGAAGCGTACATATGGCCGTAATGGCTCTGGAATTCGATCGCCTCGCGTGTGGTATCGGGCAGATTGCTGTAGTAGCGGTTGTCCTCATCCGCACTCAGGATATACTCGTCCTCATAGTAAGCCGTAAAGCTCCCCTGCGTCTTGCGCAGGAGAGTCCCGTCCGATGCAGTCAGCTGCGCTTCCATTTCGAGCGTTCCCTCTGCGGTGGGACTGACGGCGACGATATGGTAGCAGATGTCTGAGGCGGTACGGCTGCCGGGGTTCTCGGTGAGCATAAAATCACAGAGTGTCTCATAGCTGCCCGTGACGGTCAGGGTGTCGGTCTCGCCCTTGTACAGGGGCATACAGTAAATAGCAAATCTTGGCGCACTCAGGATCCCATATTTCCCGTACCATCCTGCTGCCTCCGCCGGGCAGTCAGGGACGTGTTCCAGGTAATCATTCTGCACCGTGCGCATCGTCCCGTCCTCCTTCTGGGTAATGTAGAAGGTGAAGTGGCGTGTCTGCGTACCGGTCAGGACGATGTCGAGCGTGCCCACGGACTGCGGCTCCACGGACAGGAGATAGAAGTCCCCGTTCTCCCCCGTCAGGACCTCCTCGCGGAGGATGCGGGAGGAGGCCTCCGAATCGGCAAGGGATGCCGTATAGTGCTCCCCCTCTCCGAGCGGCACGCAGCACACGGCACAGGCGTCACTTGCGTGGGTGACGCCGTAGGTATCACAGAAGACGGCTGCCGAGGTTCCGTCCGCCGGCACCCAGTCGGGTGCGGATACGGCGGTCTCTCCGGTGACCGTATCCGCCTGTGCGGCCGGCACCGGCATGCAGGCAAGCATCCCCAGGGCAAGCGCTGCACCAAGGAGCCTGCGGATCAAGCTTGTGTTTCTCATATAGATTCCTCCTCTTCCTCATCTTGCACCTTCAGGGCCGCTGCCGGCACGGTGCTGTCCGGATCCCCGGCGCAGACATAGTCCGCCCCGTCCTGCCAAAGCCGGGAATGATCCGCATCCTGTACATAGAGATAGGCCCCGTCCGGTACCTGTGCATCCCCCCGGCGCAGCAGGTACAGGCAGGTATCCCCCACCTGCGAGGCACTCACGCAGCCCGATTCCTCCCGATAGACGGCCTGCTCCATCCCCTCCATGCCGGGAACGAGGATGGGGACCGCATCCGGGTTGCGCGAGAGATAGTCGGCAAGCGGCAGGCTGCCGCCCAGCTCATACACCGAGACGGTATCGCCCTCAATGAGCGATCCCTTCCGGCTCCCGGTGATGCGGATGTCCACCTGCTGCCAGAGCCGGTAGCCGATCCGTGTGATCCCGACGGAGATGACCTCCCCCTGCACGACCTCATCGGCGGCGGCAAGGTCGTTTTCGTACCAGGGCGCCTCCGGGTCGGGCGTGAACGGCGACGGTTCCCCCGCATAGGCCTGTGCCAGGGCCTGCGGGTCATAGTAGCGCTCCATGCGCACCGTGTAATCCTGCGCGGTACGCACCGGTGCCGGCGGCTGCGTCTCTGCGGGTGCTGCGGGGAGCGTGACGGCGGCGGTCTCCTCCTGCACAGGCTCTGCCTCGGCAGGGGGCGCAGTTTCCCTTGCGGCGGCTGTTTCCTGCACAGTGGGCGCTTCATCGGGTGCCGGGGCGGGCACGGTCTCCGGGGGCGTCACCGGCACTTCGGCTTCGGTCGGCTCATCCGGGGTCTCCTGCGGTACGGGCTCCGGCTGCACGGGGGTGGGCAGGATCTCCGGCGGCGCTGCCGTATCCCCGGCATACGCTGTCC
>JAFTZY010000057.1 GCA_017460955.1 Oscillospiraceae bacterium
TCACGGCAAGGGGTGTTTTCATCTCGTGGGAGACATTCGAGACAAAGTCCGTGCGCAGCGTTTCCACGCCGGAGAGCTCCCCTGCCATGGTATTGATGCAGCGGATGATCTCGTTGTACTCGGCCATCCCGGAGATGGTGGAGACGGGCTGGATACGCACGTCAAAATCCCCTGCGGCGATGCGCCGGAGCTCCTTGGTGATGCGGCGGATGGGGCGCTCGGTGAAGAAGCGGTGGCGTGCGGTGTCCATCAGCCAGAACAGGAGCGTGAGCAGCAGCACATTCCCGAAGGTCACGGGGGCGGCTGCCATGATGTCCTGCGCGGTATAGTCCAGAAAATGCAGAAAGAGGATGAACGAGCAGGTCACGACGAAGGCAATGAGCAGAAAGAAGATCACAAATTTATAGATCCCCATCAATCGGCGATTCTTCATTTAAGCACCGCCTTGTAGCCGAGCCCGTGAACGGTCACGATCTCAAAGTCCTCACAGTCCTGGAGCTTCTCCCGGAGCTTTCGCATGTACACATCCACGGTGCGCAGTCCCGAATTGGAATCGACGTCCCAGAATTCCTCCATCAAAGCACTGCGCGTGAAGGTCTTTTTCGGATAGGACAGGAGCTTGTAGAGCAGATTGAACTCCCGCACGGTCAGCGGGATCTCCTCGCCGTTCAGGACGGCGGTGCGCTCGTCGGCGTTCATGGAGAAATGCCCCACGGTGATCTGCTTGGCGCTGTTGATCCTCGCCCGCCGTAGGAGTGCGCCGATCTTCAGAAGCAGCTCCTCGAGCTCGACAGGCTTGACAAGGTAATCGTCGATCCCGAGCCGGTAGCCGCGCTGCTTGGAGGCAAAATCATCCTTGGCCGTCATGAAGAGGATCGGGATCTCCTGGTCAAGGCTGCGCACGGTCTCCGCAAAGGCAAAGCCGTCAATGCCCGGCATCATGATGTCCGAGATGATGAGGTCGAACAGATCCCCGTACATCGTGTCATAGGCTTCATTGGCACTAAGGCACCCCACTGCCTCAAAGCCGTTTTTGTTCAGGTAGGTACACACGGTCCGGTTCAGGTCCCGGTCATCCTCCACCACTAAGATCTTGAACATGGCACTCCCTCCTTATCGGTAGCATACCATAGAAATGTTTGCGTTTTGTTAAAATCCAGGAGTTCACAGAAAATTTACAAATAGAGCCGCCCCTCACACGTGGGGGCGGCTCCGGGTTTACTTTACATAGGTGTAGAGTCCTGCGATCTTCTGGTTCTTGACAGCACCGGCGACCAGACCTGCTACCACATTGGCACCCGTTTCGCAGAAATGCGTGCCGTCCGTGGAGCCCTCCACAACGCCCATCAGATGATAGGACAGTGCGGTGTTATAGCCGACGGAGTTGTAGTGGTTGACCATCAGGGTATTCAGGTCGATGCACGGGATGCTGTACTTCGAGGCAAGCGACTTGCAGGCGTTGCAGTAGTCCGTGTAGCTGTTGACGAACTTGCCGGTGGAGCTGTTGTAGGCACCCATGCCGATGACGGTCGTCACGAGGATGGGCGTGCCGCCCTTCGCCTGGGTATCCTTGATGAACTGGGTCATGTACCACTCGTAGGAACCCTCGGCCGGATTGTTCACATCGCCGCAGACCGGTGCATAGCGGTCTGCATTGGACTTGCCGGCATCGTTGATGGCAAACTGGATCATGACAAAGTCACCGGCCTTCATGCTGTCGGCAATGGTCTGCCATCTACCCTCATCGTAGAACTTCTTGGAGGAGCGTCCGGCGATGGAGTGGTTCGCAACATTCACACCGTCCGTGAAATAGTCGGGCAGATAATAGCCCCAACCCTGCTGCGGTGCATAACTTGCACGGTAGGTCTGTACGGTGGAGTCACCGGCGATAAAGATGGTGGGCTTATTTGCATCGAGCATCTGCTGATAGCTGTCAGGATCATAGGGCTCGCCATAGGGCTCATCGGTCAGCGTCAGGGTGATGTAGTCGAGGTTCGGACCGCCCTTGTCGGCAACGGCGGATACGAGCTTGATGGTATTCACGCCCTTGTTGAGCGGCAGCACGATGCCGAATTCCGTCCATGTCGTCCATGCGCCCGTCCCGGTGAAGGACTGCAGCCAGAAGCGGCTGGTATCGCCGTTGACATAGACCTTCATCTGCCGGTCATCCGCAGAGCCGTTGGCAAAGCGGATATGGGTCATGTAATTGCCTGCCTGCTCGGTATAAACGGTGAAGGTGATGTTGGAGGTGTCATTGTTGTCAAGATTGACGTAGCCCTCGGCCTTGGTGTAGCCGGCATTGGTGGTCTCAGCCACGCCCTGCTCCCATTCCTGATCGACGGCGAAATAGTAGCCGTTTTCGGACAGGCCGGAGGCATCGAAGGGAGCGAGCATCAGATAATCGAGGTTCGGGCCGCCGCCCTCGGAGGAGGATACGAGGCTGATGGTGTTGGTGCCCTTTTTCAGTGTGAGGACAACGCTTGCGGTACCCCATGTCGTCCATGCGCCGGTACCGGGGAAGCCCATGGCATAGCCGCCCTCACCGTTCACAGTGATATTGACGGGGCGGTCATCGGCTGCACCGTTTGCATAGCGGAAGGTGATCTTGTAGTCGCCGTCGGCCGGAATGCCGTCGATGGTCCATGTCAGGCTACTGCCGGTGGCATTGTTGAAATTCCAGTAGGCACGGCCCTCAAAGCCGGCATTGGTGGTTTCCTCCCAGCCGTCAACACCCACGGCATCCACAGCATAATAGTGCGTATCATAGGAGATGGCCGGACGCTCGAATACCTTTTCAAGGCGAACAAGGAAGCGCTGGAGAAGTCCTGCATCCGCAGATTCGAGAGCGCCGCTGCCGTTGACATCGCCAAAGCGCAGATAGCCGGAGGTGTCCTGCGTGCGCACGGAGCGCTTGAGGAGTGTGAGGTCGATGACATTGACCACGCCGTCACCGTTGAGGTCGCCCTGTACGGACTGTACGGGGGGCTCCGTCGGTGCCTGTGTCGGAGGCTCGGTCGGGGCATCCGTTGCAGGCTCGGTGGCCTCCGGGATGGCAGTGGTCACTGCCTGCCAGTTCTGGCAAGCATTGTAGGTATAGCTCCACTGCTGCACATTGGCACCGCTGCCCTTGCTGGCACTGGCCACCTCCACGAAGCATGCATCGCGGGAGGAGCGGGTGGAGATGTAGTACGAGCCGTCGCCGACCTTGGTGAACTTGAAGAGCATCATGCTGTCGCTGCCCGAATAGGGCACGAGCTCGATGTTGCCGCCGTCGGAGCCGGTCATGGCCTTGAGGACATAGCCGGGATCGATCACGGAGCGGATGTAGTAGTAATCCGTGCCGCCGGCAAATGCGGAGAGCTGGAACTGCTGCGCGGTGACACCGCTCGAGCCCCACTGCTGGATGTTGGTGCCCTCGGCCATCGTGCCGCCGGCTACATCCATCACCAGACCGCTGTTGGTGTTCTTGAAGGTGTAGTACACGGAGGTATCCATCGCCGTATCGCCGATCTTCATCAGGCTCTGGATGATCTCGGCGTTCTTCTTGGCGCCCAGTGCGCTCTGATGGAGATCATCGGTGGAGCCGTCCGCCTTGGTGGCATAGTACGATGCCATGGCACTCGCACCGATGCTCAGGCCGAAATCCTGCCATGCCGTGAAATCGTCGATGACGGTGACATTCTGCTCGGAGGCGATCTTATCGAGCTGTCCGCCGAACCAGCGTCCGCCGAGGAGGGGGCTGCGGCTTAAGTCGCCCAGACGGCCCTGCTGCTTGACGAGGATGACGTTCATACCCTTGTTCTTGGCCGTCTTGACCATGTCGGTCACAACGCTGTAGTATTCCTCACCGGAGGAATAGTTGGTATCGTTGATACCGATGGAGATCACATAGTAGTCCCCGGGCTTGCCGTAGTACTTGATGGCGTCGAACTGTCCGCCGTCCACAAAGCCCTTGGCATACTGGCCGGAAGAAGCCTGGTTGCGCACCTCAAAGACATTTGTGTTGATGTAGTCCTTGAGGTACTGGCCCCATCCGTGCTGGGACGAATCGGCCACATTGTAATAATTGGCAACGGTCGAGTCGCCGCAGATCCAGACGGTCGGCTTCATGGTGCCGGTGGTGTTGATCTGCGTGATCTCGATCGCGGAGATCGTGTAGGCGGCATTGTTCATGCCCGCTACGGCGGAGATGCTCAGCTGTCCGTCCGTGACCGGTACCTGGATGCTCTCCACGGCGTTGTTACCGGTGAGGTTGATCATCTGGAGCATGTTCTCGATCATGATCGAGGTGCGGGGGCTGTTGCCCGTGGTGACGGTGACCTGGTACAGGCCCACCGGCAGGTCCACATTGAAGGTACCGCCCGAGAACTGCACGGCATCCGAGAGTGCCCCGCTGCCGCCGGCAGCCACATTGGACACGCTGCCCGAGAAGCCGTACCCCTTCGAGCTGCTGTAGCCGTCCGATGCGGAAACGCCCGTGTAGCCGCTGGCCGCGCCGCTGCCGCCTAGGTCGAACTTCCAGTTGGCTGTGGCAGCCTTGGAGGGCAGTACTGCACCGCCGGGAACGGTGAGCATGGACAGTGCCAGTGCTGCCGAAGTCAGACCGCTGAGCCATTTCTTGAACTTCATATCAATTCCTCCTATCTGTGTGTCATGGTTCCCTTATCCATTCTAATTGTATTCATTATATCATAGGAATTCAGAAAATGCAATGGCAAAGCACAGTCAATTTGTTGCAAATTTTGCACTATTTTTGTATTTCGGATAAATTCATAAAAAATACAAAAATGAAAGAGGACGACTCCGGGGATACAAACCGCGCCCGCTCCATAAAGATACGGAGCGGGCGCAGTTTTCGGGATCGTTACGGCACCAGCAGATCCACGGAGCGAAGGCTGTTCCAATAGGCATCGAGATCGGACGGATCCAGGGGCTCATTGAGCATGTACTCGATCTGCACATACTGCTCACTGCCGGGGATCTCGTAATAGCCGTACAGGTAGCAGCTCCCGTACTCCACATTCTCCGGTGCATCGGCCGGACGCAGGCAGAAGAGGTACCCCTTCCCGCCGCACGGCATGGTGAGCTCCTCCTCCCGCTCCAGGCGGTAATCGAGGTTTTTATTGTTCAGAAGGCGCTCCTTCTCGTGCGCCGCATCCTTCTGTGCGGTGCGGCCCGTGTCGATCAGATAGAAGAATGCGCCGCAGTAGACCGTGTTCCCGGCCTTGCGGCAGGCCTCATGGTCCGTCTCCAGGAGCCATGCGCGGTAGTAATCCCGGCCGGAGTAATCCGACTCCCGGCCCCAGTCCCAGTCGGCGGGCACGGCGGAGAAGTCCTCCGGAAAGCTGATGACGAGGTCCTTCGAGGTGACGGCTCTATCGGGATCATTGGTGTTGACTGTCCAGAGCGCGTTCCAGTAGGCTTCGGCCTGTTCGGTTCCCGTCCGGACGGCGGCAGTGACCCTGATGTACTGGTGGCTCCCTTCGATGTCGTAGTAGCCGTACAGCCAGTCGGTCCCCTCCTTCTCGTCGCGGATGCGCAGCAGGTAGCCGTCCTGTCCGCCGCTTGTCAGGATATGCTTGGTGGAGACCGCACTGCGGTCATCGTCGGAAATGTTGGCCCGGAGCGCTTCCTGCGCCGCATTCTTTGCATTGTAGGGGCTCTCCTCGAGCTTGATGGAAAGCGAGAGGACCTCCTCCGGCAGATCCCCCGCTACCTCACGCACCGGCGCATCGGCCTGGATGATCTCACCGTTTTTGTAGATGCACTCCCAGTCCCCGACCACGGGGCGCGTTTGCAGACCGTCGGGCAGCGTGATGGAGATGTTCATGCCGTTGGTATCCTTGTAGTTGCTGAAATCAAATCCCTCCGGTGCTGCCGGGAGCGTGGGCGTGCCGGTAAAGACAAAGCTTTCGAGGGAGGCGCGGACATCCTCGAAGCGTTCGGGATCCGTAAAGCCGTACCAGACATTGATGTACTGCGTGTCCGTGAGCGGGAAGATGCAGTTGACGCTGTTGGCGTTATCGCCGAAATCGGCATAGAAATAGTAGCCGACCGTGTCCGGCTGCTCCCGGATCACGCCGGTGTCCGACAGGTAGCCGTTCTGGTCAAGTGCGCCGGCAAGCTCATTCATGTAATCCGTGGGGGAATCGTAGTAGGGGCGGTCGATGTATTCGATCCCGATCTGGATGCTGTCATTTTGCTCGCATTCCAGGAGCGTCTTGCAGTAGCCCTCCTCATCCTCGCGGAGGTAATCGGAGACGTACCGCAGCCGGATCTCCTGCGGGATGCGGATGGAAAAGCCGAATTCCCGATCCTCATACACGGTATCGTGTGCATAGTCCTGCGCGTCATCGACGCCCCAGGCACTGTACCAGACATAGGCGTCGGTCAGCAGGTACACGCCCGGCTCGGAAACAGCCGCACTGACAGTGTGCGCGTCCGTATCGAGCGAGGTATCCACGCTGTCGTAGAAGTCCTCCTCCTCATTGTAGTGGAGCATCAGCAGATTCCCGGGCGGTACGCTGTGCATCGCATCCGGATCATAGAAAAATGTCAGCTGTGCCCCGTGCAGATCGCCGGAGTCGATCTCCACAGGTGCGCCGAAGCGCCCAACGACCTCGGAATGCAGGACATTGGTCCCGTAGACATCCAGGATGCGGGTGCCTGCGGGGAGTTCCCCCTCGAGTGTGACGCGGGTGACCCCGTCCGCCCCGGATCCGGACAGATCGCAGGTCACCGGCGAGACCGGTGCGGGCTGCGTATCGATCGTCCCCTCCCCCTGCCTGTCCGTCCGGCAGGGGGTGCAGGATGACAGGAGCAGCCCTGCCGCAAGGACCGGCAAAACAGCGGCTGTGCGTTTCATAGCTTATCCCCTCCCTGTGTGTTTGTTTTCTTTGATTATACACGATACAGCAGAAATTGTCAACAGGGCTTGCAGAAAAGGACAATATATGCTATAATAGCAACAGGCGCGCTTGCAGGCTATCCTATCCCATGCGTAGCACTCGGCGAGCGCTTTTCAATTTGTATCCTATCCATCACAGGAGGTGCTTTGGATGCTGTATCAGAAGCTGTGGGATTTTGAAAACGGCGAGGAGATCACGGATGCACACATCGACGAGCGGGAGCTTGAGGATCTCATCGTCCGCAATCCCTCCATTCTCGACCGGGACTGGCTGCTCATCGGCGAGCAGGTCAGCACACAGGGCGGACCGCTCGACCTGCTCTTCATGGAGCCGGACGGGAATCCCGTCGTGGTCGAGCTCAAACGGAATAAAACGCCCCGGGAGGTCACGGCGCAGGCGCTCGATTATGCCTCGGATGTGAGCAGCTACACCATTGACGACCTGATCGAGATCTACGAGAGCTTTGCAAGCCGGCATGAGGGGTATCCGGCAACGCTCCAGGAGGCGTTTGAGAAAAAATTCCTCCGCCCGCTTGAAACGGATCCGGAGGATACCGCGGACCGGAAGGTGAAGATCGTCATCGTCGCATCCCGGATGGATGACAGCACGGAGCGCATCCTGCGCTTTCTCCGGGACACCTATCAGGTCAACATCAACATCCTCTTCTTCCATGTCTACGAGTTCTCAGGCAGGCGTCTGCTGGGCAGGACCTGGTTCGGCGAGGATATCGAGGAGCGCCGGGATGTCACGCAGTACACCCAGAACGGCTATGCATACGTCAATTTCGGCTGCAATGCCTTCCGCCGGTGGGAGGATGCGGTGCGGTACGGCTTCATCAGCGCCGGGGGCAGCAGATGGTATGCCAAGACCCTGCGCAGACTTGCGGCAGGAGACCGGATCTTCGCCTACATCCCGCAGTCGGGGTATGTCGGCTACGGCATCGTCACCGATCCCGTGCTCCCGGCGCAGGAGACGGCGTTTACGCAGGACGGGCGGACGTTCGGCTTTTCGGAGATCGAGCACGGAGACGGGTACCTTCACGATGCAAACGATTCGGATCTTGCAGAATATGTCGTCAAGGTCAGATGGGTGCATACGGTGGACCAGGCCCATGCCGTCCGTCTTTCGGGCGGATTTTCCATCCAGCACAGCGCCTGCAAGCCGCTCTCCCCGACCTGGACCTACACGGTCCAGAAGCTCCGGGAGCTTTGGCATCTGACGGATTAACAGCTTGAAACGAGGGATCATAATGGCAGAAAACGGACTTTCCACTTTGATCGGCTACCTCCTCTCCGAGCGTCCGGAGCTCGGGGGCATCCGGATCCCCGAGGGGGCGGACGAGCAGTTCCGGCTTTACCGGAGTCTTGTCAACATCCGGCCGCCGGAGCCGGCGGATGAGGATTTCCTCCGGGCGGAGGATGCCTGCCTCACCCGGCTCACGCAGGAAAAGGGCATCACGGATCTTGAGGACCTGTCCCCAGTCGAGCCGGGGCTCTATCTGTGGCAGGGGGACATCACCACCCTGCGCTGCGATGCGATCGTCAATGCCGCCAACTCCGGCATGACCGGCTGCTACCAGCCCTGTCACAGCTGCATTGACAACTGCATCCACACCTTTGCGGGGGTGCGTCTGCGCCTGCACTGCGGACAGCTCATGGAGGCGCAGGGACACGAGGAGCCCACGGGCCGCGCCAAGCTCATGCCGGCCTACAATCTTCCCTGCCGCTATGTCCTCCACACGGTCGGACCGATCGTGCAGGGGGCGCTGACCGAGGAGCACTGTGCCCTGCTACGCAGCTCCTATCAGAGCTGTCTTGCGCTTGCCGCAGAAAACGGCATCGGCAGTGTGGCCTTCTGCTGCATCTCCACCGGTGTGTTCGGCTTCCCGAAGGCGAAGGCGGCTTCCATCGCTGTGGAGACCGTGCGAAGCTTTCGCAGGGAGCACCCCATGCGCGTCATTTTCAATGTATTCAGCGATGAGGACGCGGCGATCTACCGCTCCTTACTCGGTGTATAGGAGGGAATAAAGCATGCAGAAGATACGAAAGCACATGATCTTCCACGGCGAGGTACAGGAGGTGGGCTTCCGCTTTGCCTCGCGTGAAATTGCCCGGAAATACGGCATTTCCGGCTGGGTGCGCAACCTCTGGGACGGCACCGTGGAGATGGAGGCGGAGGGAACGCAGGCGGACCTTGACTGCCTTGTCCGGGAGCTTGAGCAGGCACGCTGGACATGGATCGAGCACATCGACATGAAGGAGGTCCCCGCACAGGGCGGCTACACCTTCGAGATCCGCTGAAAGGGGGCTTTTTATGAAACCGAAGATCTCCGTCATCATCCCGGCCCACAATGAGGAGCGCTATGTCAAGCGCTGCCTCGCAAGCGTCAGACGTGCTGCCAGGCAGTACGGCGGCCCCGTCGAAACGATCGTTGTCTGCAACCGCTGCACCGACCGGACGGAGCAGGTCGCCCTTGCATGCGGTGCGGTCACGGTCCGGGATGACACCCGATGCATCGCCAGTGTGCGCAACGCCGGGATCCGTGCAGCAACGGGGCGCATTGTCGTCACCATCGACTGTGACAACCGCATGACCCCGGGGACGCTCCGGGAGATCTGGTCGCTCCTGAAAACCGGGCGCTACATCGGCGGCGGCGCACCAATGCGCTTTGAGCGCCTGTCGGTCCCGCTGTGGCTCAATGAGGCACTGTGCGCTGCGGGCTTCTCCGTCACGGGGCTGTACTGCGGCATCTTCTGGGCAAGAAGATCGACCTTCGACGCCATCGGCGGCTTTGCGGATCTGCGGGCCATGGAGGATGTGGAAACGGCAAAGCGCCTTCGCGCCTACGGCCGGCAGCGCGGACTTGCCTACACGCACCTGCGGGAAAACTACCTCATCAACTCCACCCGGAAATTCGACCGGGAGGGCGACTGGCTGTATTTCCGGATGCTGCTTGCAAACGGCGGGACATTTGTCAGGGCAATGCTCGGCAATACCGGCGGGCTCGATGCCCTCATCGACAGGCTGTTCTACGACTACGAGCACTGACGGCACACCTTTTCTACTCAAATCTGTAAATTCACCGCGCCACCCTTCAAATCGTACGGTTTTACTTGACTTTTTAGAGGCGCTATGCTATACTTTCTTATATATTGGGAATAAGGATGGTAATGGCCATGAAAACTGTATTCGGTTCGCTGCGGCATTTGTTTGCGACTGCCAATCCCGAGCATCTGCTCTGGTGCGTCGGTGTCCTTCTTGTGATGCTGGTGCTTGCCATGCTCCATCACAGGTGGCGGCAAGACGTGCAGAAGCTGAAGCTCTGGCGCCTGCTCTGCCTTGTGCCGTTTCTGATCTGTGTCGCGCATTTTCTGATCTATTCGCTGTCGTTCCCGATGGTGATCGGTCTCTTCTTGCCGCTCTACCTGATCGGCATACTCTCGCTGCTCCCGATGATCACCGCAAAGCGCAGGATCGGCCACCCGGTCATGGCAGCGATCGTCGGTCTGCTCAGCGGCGTGCTCGGGCTCTATTTCTGTGCCTCCTCCCCGCATGTTTACAATTTTGCCAGGGAGAGCTACACCGAATCCTTCCACGACGCCGTCAGGACCATGGACCGTACCTATGTCCTCAAGGAGTGGAAGGAGGTCGATTTTGACGCGCTCGAGGCGAAGTACATGCCGATGGTGCAGGAGGCCGAGGATGCCCAGGACCCGGCAATGTTCTATGATGCGGTGAAGTCCTTCTTCTCCGAGCTGCATGACGGCCATGTGTGGGGCTCCTATTTTTATGACGATGAGGTCTACACCTCCGCCTTCCAGCAGCATGAATACGGCCTTGCAATGGTGAAGCTCGATAACGGTGATGTCATTGCCGTGTGTACGGACGCTGCCGTGCATGCACTGGGCATCGAGGACGGTACGGTCATTACCGAATGGGGCGGCAAGCCCGTCCTGCAGGCGGCCATGGAGGATGTCGCCTTCCACGGCTCTCCCGTGAAGGAAAATGACGAGCGCATCTCGCTGTTCAATCTCTCCGGTGTCGGCGGCGATACGGTCGAGGTCACATTTCTTGACAAGTCCGGCAAGGCGCAGACCGTGACGCTCTCCGATCTCGGTGAGATGCACACGCTTAATGAGGCCTTCAGCGCATTCAGCCAGTCGCCTACGATGGACGGCGAGGCTGACTATCAGGCAGAGATGGAGCGCAATTTCAGCACGAAGATGCTCGATGACAAGTGCGGGTATCTGGTGTTGAATGCCGAGGAAACCGACAGCGAATTCCATGATCTCCTCGGCTATCTGAATGGCGACCACAAATGGGCAAGGGAGATGTTCCGTGAAAAGCTTAAGGGTCTTAAAGCGCAGGGCATGGAGTACCTTGTCATCGACCTGCGTAACAACGGCGGCGGCTTCGACGAGATCGGCTGTGCGCTGTGCGATCTGCTGACAACGGAGGACTGGTTCGGCCAAGGTCTGGGCATCCGCAAGAACGGCACCTACACCTGTGTCTCTGCCCATGGCATCCACGGGGACGGCGAGTTTGCCGATCTCCAGGTCGTTGCCCTGACCAATTACAACTGCGCCAGCGCCGGTGACGGCACGTCCCTCTACCTATCCCGTCTGCCGAACGTCACGCTTGCCGGCATCACTGACCCTGACGGCTGCAACCAGGAGACCGGCGGCAACTGCATCCTCTCCGGCGGTACCATTGTCATCAGCTATCCGACGGGACTCATCCTTGACGAGAATGAGGTCCCGAATGTGGACACCCGTGCCGACCGCATCAGCCGCGATCCGGTCGAGGAGCGCATTCCCCTCGATCACGACGCCGCCATGCGCATTTTCCGCGACAAGGAGGATTATGAGCTTGACTGGGCGGTGCAGTACCTCGAAGCAAACGCAGGGTAAGGCTCCCTGCCTGACAAACACAGGAGATGCGTTACATGAAACGAGTACTTCGGGTGACGGGCAGGATCGTGCTCCGGATCGGGATCGCTCTGGTGTCACTGCTCCTGGCGCTGCTGGCCGTTCGCCTCATCGGCAGGGCGGTGAACAGCCGCACGCCCGACGGCGGTATCAATGAGACAAGGAGCTGTCCGAGGATGTTCACAAGATCGCGCAAATGCAGGAGAACGGATCGTGATACCTGAAACAGCCAAGCCCCCGGAAATGCTGAAATACGCATTCCCGGGGGCTTTTTTGACCGTGCGGAAAACGGATTCTCCACTACTACCGCAGATTCCAGAGGAACTGCCGGTTCCCCCTTGACAATTCCATGGGAATGTTGTATCATAAATTTATACAAAACGTTATGTTTTTTGTAAAATTGACAGATCTGCGAAAACATAACAGAGATCGTAAGGGGGAATTTAGAATGAACAAGCTCAGAAAGCTCACCTCGGTGCTGGCCGCACTGACGATGGGAGCCGCCATGCTGCAAATGCTGCCCACAGCAGCACAGGAGGAATACCTCATCCGTGACAAGTGGGGGTACTGCACCTCTGCCAATTATGTGGAATCCGAGCATTTCGTCATCTTCTACGGCAACAACGACACGACCGGACAGGTCAACGATGCGTTTTTGCAGCGCAATCTCGCCGATTATGAGAAGCTCTGGCAATGCTACGGCGAATACCTTGGCATGGAGAACATGAACGTCGATATCTACGGCAGGAGCGCACAGAAATACAAGACCAACATCTACCTGACCTACACGGGCCTTGACCAGTACCCGGACGGCTGGGCATTCATGAGCGCAGAGGACGGCTACGGCATCGAGATCATCAGTCCGAACGCCATGCTCGACGATCTGACGATCTCTCACGAGTTCGGACATGTAGTCACCATGCAGCAGAAGGCCTGGGTCGATCAGGACATTACGGGTGCATGGTGGGAGCCGCTGGCCAACTGGTTCCGGGAGATGTATCTTAGCAGTCCCTATTACACGGGGAACACCAGGACCTGCTGGTTCGAGCCCTACACGCGCAATCTGAGCCTGACGCTCCCGCACGGACGCAATTACTACGAGGTATGGCCGTTCCTGGTGTACATCTCCTACAATCCGGACAATCTGCCGGGTCTGGGGATGGATGCCGTCAAGCGCATCATCTCCGAGGCACAGCCGAACGAATACCCCTTCGACACGATCACCCGTCTGTTCGGTACGGATGCACAGGTCGTGTTCGGGCATTACGCCAAGCGCATGGCGACCTTTGATTTCGGGGCGCAGGAGGCCTATCAGGATGAATGGAACCGGAAGCTTGCCGCCTCCCCCTTCTACTGGAATCTGTTCTACACGGTCCTTGAGGATGACGGTGCCGGCTGGCTTGAAGTTCCCCAGGAGGAAGCGCCCATGCAGTCGGGCCTGAATGTTGTACCGCTCACGCTCACGGGCGATACGGTCACCGCCTCCCTCAAGGGGCTCTCCGATGACAGCAACGCCGCATGGCAGGCATGCATCGTCACGGTCGATGCAAACGGCAACGAGAGCTATTCCGACCTCTTCGGCGCTGGTGAGGAAGCAAGCATTTCCGCACAGGGCGCAGTCTCCGCCTATCTGACCGTGTCGGCCATGCCCAAGAACCTCGTGGCGGTCAACGCCTTCCACAAGGATGACGTGTCCACCTATAAGAACGGGGCCGAGCGCCGGCGCTACCCGTATGCGGTCAAGCTCACCGGTGCACAGGTCCAGCCCTCCGGCGGCTACACAAAGGGCGCCGGTCACATCCACGCAAACGGCGGCGGCTGGGTAGCGGACGGCGCGAGCGTTGCCGATTCCGTCTATGTCGGCCCCGATGCCATGGTGCTGGGCAATGCCACCCTCACCGGCAATGTCCGGGTGGAGGATCATGCGGTCGTTGCCAATTCCGTGACGGCATCGGACAATGTGGTCATCAGCGGACATGCAGTCGTGGACGGCGGCGGTATGATCTACGACAACGGCTGGAAATTCGGGAGCGTCAACCTCAGCGGCAATGCCGTGATCGCCGACAGCGCCGTTGTGACAAGCTCCTGCACGGTCTCCGGGAATGCAAAGGTCATCCAGAAGGCCTATCTTGCCGAGGCCGTGACGGTGCGCGACGATGCCGTTGTCAAGGGCATGTCCTACATCTACGGCAAGGCCGATTACTCCGGCACTGCCATCCTCGACGGCGACTACTGCAACGAGGAGACCAAGAATGCCGGCGTCAGCTTCGGCTGGCTCGACGCAAACGGCCAGCACACGACGGATGCGCACTATCTTGCTGCCTATGACTTCGACGACGAGACCGTATACTGGGCTAAGGATTCGTATACAGCCACCAATGCACGGCAGGCAGATGCCGCATGGTCGGCCGAGCGTACCTCCGCTCACGGTGTCCTGAATTTCGACGGCGGGGATGACTGCCTCGTCCTTGACAGCTCCCTCCTTCGCACAAGGGATCTCCAGCTGAGTCTGGCCGCACTCTGGAAGGGCGGCTCGCAGCAGGAGCTCTTCCGCTTCGGCGATGAGAAGGCATACATGGCCTTCACGCCCAGCAATGCCCAGGGCGTGGCAGAGCTTACGCTCACCGACGGCAATGTGACCGAGACCTTCACGGCGGCTGCACCGCTCACCAAGGGCGTATGGAGCAAGATCACCGTGCGGATCCTGGACGGACAGTGTACACTGCTCATTGACGGGCAGGAGGCCGCCTCCGGGCAGGCTGCCCTCTCCCCGCTTGCGGTGATGAGTGCTGCGGACACGGACACCGCACAGATCGGCAAGGGCTTCAAGGGGGCGGTCGATTATGTATGGCTCTATGATACGGCCTTCCATGAGCCGGGACTGACCTATTCCGGCAGCGAGACGCCGGAGGAGGACCCCGTGCGCCTGCGCGGTGACGTCAATCTGGACGGGCGGTTCGATACGCTCGACCTGGTGCTCGTGCAGAAATGGATCGTCCGCGCACCCGGTACCGTGCTTGCCGACTGGCAGGCGGGGGATCTGTATGAGGACAATGCCCTGAATGTACTGGATGTATGCCGGATGAAGTCCGAGCTGCTTGCAAAATAAGTCCGGATCCCGCGGCACGGATACAGAAGCTTACGCCATAGTATTTCCGGTATGCCTGCCGGAGGTACTATGGCGTTTTTCTATTGACAGTGCGGTGATGTTGTGCTATAATTATTTTGCTAACATAAACCGAAATATGTTTCATTAAGGAAGGAGCCAATATCCATGAATGAAGTGTATGATTTTTTAAGAAGCTGCGGTACGTTTTACCTTGCAACTGACGAAGACGGGCAGCCCCGTGTCAGACCTTTCGGTGCGATCAGCGATTTTGAGGGAAAGCTCTATATTGAGACCAACAATCAGAAAAAAGTGTATCAGCAGATGATGAAGAACGGTAAGGTCGAGCTCTGCGGTATGCATGAGGGCAAATGGATCAGAGTCGAGGGGACGGTCAAGGAGGATCTGCGCCGTGAAGCACGGGTCGCCATGCTGGAGGATAATCCCTCGCTCAAAAGCCTTGCTTCTCCCGATAACGGCACAATGACCGTATTCTATTTTGAGAGTGGAACAGCAACGATCTATTCCTTTACGGATGCGCCGAAGGTGATCGAATTATAAGATTCCATAGGGCTACCATGAAGAAAATATTATACCTGACAGATCTGTATTACAAAGCAAAGGGAAGGAACTATTGCGAAGAGGATCTGTTTATTACCGAGAAGCTGAAAGACCGTTTTGACATTGTGCTGTGTCATCCGAGGAATTCTGAAAGCTTTGAAAAAGATGTGGATCTGATCGTGTTTCGGAATACCGGCTCCGTCATCGGATTTCAGGATGTGTATGAGCAGTTTGTCGCCAGAGTCAGGACGCAGCATCTAAGAACCTTCAATGAATTCTGCGGAAAGGCGGATATGTGCGGTAAACAGTATCTGCTGGATCTGACAGCAGGCGGCTACCCTGTGATCCCTACCGCAGACAGCTTGGACAGTATTGCCATGCTGCCCGAAACGGACCGCTATGTGGTAAAGCCGAAAAACGGTGCGGATTCCATAGGGCTTGCATTTCTGACCCATCCGCAATTATTAGATAGGGACTTTTCCAAAGGAGATCTTCTGATACAGCCGGCAGTCAATTTCCGGTATGAGGTGTCATTCTATTTTATCAACGATCAGTTTCAATACGCGCTCTATGCGCCTGATAAAGAACACAGGTGGAAGCTGGAAGCGTATCAGCCATCAAATGAGGATATCGAATTTGCACAAGGGTTTATTCGGTGGAATGCGATCAGACACGGGATACAAAGAGTGGATGCCTGCCGGACGCAGGACGGACGTTTGCTGTTGGTAGAGCTTGAGGACCTGAATCCGTATTTATCGATTTTGAATCTGGATGAGAAAACGCAGGATCGAATGATCGGCCATATGATACAGGCCTTGGACGATATTTAGACCCTGTCTGCACAAGGGACACAAGCAGTCAAACAAATACAATGCCCCGAAGCACGTTAAAATGCTTCGGGGCATAGCTTTTACATGGGTACCTGTTCCGGGCAGCCCATTATTTTGTCACTCCACGCTGCGGATCTGTTCGGTCAGGCTCTCCTTCTGCATCTGCCACAGCGGAAGGAAGGAGGCAGCAAGTGCAGCCAGGAAGGCAGCTGCGGAGCTGATCAGGATCTTCGGGACGGGGGCTGCATACTGCACAAAGCTCATCTGCTCGGACAGCTCCATGTATCGCAGCATCATCGAGGTCAGCATCAGGATCGCCTCACTCAGGAGCAGGGACACGATGCAGGCGGTGAGTGCGTATTGCAGGCACTCGATCACCGTCATGCCGCACAGCTGTCCCCTTGTCATGCCAAGGCACTGCATGGCAGCAAGCTCGCTCTTGCGGTTGAGGATGCCGGTGGACAGGATGTTCACGAGGTTCACGATGGCAATGAGCGCAATGAGCACGCTTAGGAAGGTGCAGCCGATGCGCACGGCGGCGATCACGGTACGCACCTGGAGCTGCATATCGTACAGGTCCATATCCACGCTCACGATGTCACTGTGGGCATCGATGAAGGAGAGCGCCTTGTGGTGGGCATCGAAGTCCCGCAGATTCACACTGATGTAATGATCCCCCGACAGATACGTGGAAACATCGGATGGGAAATTCGCATATTCCGTATCGTTATAGGCATCGAGCGTACTGACAAGGTAGACCAGATCACTGGAGGTGCCCTCCTCCGTATACCAATCTGCATTCCCCCACTCCTCCGCATAGCGGCGCTCCTCAGCTTCTGCGACGATGGAAAGCTCGATATCCTTGGATTCCTTCACATAGCGGACCGTGGACACTTCACCCGTTTCGTCATCGGTCCCGGTCTTTTCAAGAACATTCTCACGCTGTGCATCGGTCATGGCATCGTATTCCTCATCGGAAACGACCCTGCCATATCTGTAGGTGAGTGCAACGCTCCCCGAGCCACCGAGCGAATCGGCATAGGTGCCGTTGTCATAGGCAGGCTGCATGAGGATGTAGCCGCCGCTCTGCGTCAGCTCATCATAGCTCATGGGGGCTCCCCCTTCAAAGGCTCTGTCGTAGCATTCCGGTGCTTCATACAGAATGAGGCAATGGCCCGTGATCGATTCGTCTGCGGAGCTCAGAAATACCGAATCGACAGCTTCATGGATCTCAAAATATCCGCTGTCGCGCAAAAGCGTAAGACCGTTTTGCAGTGCATGCGGATCCTCCGGGCTGCCATGCACGATCAGCTCCATATCGTAGTCCAGGCCGTTGGAGCGTATTGCATCGTCATAGGTCGTCTGCACCTCATCGAGGACGACGGAGAAGGAGGAGAAGAGCGTCACGGACAGCGTAAGCGATACGACCGTGATGATGAAGCGCTTGGGCTGGCGGCGGTTATTGCGGGAGGCAAGCTTCCCCTTCCAGCCAAAGAGCAGTCCGAACAGCGTATGACGGCGCACGCGGCGCACCCTGGCATTCTTGCCCGTGATGGCCTCGATGGGACTCATGCGCACGACACGCATGCCGGTGCCGTAGGCGGACAGCAGCACCCAGACAAGTCCCGTAACGGCGGCAAGGATGAGCAGCAAGGGACTAATGTGCAGATGCAGGAGCTTTGCGGCCTTATCCGGGCTGAAAAATACCTCTGCGATGCCGCTGGACAGGATGGCCTTGAAAGCGGCAAAGCTCAGGAGCAGTCCCAGAAGCAGCCCTGCCGGGATGCCAACGGCGGAGAGGGTGAGTCCCTCCAGGGAGATGATGCGCACGATCTGCCTTGGCGTAGCGCCGACGGACTGGAGCACACCGAACTGCCGCTCCCGCTCCTTGGAGCTGACCTCGAAGGCGGTGTCAATGATCATACGCAGTGCGAGCACGAGGAAGATCACATACACATAGAACAGTGCGATCGTCTGCACGGCCCTTGCGCGGCCGTTCAGGTCCACAAGGTCGAGCCGTACAAGGTCGGCATTGTAATCGATGATCTCGTCATTGTAGGACAGACCGTCATAGATCTCCTTGCCGGGCAGGAGGGAATTGAGGAATTCCCCCTGGTTCTCGTGATATTTGCCGAACATGAGCTCAGCTGCGATCGAGCCGTCCGGCTCCGTGAAGCGGTGGAGCTCCGAAAAATCCCCGCACGAGGAGAGTGCCTCCCACTCCTCCGGCGTCAGGTCATAGATCTTGGCGTGGTAGGGCGCTGCATCATAGGCGATGCCGCGCTCGATCCCCCGGTAGGTCGAAAGCGCCGTGAACAGGATCGTCATCAGTGCCATGGCAATGGCAATGCTGCAGATCGTCAGGATGCTGTGGCGCTTCTGTGTGCGGATGTACCGGCTTGCCAGCAGACGCTCAAACATTCGCCTCACCTCCGTGGCCGGTCAGCTCGTCCCCGATGATCCGCCCGTCCGACAGTGTCAGGATGCGGTCACATTGCAGGGCGATGTTCTCGTCATGGGTGATGATGATCATGGTCTGGGCAAGCTCGCGGTTCGACTTGCGCAGAAGCTGGATGATCTCGGCGGAGTTCCTGCTGTCAAGATTGCCGGTCGGCTCATCCGCTAAGATCACGCCGGGAGAGGTGAACAGCGCTCTCCCGATGGACACGCGCTGCTGCTGGCCGCCGGAGAGCTGCGAGGGCAGATGATGCCGGCGTGCCGTGAGATCGAGCAGGCCGAGCATCTCCTCGACCTTGGCAGGATCGGGCTTGCGGCCGTCCATGACATAGGGCAGCGTGATGTTCTCCTCGGCGTCGAGCACGGGGATGAGGTTATAGAACTGGTAGATCAGTCCCACCTGACGACGGCGGAAGATCGCTAAATTCTTGTTGTCCTGTGCAAAGACGTCCTGGTCATCCAGGAACACCTTGCCGGAGGTGGGGCGGTCCACGCCGCCGAGGATGTGCAGCATGGTGGATTTGCCGGAGCCGGAGGCACCGATGACGGCGGTCATCTGGCCCTTCGGAACGGTGAAGCTCACGTCGTCGAGTGCCTTGACTTCATTTTCCCCCTTGCCGTAGGTCTTACAGAGATGTTCGATTCTCAGAAAGCTCATAACAGATTCCCCCTTCGTGGATTTGCCTTAAGTATACCATATCTTCATGACGATTTCATTTCTCCTGTCTTACAATCTTGTAATAATCGGTGTTTTTTCTTGCACGATCGGGCAAACCGTGGTATAATAGGAACAGGAACAACAAATAAGGAGGTGCCGTATGCCTGCGATCCTGCTCATTGAGGACGACCCCGCCCTTGCCCGCTCCCTTGTGAGCTATCTGAATGCCTCGGGATACACTGTGCTCCATGCCGAGGGGCAGACGGACGGTCTCCGTACCTTCTCGCAGCAGCGCTTTGACTGCGTGCTGCTCGATGTCTCCCTCCGGGACGGCAACGGCTTTGCGGTGTGTACGGCGATCCGTGCGCAGTCCCAGGTGCCCGTTATTTTTCTGACGGCATCCGCGGATGAGGCCGCCACAGTCGCGGGCTTCGAGGTGGGGGCGGATGATTACATCGGCAAGCCCTTCCGCCCGCTCGAGCTCCTGGCCCGCATCAAGAATGCCCTGCGCAAGCACAGTGCAGCACCTCGGCTCCTCACCTGCCAGAACCTGCGTCTCGATCCTGCCCGCGGCATCGTGACCAAGAACGGGCAGGAGGTCTTTCTCTCGGCGCTCGAATACCGCTTGCTGCTGCTCTTTCTCTCCAATCCCGAGCAGCTCCTCACACGCGAGCGCCTGGCGGACGAGCTGTGGACCTTCTCCGGGGAATTTGTCGGGGACAACACGCTCAATGTCTACATCAAGCGCCTGCGTGACAAGATCGAGGATGACCCGCAGCACCCGCAGATCCTCAAGACCGTCCGGGGACTGGGCTACAAGGCGGTGCAGGGATGAGGACGGATACGGCAAAGCGCATCGTGCAGCTCTCCGTGCTCATCGCGGGCTGCATTGGTTGTGCGCTCCTGAGCCTTCCCGCAGCGGGGATCCTTATAGCAGCGGGCGGTGCGGTCCTCCTCATTGACGTGATCTCGGATCGGCGGCGGCGTGCAAGGATCCTTGGAATGTGCGATGAGATCGACCGGATCCTTGCGGGGAGCGAGGTCATCCGGCTCGATGATTTTTCCGAGGGGGAGCTTGGCACGCTGTGCGCACAGATCCGCAAGATGACGATCCGCCTGCGTGAGCAGAATGCAGCGCTCATCCGGGACAGGCAGTTTATGAAGGAGGCGCTCGAGGACATGTCCCACCAGCTGCGCACGCCGCTGACGACCTCCATGCTGCTGCTCGGGCTCCTGCGAAAGCCGGAGCTGTCCCGTGAGGAGCGGCAGGCGCACATCACCGAGCTGTTCTCCATGCTCACCCGGATGCAGTGGATGCTCGAGACCCTGCTCGGGCTCTCCCGCCTCGAGGCGGGGGCGATGCATTTTAGTCCCGAGGTGCTCCCGGCGGCCGACCTCATCCGGGAGGCGCTCGCACCGCTCGAGATCTCCATGGAGCTCAAAGCCCTCACGCTGCACACGAGGATCGAGGGGGATCCGGTACTGACGGCGGACAGGAGCCTGTGCATTGAGGCGCTGACGAACCTTCTGAAAAACTGTATGGAGCACACACCCGAGGGCGGGAGCATCACGATCGAGGCGGCCGACCGTACACTGTACACGGGGATCCTCATCACGGACACGGGCAGCGGCATCGCCCCGGAGGACCTGCCCCATCTCTTTGAGCGCTTCTACCGCGGCGGGAGCTCAGGCGGCTACGGCATCGGGCTTGCCTTTGCGCAGAAGATCATCACTGCGCAAAGCGGCAGCCTGCAGGCAAGAAATGTGCAGCCCCACGGGGCACAGTTCGATATCCGGTTTTACAAAGGGACGGTATGAGACTAAAAACGGCGATATGATGTACAAAATGCCCCGAAGCGAACCACTTCGGGGCATCCTTATGAAAGCTTCAAGCAAGCAGTGCCTGCTTCATAAGTGCAAGGTCCAGGACATCGAGTCTGCCGTCCTCGTTCATATCGCCCATATCGTAATCATTAAGGCGGCCAAGGCGCACGAGGTATTTTTGCATCATCACGACATCCGTCAGGGTGAAGGCGCCGTCCGCGTTCACATCGCCCCGCAGGACGGTGGTTACGGGCTGTGCGGGCTCGAGGATGAACTTCTGGCCGTCCCCGCCCCAGTATTCCCACTGGCAGAGATTGGCGCCGGGCTGTGTGCTGATCTCGTACACATCCATGCCCCGCTCCCCGCCGGATACCTCACTGAGCAGTGCATAGCTGCCGTCCCTGTTGCACAGGAAGGTAAAGAGCTGGGACTTGTCGTCCCGTGCCGCATCCAGCCTGAGATCGGCACCGTTTTCGGCGGAGGCACCCTCCACGGTCAGGTACTGCCCGCGGGCATTCTGCAGCGTGTAGGCATCGCCCGTCTGTGTGACCGTCCAGACGTCGGCCGTTGCGCTCTGCTCGGCATTGCCAAGCTCGTCATGGACGTACAGTCCGGAACCTAAGTTGCGGATCGTATAGGTCCCGCTGTTGACAGCCGGGTGTACGGGATCGAGATACCAGAGCTGGCACTCACCGCCCCAGAAATTCCACTGGTTGACATTGCCGCCATTTGCCTTGGACCACTCATAGACATCGAGCCCTGCGGTATCCCCGGAGCATTTGGAGACGATGCCGTAAGAGATACCGTTCTTCACAAGGCGCCAGAGCTGGTTGTCCGCACCCGTGTAGGTCTGGAGCTCAATGTTCACGCCGTCATCCGCCGAGCTTTGTGCGACACTCAGGACAGTCCCCTCATCTGCAAGGGAGGCGATCTTACAGTAGGTATCATCCACGGCCGTGATGCGCCATTCCTGGTGCGCACCGCCCGTTTTGCCCCACTGCTGGATGTTGGTGCCGTCCTGCGTTGCACCGCCCTCCAGGTCAAGTACGAGATCGCTGTTGACATTGCGGATGCTGTAGCTGACGCCGCTCAGAAGCGAGGTGTCCCCGAGATAGACCTGTGCGCCGCTGCCCTGTGCGCTCCCGGGTGCATAGACAAGGCGGCTGCCGGTGTCGGTATAGTCAAAATTTGCAGCTCTCCCGGTGCCGGTGAAGGCTGTGTTCTTTGCGCCCCAGACGGTTTGGTTGTTGCTGCCGACCGCCGTGAAGCTCATGACCTTCGTGCCCTTCTCGTTCTGCGCTGCCAGGAAATAGCCCTTGTACACCGTACCGCCGATGTTCAGCACAGCAGCGGCGCTGTCCTGCGCCTGGGACCAGGTGCCGGTCACGGCGCCGGAGATCGTCCCGTCGGCATTCAGGGTGATATCGGAATACCCGATGATCTCGCCGTCGGTCGCATTGCCGTGGTTGATGAATTCATAGCTGCCGACGATGTCCGACTCTTCATAGCCGCCCGGCTCCATCGTATCCCCCGCATATGCAAAGGGCGATACCACGGGCCAGCCGTCCTCATTGAACCACATCGGATGCACGCGCACCTCATGGTACTCCGAGCCGTCGTCAAAGCGGGCATGATAGAACAGATACCACTGCCCGTCGTCGTCCTGCAGGACGGAATTGTGGCCACATGCCATATAGGCACGGTCGAGCGTGGAGAATTTGTAATTGCCCATGACCTTCAGGCCCGTGCTGTCAAGGTTCGAGCTGGCGGTCATGATGCCGGAGCGCCCTGCTGGATCCGTGAAGGGACCCGTGGGGCTCAGGGAGCGGAACACGCGCATATTGTAGCCGCCCGTCGAGAACAGGCCGCCGTAGGTCTCCCAGAGGTAGTAGTACCCGGTATCGGCGTTGTACTCGATGAACGGGCCCTCACCGGATTTGTGATAGCCGCCGGCAAGCTTGGTGCCGAAATAGCTGTCCACCATGCGCCCGTCATCGGTCGTACCGGTCTTGGGACGGATGCAGCGGCCGGTCGCGGGGTCCATCTCGAGCGTGAAGATGCCGCCCGACCAGGAGCCGTAGACCATGTACATGGTGCCGTCGGGCGAGTAGTAGATCGTCGGGTCGATGGCGTTCGGGCAGACCCGGTAATTATAGCCCGTTCCGTCAAACCAGCTGTTGTTGTAGGTGACCTCTCCGGCGGCGATGAGCTCATCGATGTTCGTGGTGGTGTACTTGCGGTTGACATTCTTGGTGCTGCTCGTTGCATAGGAATCATTGGAGGTAAAGCCCGAATAGATGAGGGTATCGACGAAGGTGTACGGTCCCTCGACCGTCTGCGCGGCGGCATAGGCGATCACGGAGGTGTTCCATGTCGAGGAGGTGCAGAAATACATCAGGTACGCACCCTTCGAGCCGTCCGCATTGACATAGTCCGCATCCCAGATCACATCCGGCGCCCAGACCGCAAAGCCTCCTTCGCAGTCCCCGAGATCCTCCCCCGCCCAGGCAAAGGCCTTGGCAAGGTTCTGCGAGAGATCCCCGAATTCCACGTTGCCGGGCGTGGTATAGCCGTTGGTGAAGGTCCGCCATTTGATAAGGTCGGTCGATCTGGCGGCATCGATGTGCGAGCCGAACACATAGTAGGTCCCGCCGTCCTTGATGATCGACGGGTCATGGACGGAGACCCCCGTCCCGGCCGCGTGTGCGGGCAGACCTGCGGGCAGTGCCAGGACGGCGGCCAGCAGGACGGCCAGTATTTGTCCGTGCTTCATAAAACATTCCCCCTTGTTGTCTGTTCCGGATGGTTATTCTTATTATACAGAAATGCAGAGGATTTGTCAAGGTTTATTTTAATAAATTAAAAAAATTTATGATTCCGAACGAGAAAGATTTTTTTGAAAAAAATGCTTGACAAGTACACTGGATTGTGGTATAATAAATATGTTGTCACGGTGCTTTGCTGTGGCAGCGCACAGATGGTGGGTATAGCGTAGCTGGTTAACGCGTCAGTTTGTGGCACTGAAGACCATCGGTTCGAATCCGATTATCCACCCCATACAAAGAAACCGATGCAGCTGCATCGGTTTTTTGTTTTGTTAAGAAGTGTATGATCAGTTGTTAGAGCCTGTTTAAAACCTGGAGGTAGTCGGATTTTCGAGCAGATTTGTGTCCGAACCAGAGACAGGATGCTGCTCGAAGGTGAGGATGTGTCGGCAAAGGATGAAAAGCCGACCGTCCTGACGACGCACGTTCTTCGCAGGAATACAGACTGCCAGAGGAAATGCAGTCTGCACGCTCCCCCTTGCGATGGGGAGTGTACTTGCTGTATTGCAAGAAGAACGTGCTAAGTCAGGGCGGAAAGATGCCGAAAAGACGGCTGCCGGAAGATTTAAACAGGCTCTCAGTGATTCCATATGATCGCTGTGGCAGTCAGTATTTTTCTGACATCCTCAGCATCACAATGCTCTATTCCGGCGATCTCCTCATAGGTATAGTACTCCCGCAATTCCCTGTTCTTATAAAGCTGCATCCTATAATTGATGATGCTTTTGATAAATTCCTCAGAATACTGCGTTAATCCAAAATCTTCTCCAAGCGACGTCATGATGCATTCCGCTCCCTCATTGCAGTCCATGCTACGCTTCCCGGCGCTTGACAATGCTCTCGGTGATACCCGTGAGCACCAGCACATGGTCCTGGTTATACACGTCGATCGTGAGCTGTGCGATGCCGTTGCGGGCATTGCGGGGCGTGAGGGCGGTGATGCGTGCCCTGCCCGTGAGGATGTCCCCGGCTGCCACGGGCCGGAACCACTCGAGATGCTGGGATTTCCCGGCAAGGAGCGCCTCCCCGAAGAAGTCGGATTTGAGATACTCCGCCCACACCAGCAGAAAGCTCTGGAAGCCTGCGGCGATCACATGTCCGAAGGGAGTGCCTGCGGCATATTCGGGATCCGTATGCAGCGGCACATTGTCATAGCGTCTGGAAAACCGGAGCATCTCCTCTTCCTCCACCTCCACGGGGGCAAGCTCCTGCGCAAGCCCCACGGTCAGTTCATCAAAATACATGCTGTGTTCCTCCTGTTCTGCCCGCCGGCAGTGATGATAAGTATAGTATAGCATAGTTTTCCCGTATTTGCAAGCCTTGATTTTTGGTCGGCACTGTGGTATAATACCAGTATCAGGAAAGGAGGCCGTACCATGCCGCTTCGCAAGCATTACACACCGCTCGAGGTCATCGCCGGGTACCCCGTGCGTCCGGGCATCTGCACCATCAACGGTGCCACACCCCTTGGAGATGCCGTCAATTTCACGGTGCATTCCGCCCATGCCACCGCCTGCTCGGTCGTGCTGTTCCCGCGCATGTCCCAGACGCCCCTTGCCGTCATCCCCATCCCCCGCAGCTACCGGATCGGCGACACCTGGTCGATCATGATCTTCGGCATCGACATCTACGAGGTCGAATACTGCTACCGGCTGTGCGGTCCCTACGATCCGTCCCGGGGACTGCTGTTCGATCCAAAGCGCAATGTACTCGACCCGTATGTGAAGGCCGTCACCGGGCAGAGTGTCTGGGGGACGCGCACGGGTAAGGAGTACCACGGACGCATCGTGGCCGACCATTTCGACTGGGGGCGTTTTGAGCAGCCCCAGATCCCCTTTTCAGATCTTGTGATCTACGAGATGCACGTCCGGGGCTTTACGATGGATCCCTCCTCCGGGGTGTACCATCCGGGGACCTTTGCGGCGGTCATCGAGAAGATCCCGTATCTCAAGGAGCTGGGCATCAACGCCGTGGAGCTCATGCCGGTCTTTGAATTTGACGAGCTGGCTGACGAGCGCATCGTGGACGGCCGGCAGCTGCTCAACTACTGGGGCTACAACACTACCTGCTTCTTTGCGCCGAACACCAGCTATGCCTCGCAGGCGGAGTACAACCGCGAGGGGGACGAGCTCAAAATGCTCATCCGGACGCTCAACGAGAACGGCATCCAGGTCTTTCTCGATGTGGTGTTCAACCACACCTCCGAGGGCAACGAGGACGGGCCCGCGTTTTCCTTCAAGGGGCTGGACAATTCCGTTTACTATATGCTCACGCCGGACGGGCATTACTTCAATTTCAGCGGCTGCGGCAATACCATGAACTGCAATCACCCCGTGGTGCAGCAGTTCATCCTTGACTGCCTGCGCTACTGGGTGGTGGAATACCGGGTGGACGGCTTCCGGTTCGATCTGGCCTCGATCCTTGACCGCAGCGAGGACGGGCAGCCCATGAAGGACCCGCCGCTGCTGAAAATGCTCGCCTATGACCCCATCCTCAGCGGTGTCAAGCTCATCGCTGAGGCATGGGATGCGGGCGGACTGTACCAGGTCGGGCGCTTCCCCTCCTGGAAGCGCTGGGCGGAGTGGAACGGCAGGTACCGGGATGACATGCGCTGCTTTCTCAAGGGGGATGCGGGCGCTGCGTGGAACGCCGTGCAGCGGATGCTCGGCTCCCTGGACATCTATCCGCCGGACATCCGCGGTAAGAACGCCTCCGTGAATTTCCTCACCTGCCATGACGGCTTCACGCTCCATGACCTGTACGCCTACAACGAAAAGCACAACGAATCCAACGGCTGGGACAACACGGACGGTGCAAACGACAACCACAGCTGGAACTGCGGCGCCGAGGGAGAAACACAGGACCGGGAGGTGCGCTCCCTGCGCATGCGCATGATGAAGAATGCGTTCACAGCGCTCCTGTGCAGCCGGGGGGCGACGATGTTCCTGGCCGGGGATGAATTTGCGAACACGCAGGGCGGCAACAACAATGCCTACTGCCAGGACAACCCGATCTCCTGGCTCGACTGGACACGGCTTTCTGCCTACGGGGAGCTGCACGATCTGGTCCGTGATCTCATTGCCTTCCGCAAGGCACACCCCATCCTGCGGCATGACACGCCTCCATGCAGCTTCGGCTTTCCCTGCACGAGCATCCACAACTGCCTGCCCTGGCATGATGCCTTCGATGCGGACACGCGCTGCATCGGCATCCTCTATGCCGGGCAGGATGACAGCGGGCAGGACGATGCGGTCTTTGTCGGGATCAACGCATACTGGGAAAGCGTTCCAATGGAGCTCCCCGGACTGCCGGCGGGCTGGCGCTGGGAGGCCGAACGCCTTCTATGAGAGCGGCAGGGGCTGCGCGGACGCCATCGGACACAACGGCAATACCTTCCGGCTCGAGGGACGGAGTGCGGCGGTCATCCGGGCGGTCAGAGAATCATAAACAAAACGCATCGGCAGTTTTTATGCCGATGCGATTTTTCTTGACTTACAGAAGGGATCTGTATAGTGCGGCGATCTCCTCCACGGAGGTATCCTTCGGGTTGCCCGGACGGCAGGCGTCATCATAGGCGGACTGTGCCAGGAACGGGATGTCCTCCTCCTTGACGATCTCCTTGAGGTCCTTCGGGATGCCCACATCGACCGAGAGCTGCTGCACGGCGTCAATGGCCGCCTTGCGGTACTCCTCCTGTGTCATCTCCTCGGTCCCCTTCACGCCCATGGCAGCGGCGATGTACTTGTACTTATCGCCCGTTGCCTCTGCGTTGTAGGCCATAACGGTCGGAAGGATGATGGCATTTGCCACACCGTGGGGTGTATCATAGAGCGCACCGAGCGGGTGTGCCATGGAATGCACGATGCCAAGTCCGACATTCGAGAAGCCCATGCCGGCAATGTACTGGCCGAGCGCCATGCCCTCACGGCCGGCCGGCTCATTGGCAACGGCACTGCGCAGGGACGATGCGATGATCTCGATGGCCTTGAGATGGAACATGTCCGTCATCTCCCAGGCGGCCTTGGTCGTGAAGCCCTCGATGGCATGGGTCAGTGCATCCATACCGGTCGCGGCGGTCAGGCCCTTGGGCATGGTGGACATCATATCCGGATCGATGAATGCCACAACGGGGATGTCATGCGTGTCCACGCAGACCATCTTGCGGTTCTTCTCCTCATCGGTGATGACATAATTGATGGTGACCTCGGCTGCGGTGCCGGCTGTGGTGGGAACGGCCAGGATCGGCACGCTCGGATTTTTTGTCGGTGCCACGCCCTCAAGGCTGCGGACATCGGCAAATTCAGGGTTGGCAATGATGATGCCGATCGCCTTGGCAGTATCCATCGAGGAGCCGCCGCCGACGGCAATGATATAATCGGCGCCGGATACCTTGAAGGCAGCCACGCCCGTCTGTACGTTGTCTATGGTCGGATTGGGCTTGATCTCGGAATAGAGCTCATAGGGGAGGTCATGCTCCTCCAGCAGTGCGCTGACCTTCGAGGTCACGCCGAATTTGACCAGATCCGGATCCGAGCAGAGAAAGGCCTTCTTGAAGCCCCGCCCCCGGATCTCTGTGACAAGCTCCGCGATTGCGCCGGAGCCGTGATAGGATATGCCGTTGAGTACGATTCGCTGTGCCATGATAGTATCCTCCTGTTCATTGTTGGAATGACCGCCCTGCTGTGCAAAGCCATGCCGGTGTTCTGCAAGGGCTTAATGATATTATACTATATTTCGGACTCCGTGTCAACTCCATTTGGGAATTGTTCACAAAAAAATCATACCGTCCCCGGGAGACCGGGGACGGTACAGGAGGAGCTGCCCTGTGTTATGATTCCGGCATCAGGCCGCACAGGTCGAGCACGGGGCATCCCGCATCAAGATAGGTGTCCGTATCGTTTTCAAAACAGAGCTTCATATAGCAGTTACCGACCCAGTCCTCATCGATGACGAAGGCAAGGCGGACGGCGGCGGATTCCCCGGGTGCGAGGGTGACGGAGTTTTTATCATGCGCATGTGACGTATCAAAGCTGAAAAATCCCCCCTCGGACATAAGATCCGGCTCATGGGATACCAAGATACCCGCCTGCGTGTCGGCATACTGCTCGATGATGCCGCCCGTGTCCGACAGGCTGAACAGGGCATTTGTGAACGTGATCTCCTGCGGCGCCTCGCCCGTATTCGCCGCCAGCACATCGGTCACGAGCACATACTGCCGCACCGTTTGCTCATCGGTGACCTCCAAGGTATCATCCCGGCACATCCTCCGGAGGCTGTGCAGAGTGCCGTCTCCGGACAGAAGGCTCCCCAGATCCTCCGGCAGGCCGATCTCATCGGTGGTGATCCCCTCGAAACCGCTTTGCAGCCATGCTTCCGTGAAGGACACGGTAAGACCGCCCCTCGGAACGAGCGTATTGTTATCATAGGCATTGACAACATCGCCCGGATAGATCAGGAACACCTCCTCCCGGTTGAAACGGGCTGCGGCGGCCTCCACGATCATATCCTGCTCCCGGGCGGCCTGCGCCTGGGCACGCTCCGCCTCGAACTGCTCCGGGTACCAGTACCAGACATCCTCGGTCTCCCCCTCGGCAAGCGGGACAAGAGTCTGCCCGTCAGCGAAGGTGCGGACCTCCTCATCGGTCATGCCCCGGACATAATAGGCGGTCAGGTAGGGGGTCCCGGAGAAGGCCACGGTCAGATAGTCGAAGCCCATGCCCCGCCTTGTGAGCCATGCGGTGCCGTCGTCGGTCGCAAACGCCTCCGTTTCGACAGCATCGGGGACGATATAATGGTATGCATAGCTTTCCGGGTCGCCGATGCGGATGAGCCCCACCGGGGAAATGCCCCGCAGCTCGCTTTGCTCACTGTGGTACTTGCCCCCCCACGGACCTTCCTCCTGGTAGACAAGGTCCTCGGGCGCACCGCCGGAGACGAGCTTGCAGGCGGTATCCGATGCCATGCCATAGATGATGAGCTCACCGGGGTCAGCGGGAGTCTCAGGGACCTGCGCGGGGAGTGCATCCGGTGTCACGGGTGCCTCGACCTCTTCTGCTACAGGCAGATCCGTCTTGGGGCGGTGCCTTGCATCATGCAGGCGATCGGCAGTGTAGGCAGCGGTCGGCACGAGCAGTGCGGCACAGGCGGCCACGGCTGCCGTGCGGGCGATCATGCGTGTATGGCGCATACGAACCATCCTTTCCATGTGTTGCCGGCGTTTTTTGTAGCCTTCGGAAAAGGGCGGCTCAGGCGCTTCCTCTGAAAATGCGTATTCGATCAGCTTATCCCAGTTTTCGGGATCCTGACGGGACTGATGGATCATGCTCCTCTTCCTCCTTTTCACGGATCATACGTCGTCTGGCGCGTTCAAAGCGCTTTCGCACGGCGCTCTCCTTCATGGAAAGCCGCCTTGCGATGCGGGCAAACGGCTCGCCCTCCTCACAATGCAGCCAGACGATCCGCCGGTCGGTGTCATTCAGGGGCGCGAACATGGCTTGCAGGGTCTCCCGCGCCTCCTGCCGCTTCTGATGCAGCCGGAAGCTGTCGTCGGGCAGCTGTAAGAGCGACTCGTTCCAGTCCATGCTGCGCTCCCGTACCCGGGCATTGCGGCGGTACTGGTTGATGGCCGTATTGCGGATCGCCGTGATCATATACTGCTTTGTGGCAGGACTGTCCGGCTCCCCGAGACGGTCAAGATGGCCCATCACGCTCAGGAAGGCATCGGATACGGCATCCTCTGCCTGATGGTGATCGTGCAGGATCGCCATGGCAATGTAGTACAGCGGCTTTTCATACAGCCGGTAGAGCGCCTCGAATTTCCGGTACGCCCGTCCCATCCGCGCTCCCTCCTCTCCAATCAATGTACAGATCATCCGGATGTCTGCCTATATAACACTTCAGGAGCCCGATTTGTGACAGATCATGCAAAAAGATCCCCTGAGCAGCAGCTCAGGGGATCTTGTGGGGTCATACATTCTTGGAGGTGAAGGCGACCTTCACGTTCTCGTCCTGCGCGGTGATGTCCACGCGCTCGAGGACGCTGCTCTTGTCGATCATCTCATAGGCGATCGCATCCTCCACACGGTCACGGATGACCCTGCGGATCTCGCGGGCGCCGTAGCGCTTGCCGAAGGCCTCGGCGGCAATGGCATCGAGTGCGGCATCGTCGTAGAACAGCCCGATCCCCTTCTCGGCGAGCGGCACACGCATTTCCTCGAGCATGAGGCGTGCGATACCGGCGTAGTTTTCCTGTGTCAGGGGCTTGAACACGATGATCTCATCGATGCGGCTGATGAACTCCGGCCGCAGGAAATCCCGCAGTGCCTTCATGGCGCGTTCCTTCGTGATGTCCTCGGCGGTCTTGTTGAAGCCCACGCCCGTGGACTGGTCCGTGGAACCGGCATTGGAGGTCATGCAGATGACCGTATGCGCAAAGCTTACGTTGCGGCCCTGTGCATCCTCGATCTGTCCCTCGTCGAGGATCTGCATGAGGATGTTCATCACATCCGGATGCGCCTTCTCGATCTCGTCGAACAGGATGACGGAATAGGGCTTGCGGCGGACCTTCTCGGTGAGCTGTCCGGCCTCGTCATAGCCGACATACCCGGGCGGCGAGCCGATGAGGCGTGCCACGGCATGTTTTTCCATGAACTCCGTCATGTCCAGACGGATGAGCGGATCGGCCGTATCAAACAGCTCCGATGCGAGCACCTTGACCAGCTCCGTCTTGCCCACACCCGTGGGGCCGACAAAGATGAACGATGCCGGACGGATGCGCTCGGAGAGCTGGATGCGGGTGCGCTTGATGGCGCGCGCAAGGGACTCCACGGCCTCGTCCTGCCCGATGACACGGGCCTTGAGGCGCGCATCGAGCTCCTTCATGCGGGTCATTTCCGTCTCGGCGATCTTATTGGCGGGGATCCCCGTCCACAGCTCGATGACATTGGCAAGGTCGGACTCGGTCACCTCGATCTTTGCAACGCGCTCCTCGAGCTCCTTGACCTTCAGCTCTCTGCGGCTGATGCGGGATTTGAGCTCGGCGATCTTCTCGAAATCCGGTGTCTCCTCCTCCTCGAGCGTTTTGAGCTGTTCACGCTCCTGAGTCAGCATTTCCTTGTACGAATCGAGCTTGGCAAGCTCCGGGGAGAGGATACTGCGGTAGGCACAGCTCTCATCGAGCAGATCAATGGCCTTATCCGGCAGAAAGCGGCTCGTGATATAGCGCTCGGACAGCACGGCGCACAGCCGCAGGATGCGGTCGTCGATGTGGACGCGGTGGAACGCTTCATAGTACTCCCGGATACCCTTGAGGACCTCGGCGGTCTCCTCGACATTCGGCTCGCTCACAGTAACGGGCTGGAAGCGGCGCTCGAGAGCGCTGTCCTTTTCAATGTATTTGCGGTACTCCTTGAAGGTGGTGGCGCCGATGACCTGGATCTCACCGCGGGAGAGGGCGGGCTTCAAGATATTGGCGGCATTCATGGAGCCCTCCGAATCCCCGGCCCCGACGAGATTGTGTACCTCATCAATGAAGAGGATGACATTGCCGGCCTTGAGCACATCGGCAATGAGCCCCTTGACGCGGCCCTCGAACTGGCCGCGAAACTGCGTTCCGGCAACGAGTGCCGTCAGGTCCAGGAGGTACACCTGCTTGCCGAGCAGATGGAACGGTGCATCCCCGGCAGCGATGGCCTGGGCAATGCCCTCAGCGATGGCGGTCTTGCCGACACCGGGCTCACCGATGAGGCAGGGGTTATTCTTCTGACGGCGGGACAGGATCTGCATGGCGCGGTGGATCTCCCGGTCCCTGCCGATGATCCGGTCGAGCTTGCCCTCCTCGGCACGCTCGCTCAGGTTCGTGCAGTAATTGCTGAGGAATTTGTATTCCTCCTCCCCCGGCTTCTTCCCGTCCCTGGCCTTTTCCTTCTTCTTGCGGCGGGAGGTGTCAGCGTTTCCGCTGCCCTCGCTTACATTCGGATCCCTGGGCGGCTGGGCCATATTGAAATTGACCCCGGGCATGGAGCCGAAGAGACTGCGCAGGAAATTCGGCATGGCATCGACCGTGCCGCTGATGGGGCCGGGATCCTCCCCCTCCGGAGAATCGGCGTCCTCGCCGTCCTGCATGAATTCCATCATATTGTCGGAGAACTCCTCCAGGTCCTCATCGGACACATTGCTGCGCCGCAGATAATCGGACACCTGGGGGATATTCAGCTGCTTTGCGCATACCAGACAATAGCCGCGGTTCTCCTTCTCATTGCTGCCCATCGTGGACACGAAAATGATCGCCGGACGCTTCTTGCAATTGCTGCAAAGTACCATGTGCTTCCCTTCCTTTCTCGTTTAAGCCTCATCACAGCCCGCTTTTGCCGTGACTGTCAGAACAGATCATAGATCCAGTGAAAGAGCCGTGTGGCTCCGATCGTTTCTTCATTGAACAGGAGCATCTCATTATCCGTGAGCATGATGAGCATCCGCAGTGCCACGCTGACGGTGGCCAGAATGAATGCCGTCTCGACAAGACCTGCGAAGGCACCGAGCGGCCGGTCCATCCGGCGGATATGCATCTGCTCCTCGAGATTGCCCGCCATCGCGGCGATGATGCCCACGATGATGAGCAGCACGCACTCGAGCAACAGGAAGAGCCCGAGACGCACAAGCCTCGTATAGGAGGTGCGGTAGTAGAGCTCCTCGATGAGCGCTGCGCCAGTCGGGTCATCACCGGAGAGCCACGCCTCCACAAGGCTCCGGTAGGTCTCCGGATGCTCCCCGAGCAGCTCCGGGAGCGGTCTCTCGTGCGGTGCCTGCAATGCGGTAAGCCGGACCTGCAGGGCACTGCCGACACATGCACAGACCACCTCGTCGAACGTTCCGTCCGCGGCCTGTGCAAGGCGCTCCCCTGCTTCCTCCTCGTCCTTCATCTCCCCGCCCTCAATGACCTGGGAATGCTCATACACTGCTGCCGCAGGATCCGTCTCCGCGAGCACCTGCTGTGCGCTGGCGACGATCTTATCCCGGAACAGGGTATCGTACCCCCAGCCCTGCAGCAGGGCACTGCCGTACACACCGATCAGCAGGGCGGCTGCCGCGCCGATCAGGCGGAAGATCATTCGGTTGAACCCCTTTGAAACGGCGGCATACAATGCGCACGCTGCAATGCTCAGCGTGAGCACATCATAAAACCACCAGAATTGCGCCCCCATACTGTTCCTCCATCAATTCATGCCTGTGCGGTTGATCCTGTCATAGCCGAGCAGGTAGAAGTATTTCCCGTTTTTCAGGATGCTGTCATAGGAGTCATCCACCTCCAGCGTAAAGACCTTTTCGCCGGTGAAGGAATAGCCCTCGATCCTGCCGTTGCCGAGCAGATAGGCGGTCTGGTCATCCATGATGACATACTTGCAGATGCTGTCAAATTCAAGTGCGACAGGCGGTGTGGAACGGTCGGAATACAGAAGCAGTGTGGACTGTCTGCGCTCCTCGTTCTTCAGAAGCACGGCGGCTCTGTCATCCTTGAAGGCAAAGTCCACGAGGGTCCCCTTGAAATCATAGGCATTGACCAGGGCGCCCGTGCTGCTATAATATGCGGTCTTGGTATCACCGATGACAAACACGCCGTCATCGGAGAGCGTGTGGAGACTGAGCACGAGGGTGTCCAGCTCCGAGGTGGTCCACAGCACGTCCGCCCCGTCAAAGGGGATGTACTGCTGCACCGTCACAAGGTCGCCGTTGACCGCACCGATGGTCGAGCAGACACACCCGTTGCCGCAGAAGCTGACATCCGCCAGGCGCTCGACGCAGTCACGGGTATAGATCAGCTTGCCGGTCGTGTCATAGATGCACAGCCGGCATGCATAGGTATCCGATTCGGTCACGACCGCCGCATAGCCCTTCTCGTTCATCTCACAGAACCAGATCGGCTGCTCCGTTTCGATCTCGTAGAGCATCTTGGAGGGCGTGTCCACCCGGAAGTTCTGCCCGTTCGAGGAATAGAGCAGCGCACGGCTGCCGCTGACCTTCATGACGGCATTGCTGTAGGCATGCTGCCGGCTGTCCCGGAGCTTGCCGTCCGTGCCGTAGATATACAGGTACTTGTCGCACAGAAGGAAGAGCTGATTGCTCACAAAATCCGCATGGTAGTCCACGCCGCCGTAGATGTTCAGCGAAAAATCGCCCTCCATCTCCACGTTGTCGTTCTGCGTGACATTCTGGTAGCGCGAGCCGATCCCCTCGAGCTGCGGGAACCAGCTGTCCCGCATCATATAGATGAGGACGCACAGTGCAACCAACACAAGGAACACGATGAACCGGATCAGAAAACGTCTGCGTTTGCGCCGCTGACGCAGCACAACGATATCCACATTGTTTGCCATGTTCTCCCTCCTCTTCATTTCTCTCTGAAAGATCACTGTAAAAGCGCCGGCAGATCATAAAAGACACGGTTCAGATAGAGCCCGTGTGCAGGCGCCGTGCGGCCGGCTGCGGACCGGTCGCGGGCAGCAAGGATGGTGCCGAGTGCATCGGCCGGGATCCTCCCCTCATTGATATCGAGGAGTGTCCCGACAAGGATCCTAACCATATTATACAGAAATCCGTCGCCTTTTACAAGTATTTCGGCCCGCTGCCCGTCAATTTCTACATCAATACTATGAATTGTACGCACTGTGTTGGTATTTTCTGCACAACTTGAACAAAATGACCGGAAATCATGGGTCCCGACCAGCTGCTGCGCAGCCTCCTGCACAAGTGCCGCCCGGAACGGCCGGCGGTAATGGAGCGCAAGGTCCGTGGTGAACGGATCCTTCGACTCGCTGCAGTGCATCCGGTAGCAGTACTCCTTGCCGACGCAGGAAAAACGCGCATGGAAATCCTCCGGCGCATCCTCACATGAGAGGATGGAGATGTCCTGGGGCAGCTCCCCGTTCACGCCCCGGACAAAGCCGAGCGTGGAGATGCGGCTTTCGGTCTGCACGGAAAAGCAGAACTGCCTTGCATGGACACCCGCATCCGTGCGGGAGCAGCCGTGGATCACGCTCGGTGCGCCGAGCACCTTCGAGACACAGCGCTGTGTGACCTCCTGCACGGTGATACCGTTGTTCTGGATCTGAAACCCATGGTAGGCCGTACCGCGGTAGGCCATCATGACCTTGAGCGTTCTCACGATCTCTTCCCCTTCTTGCGCTTGCGTTTCGCCGGCTGTCCGGCAGGCGCTTTCTTCTGCTCAGTCTGCTCAGAGGAAGGCTCGCTGTGCTTGTCCTCTGCTTCCGGTGTGCGCTCCTCCCCTTCTGCGGCGGGTGCTGCACTGTGTCTGCGTTCGACAACATACAGTGCAACAAGGATCCCGAGGCATACCACGGCCATGCAAAGGCCGGGCAGGAAGCCGGGAGAGCGGTAGCGCAGGCGGATCTCATGCGTTCCGAGCGGCACGCGGATGCCGGACATCGCACCGAACATCTCGAACATCTCAGTCCTGGTGCCGTCCACATAGGCGCTCCAGCCGGGGCTGTAGGGAATGGACAGGTAGAGGATGCCGTCATCCTCGGCGTTGACAGTCCCCTCGATGTCGGTATCCGAGAAGGCGGACAGCTCGAGCTTCTGTGCCAGAAGCCGGCGGTAGCCCTCCTCAAAGACATCCTGGTCGATCTGGTAGAAGAACAGGTCGGCCGTACCGGCATTGGACTCGCCCTTCATTTCGATGCGCAGCGATACGCGCTCGTCCTTGTTGACCAGGCCCACGGGCGTGATATACGGCTGGCGGTCGATCGGGTAGCTGTGGAGCTTGGCGTCATGATAGTACGGGTCCATGCTCTTGGCATCGCTGACCTTCGCATAGGCGTAGGCCATGCCGGTGCGAACGGCGGTATAATTCCACTTGAGATAGAACTCCGTCGCGTCGCTCTGCTTGGTGAAGGAATACGAACCGTAGGACTTCCGGGTGACGTCGTAGCCGTGGTGGCCGACGTCGGTCATGTCGATCTGGGTGTACAGGTCCTCGTCCATGCCGGTGATCGCCTTCCAGAGCATATTCTGCTGGTCGAAGGGATTGGTCATGTCGGCAAGCTCGAGCTCACCTGCGGCATCCTTGGCCATAAAGCCGATCCCGGCGGTGTACTGGTTCTCGTACAGCCGGCAGTTTGCCTCCGTGGCGACAGCGGTCTCCATGACGCTCTCGGCATTGTAGCTGTCCTTGGAAATGATGTAGCGCACATCGAGCAGGAGGTTCGTCAGCGGTGCGGAATTGGCGTAATAGTAGCGGTTGCCGGCCTCCGAGGCTGGCAGACCGATGCGGCGGCAGAAGGTGGTGATGCGTTCATTGGCCATGGACGAGAACTGGGAGACACCGTCGAAGAGGTACAGGCTCGGGTCGTTGAGCGTATACCATGTGGTCAGGTCCGTGCGGTAGAAGAGCTCGTCGTCCTCCCGCTGCTGCAAAAGCACCTGGATGGCATCGTCGTTGGACGGATAGGTCGGATAGTCCGAGGTCCCCACGGCTTCGGTGCCGCGGATCGCCTGTCCGCCCATCTCAAAGAGCAGAACGGCGGCCAGGGCGCCCTGTGCGACCTGCTTGGGGGTAAAATAGCGCAGGATGACGGCCAGGACATAGACCAGGCCGAGGACACCGCTGTAGATCACGAACTTGTGGTCCGCCTCCTGGATCGAGGACTGGAAGCCGATGTAGCAGAAGATGAGCAGCACGACGATCATCGAGATCCAGTGTACGGGATGGGGCTTATCCTCGAGCAGGATCGTCAGGGCACGGTAGCCCGCCAGGATCAGCGTGAAGGAGAACAGGAAGGCAAAGCGGTAGGGCAGCATATTGGTGAAATGGAACCCGTGCCAGATGAAGTTGAGGTAGTTGAGGTTGCAGCTGATGACGATGAATGCCATGATGGCAACGCCCGTGATCTTCTCGCGCAGCCGGATCTTCCGGGCTGTCAGGAACACGCCGAGCAGGATGAGGGGCAGCAGGCCGCTGTACAGGTTCGGCAGGCCCTCCTTGACGGTCGGCTCGGTGTAGGCGAGCATATTCGACAGGATGTCCGTCCAGGATTCAAAGAACTTGTGCGTGCTCGGGAATTCGTTGGAGGCGCTGTGGGTCTTTTGCAGTGCCAGTGCGGCCGGCAGCAGGATCCATGCGCCCAGACCGCCCGCCATCACGGAGGTGCCGGTCACCTGGGCAAAGCGCTTGCCGAAGGTCTTCCAGCTGACGTTCTCATACAGACACAGGCAGAAGAAGGCCAGCACGGTATAGATGCAGATGAAGTAGCCGATGTAGTAATTCGAGATCAGTGCAATGGCAAGGGAAATCACGTACAGACGGTATTTCCCCTCGCGCACAAGTGCCGTCAGTCCCAGCATGATCAGCGGCAGGAGTGCGATGGTATCGAGCCAGATGATGTTCCAGTAATAGCCCATCATGTAGCTGCAAAGCGCGTACATCAGCGCGAACATGGTGATCGTCACGTCGTTCTTTTTGAACACATAGCGCAGGAGCTTTGCCATGAACAGGCCTGCGCAGGAGAATTTGAGCAGCAGGATCACGATCAGGACCTCGCGCAGATTGGCTCTTGTAGCGACAAGCGCGATCACATTGAGCGGGCTTGCGCAGTAATAGGCCATGATGGACAGAAAGTCCGTGCCAAGGCCCGAGCGCCAGGTGAAGAACAGCGATCCGCCCGTGCGCAGCTTCTCCCAGAGGAGCTGCAAAAAGGGATAGTACTGATGCCACAGATCCGTTACAAGGATCTGCCGGTTTGCTTCGCCGAAGGGATGCACATCCTGCCGGATGAACCCGTATCCGACCAGCAGAAACGGCAGTACGGCGGCAAGCACCTCCCACAGGACGGTCTTGCCGCTCCACTCGCGGATACGCCGGCTGTCGATGCTGCTTTTTTTCTGATTGACTGATTTTTGACTCTTCTTATCCGACATAGTAACCCCTCTAACGTAAAATATTCACAGTGATGGATACGGCTGCAAAGGCAAGACATACGGCCAGTCCCGCATAATCCCGCGGCTGCGCCTTCAGGGAGCGCAGTCTCGTCCTGCCCTCGCCGCCCCGGTAGCAGCGGCATTCCATGGCCGTTGCCAGCTCCTCCGCACGGCGGAAGGCCGAGATGAACAGCGGGATGAGGATCGGGATGAGTGCGCGGACGCGCTGCATGAGTCCCCCGCTGTCAAGGCTTGCCCCCCTTGCCTTCTGGGCGGACATGATCTTGTCCGTCTCCTCGAGCAGTGTGGGGATAAAGCGCAGGGCGATGGACATCATCATGGCCATTTCATGCACGGGAAAGCGGATCCTCTTGAGCGGCGACAGGAGCGATTCGATCGCATCCGTCAGCAGGATCGGTGAGGTCGTATAGGTCAGGAGCGACGAGCCGACGATCAGCAGGAGGATCCGGCAGATCATGAAGATGCTCGTGGTGATGCCGCCCTGGGTGATCTTGAGAAAGCGCCATTCCCACAGGGTGTCGCCGCTGTCGATGAACAAAAGATTGAGCACGGCGGTGAACACCAGCACGGGCAGGATGGGCTTGACGCTCTTCCAGCTCATTTTGAGCGGGATATGGGACAAAAGCTGTGCCATCAGCACGAATACGGCACCGATGACCAGTGTCAGGTAGCTGTTCCCGGCAAAGAGCATGACAATGAAGAGCATCGTAAAGACGATCTTGAAGCGCGGATCCATCCGGTGCAGCAGGCTCTCCACCGGGAAATACTGTCCGAGTGTGATATCCTTCAGCACGCTTCGCTCCCCCCCTTCAGGCACGAGAGCACGGCCGCCTTGGCCTGTGCGACCGTATACACATCCTCCGGGATCGGATAGCCGCGCCGCCGCAGCTCCCCCATCACGGAGGCGATCTGCGGGACACGCAGTCCCATTTCCGACAGTGCCTGTGCTCTGCGGAACACAAGGGCGGTGTCCTCATAGCAATAGAGCTTCGAGCGGCTCATCACCAGGAGCTTTTCGGTGAATTCCGCCACATCCTCCATGCTGTGCGACACGAGCAGCACCGTACTGCCGGTGCGGCGCTGGTAGTCCCGGATCTGCCGGAGCATCAGCTCCCGTCCCTTCGGGTCGAGGCCCGCGCACGGCTCATCGAGGATGAGCACCTTCGGGTGCATCGCCATCACGCCTGCGATGGCGGCCCGGCGCTTCTGTCCGCCGGACAGTGCAAAGGGGGAGCGCTTCAGGAGCGCCCGGTCAAGTCCCAGGGCATCGGCGCATTCGAGCACCCTTGCCTTGATCTCGGTATCGCCAAGGCCCATATTCTTCGGGCCGAAGGCAATGTCCTTGTAGACCGTCTCCTCAAAGAGCTGGTACTCCGGATACTGGAATACCAGGCCCACACGGAAGCGCACCTCCCGCATGCTTTTCTTGTCCGCCCAGATGTCCTTCCCCTCGAGCAGGATCCTGCCGGAGGTGGGGCGCAGCAGTCCGTTGAAATGCTGCATGAGCGTCGATTTTCCCGAGCCCGTATGCCCGATCACGCCCACCATGGTATGATCCTCGATCTCGAGGTCCACATGGTCAACGGCGGTTTTCTCAAATGGGGTGCCTGCGCTGTAGGTATAGGTCAGGCCCTCTGTTTTCAGAATGGACAATGCTCACTGCTCCTTATCTGTGATCCGGATCCGGTCCGGACGCTGTATTTCGCAACAATGCTTCGAGTACACCGACGCACCCGTCCTCCGTGATGATCTCGGAGGGCACCTCGAATCCCGCCTGCCGCAGCTCCCAGATGAGCTCGGTCACCTGCGGGACATCCAGCCCGAGGGCCTTCATCTCCTCCACGCGGGAAAAGACCTTCTCCGGCGTATCGTCGAGCACGATCCTTCCGTCGTCGATGACCACCACGCGGTCGGCCTGCGCCGCCTCCTCCATATCATGGGTGATGAGCACGATGGTGATCCCCTGCTCGCGGTTGAGCCGGTGGATGGTCTCGAGGACCTCCTGCCGTCCCTGCGGATCGAGCATGGCAGTCGGCTCATCGAGGACGATGCAGTCGGGCTGCATGGCGATCACGCCGGCGATGGCCACGCGCTGCTTCTGCCCGCCCGAGAGCTGGGAGGGCGCATGGCTGCGGTACTCGTACATATGTACGGCACGCAGGGCATCATCGACCCGGCGGCGGATCTCCTCGGGCGGCACACCGAGATTTTCCGGTGCGAACGCCACATCCTCCTCCACGATCGTGGCAACGATCTGGTTATCTGGATTCTGGAACACCATCCCTGCCTTCTGCCGCACGGCAAAGAGATTGGCCTCATCGGCCGTATCGAGCCCGTCCACGAGGACCCGCCCCTCCTCCGGCAGAAGAATGGCATTGATATGCTTGGCAAGGGTGGATTTCCCGCTGCCGTTGTGCCCAAGGACCGCCGTGAAGCTGCCCCTTTGCACCCGGAGCGTCACATCCTTCAGGATCGGCTCGCTTTTTACGGGGTTCCCCTCGTCATCCTCACTGTCAGGATACCGGAACACGATATGCTGCACATCGATCATATCACTCATAGAAGCGTTCACCTGCCTCCTCCCGGCACCAGACGGCCGTCGAGCCGCACGGCAGACACATGCCGCTTTGCTCAACGGGCAGGCCGATCTCATCGAAATAGACATGTCCCCCGAAGCGCTTTGTCAGCAGACTGTCAAGGATATAGCCCATGACGGACGGGGACAGTCCCGTGGTATAGCTGTTGATGAGGAAGAACAGGGGCTCGTCGCTGAGCACCTGTGCGCAGCTCTTCACAAGGTCGTACACACAGTTCTCCAGCTTCCAGACCTCACCGCCCGGTCCCCTGCCGTAGCTGGGGGGATCCATGATGATCGCATCGTACCGGCGCTCCCGGCGGATCTCCCGAAGGGTGAATTTCTCGCAGTCATCGACGATCCAGCGGATGGGCTTGTCGGAAAGCCCGGACAGTGCGGCATTTTCCCGCGCCCACTGCACCATGCCCTTTGAGGCATCTACATGGCACACCGAGGCGCCCGCATTGGCACACGCAAGGGTCGCTCCGCCCGTGTAGGCAAAGAGATTGAGCACGCTCACCGGCTTTCCCGCACGGCGGATGAGCCCATCCATGAAATCCCAGTTGACCGCCTGCTCCGGGAACAGTCCGGTATGCTTGAAGCCCGTCGGCCGGATCTGAAAGGTCAGATCCCCGTAGGGCAGCTGCCAGGACGCGGGGAGCTTGGCATGGAACTCCCAGCTGCCGCCGCCGCTCTGGCTGCGGTGATAATGCGCATCCGGCTTTGTCCAGAGCGCATAGGTCTTCTTGGTTTTCCAGAGGACCTGGGGATCGGGACGGATGAGGCTCACGCCGTTCCAGATCTCCAGCTTCTCCCCGTCGGAGGCATCCACCACCCGGTAGGCTTCCCAATTCTTTGCTGCTCGCACTGACTGCGACCTCCTTATCGGCAAGGGAGCTTATTCACCGACACGCTCCCTGATCTTATCGGATATTTCCATGGCAATGGCGTTGATCTGGTTGAAATCCCGGCCCTCGATCATCACACGGATGAGCGGCTCGGTGTAGCTCTCGCGCACAAGGATCCGTCCGTTGTCGCCAAGCTCCTCCTCACGGGCGTCGATCAGGCCCGTGATGACGTCGTCATTCTTCCAGTATTCGCGCTGCTCCTCGGGGATCTTCACATTGATCATCACCTGCGGGAAGCGCTGCATGACCCTGGCAAGCTCACTCATGGTGCCGCCGCTCTCGCGCAGCGCCTCGAGCACCTTGAGTCCCGAGAGCTGCCCGTCCCCGGTGGTGGCAAGGTCCAGAAACAGGATATGCCCGTTCTGCTCCCCGCCCAGCACAAAGCCGCCGTCGAGCATCTTCTCGAGCACATACCGATCCCCCACATTCGCCGTCACCCGGCGGATCTGATGGGCTCTGGCAAAATAGGTAAAGCCCAGGTTCGACATCACCGTTACGACAACGGCACTGTGCCGGAGCTTGTGCTTTTGCTGATAGGCTCTGGCACAGATGGCGATGAGCTTATCGCCGTCCACGAGCTCCCCGGTCTCGTCCACCATCAGGCAGCGGTCTGCATCGCCGTCAAAGGCAAGTCCGGCATCGCAGCCGTGGGAGACGACATAATCCATCAGATGCTCGATGTGCATCGAGCCGCAGTCCACATTGATATTAAAGCCGTCGGGTGCAGCATGGATGAGCTCCACGCTCGCTCCGAGGCGCGTCAGAAGCTGCTTTGCGGTATGGACGGCACAGCCGTTGGCGCAGTCCACCGCAAGGCGCATCCCGTCGAGCCGGACGCTGATGCATTCCTCAAGATGGGCAAGATACCGCCCGACCGCATCGGGCAGACGGCGCATGGTGCCGAGCTCCGAGCCGGACACGGAACGGATGCGGTCGGGCCAGTCGAGGATGAGGGCCTCGAGCTCGGCCTCCATATCGTCATGGAGCCGGTAGCCGTCGCTCCCGAAGATCTTGATGCCGTTGTATTCCACGCTGTTGTGGGCGGTGGAGATCATCACGCCGCCGTCGGCATCGGGAAGGCTCGCAAACCAGGCAACAGCCGATACGGGCAGTGCTCCGATCAGGCGGACATCCCCGCCGGCGGAGCAGATGCCCGCACACAATGCAGCCTCCAGCACGTCCGAGGAGATCCGCGTATCCTTCCCGACGATCACCGTGGGGCGGGACCCGGAATGGGCACGCATGACAACAGCGACCGCACGTCCGATCTGGAGCGTCAGCTCCGCCGTCAGCTCCGTGACGGCCATGCCGCGCACACCGTCCATGCCGAATAATCTACCCATTCGCCTCACTCCTCTTTTTCAACAGGCAACGCACTGTCATTCCTGCGTCAGCAAAAGCTGTCCGCTCTCCGGCGGCACATCCTGCCGCACGGGGTATCCCAGATGCTCATATGCAAGCCTTGTCGCACAGCGTCCCCGCGGGGTCCGCGACAGAAAGCCGAGCTGCATCAGGAACGGCTCACACACATCCTCGAGCGTCACTGCCTCCTCACCGAGGGCAGCGGCAAGCGTCTCGAGTCCCACGGGGCCGCCGTCATAGCCCCGGATGATCATATCCAGCATCCGCCGGTCATTGCTGTCCAGACCGAGATTGTCGATCTCCAGCCGGTCAAGGGACGTCCGGGCGATCTCCTCGGTGATCTGTCCGTCACCGATGACATCCGCAAAGTCCCGCACCCGTTTGAGCAGGCGGTTGGCGATACGGGGCGTTCCGCGGGAGCGTCCGGCAAGCTCGAGGGCGCCGTCCCTCGTGCAGGGGATGCCCAGGATCTGGCTCGAGCGCCGGATGATGTCCGAGAGCTGCTCGGGGGTGTACAGCTCAAGCCGCTGCACGATACCGAAGCGGTCACGCAGCGGTGCGGAGAGCTGGCCGGCACGGGTCGTCGCCCCCACCAGCGTAAATTCCGGCAGGTCCACACGCAGGGACCTTGCCGAGGGACCCTTGCCGACGATGATGTCGATCGCATGGTCCTCGAGTGCCGGATACAGGATCTCCTCCACGGCACGGCTCAGGCGGTGGATCTCGTCGATGAAGAGCACATCCCCAGGGGAGAGATTGGTAAGGATCGCTGCCAGATCCCCCGGCCGCTCGATCGCAGGACCCGTGGTGATGCGCAGGTTGACGCCCATTTCCCGGGCAATGATGCCGGAGAGCGTCGTCTTGCCGAGCCCGGGCGGGCCATAGAGCAGCACATGGTCAAGAGCCCCCTCCCGGCGCTTGGCGGCCTCGATATAGATGGCAAGGTTCTCCTTGACCTTGTCCTGTCCGATGTATTCGCTGAGGGACAGCGGCCGCAGTCCCCGCTCGAGCGCCAGATCCTCCTCGGACTCCTGTGTGGAAACAAGGCGGTTGTCCAGTGTGAATTCGCCGGTCTCAATCATATTGACAGCTCCTGTTTACTTCTCAAAGAATCTCTTCTTGCGGACATAGAAGGGCGTGATGCCGTCCGCTGCCTTCTTGGCGATGTTCTGTTCATAGCTCAGGAAGCACAGATGGTCGTTGCTCTTGGTGACCTTCGAGAGTGCTCTTGCCAGCGGCACGAACAGCTTTCTGGTGTTGCCGAGCATGTCCACGATGATGAGCACCTGGGGCTTCTCGCTCCCCCTTGTCATCTCGAGGATGAAGGCTCTGTCCACATTCGGCTGGTCCTGGAAGAACTTCGAGGCAGCGCGGGTGATGTAGGACAGTGAGCGCTGGGGCTCCCGGTAGCTGATGGTCTCGGCCTCATTATAGGAAATGGCCTTGATATGCAGGTTCCGGGCGATCATGAGGATGCCCTTGATCTCCTGGGAGCTGAATTCCTTGCCGTAGGAGTTGGGATTGAGTACGGCGGCCACATTCTGGATGAGGTCGAAAAAGCGCAGGCAGTTGAGCTTGTAGCACTCCACATAGCGCTTGGCGAACTGCTGGAGCGCCCGGTGGCTCGTAAAGAACGGGATGAACAGATCCCCCTCCGGATTCTGGATGGTGATGAGGTCCATCTGCACGCCCTCGCCCCTCTCGCCCTGCTTGACAGGGTTCTTGCAGATGACATAGATGTCGCTGCGGATGAGCGTCTGTAGGAATACACTGCGCTTGGATGGGTCGTTGATGGCGGCCTTCAGTAATTCGTCAAGATTCATAGCGGTTTCCTCCTGTTTATATGTATGGATTTCCCATTCGTTACTGTTTCATACGGCCCATTTCCCGCAGGGTCAGGCGGATGAGCTCCTCAGCGGAGGCGGCTTCATCGAGCTTTGCCAGGACCGGTGCGACCTCCTCCTGCCGGTAGCCGAGCACACACAGGGCGGCAAGCGCCTCCCCGAAGTGGTCCTCCGCCGGCACGGACGGCACTGCGCCGCCGCTCTCGAGCACGGGGTTGGTCTTGGCAAGCTTGTCCTTGAGATCCACCACGATACGCTCGGCCGATTTCTTTCCCACGCCTTTGACACGGGTCAGGGCGGTGATGTCCCCGGACGCAACGAGCAGGGCAAAGCGCCCCGGCGTCAGATCCGAGAGAATGGCAAGCGCGGCCTTGGGGCCCACGCCGGATACGGTGATGAGCAGCTCAAAGCAGTACAGCTCCTCCCGGTCGGAAAACCCGAAGAGCATGACCGCATCCTCCCGCACGGCCATATGCGTATACAGCCGCACCTCACTGCCGATGCTGCCGATGGCTGTGAGCGTGGTCTGTGTCGTGTGGCAGGCATAGCCCACGCCGGCACATTCCACAACGGCAAGTCCCGGCTCGGTATGGATGAGCGTTCCTGCGACACTGTAGATCATGTTGTTTCCTCCGTATCATCGGCGTCCGCGGCAGCTGTGGCCGTGGCAGATGGCAATGGCAAGCGCATCGGCGGCATCGTCGGGCTTCGGGATCTGCTCGAGGCGCAGAATGCGCTGGGTCATCTCCATCACCTGCCGCTTCTCTGCCTTGCCGTAGCCCACCACCGCCTGCTTGACCTGCAAGGGGGTGTACTCATAGACCGGAAGGCCCTTCTGCGCTGCTGCCAGGACAAGGACGCCCCTTGCCTGGGCGACATCGATCGCCGTTTTCTGGTTCGTTGTGAAGTACAGCCGCTCGATGGCCATGCAGTCCGGCTCGTAGCGACGCAGCACCTCCCGGATGTCCGTATCGATGCAGCACAGCCGCTTGTCAAACGGCTCGTGCGCCATAGTCGTGATCGCACCGTATTCGATGGGCGCAAAATTGGCACCCGCATAGTCCACCACGCCAAAGCCGACAATGGCATAGCCGGGGTCCACACCTAAGATCCGCAAGGGGCTCCCTCCACTTCATGGTTCGTATCCGGCACGGCGCCGCATACTCATACAATCTATATTATAACACAACCCCCACCCCTTTTTCAATACCTTCGGGAGAATTTTTTTACAAAAATCCGGTTTTTGAGGAAAGCCGCCGCAGCTTCTCAAATTTTTTGTCGGAAAGCTATTGATTTTTTGTCCGATTTTTAGTATAATACTCCTTGTAGGCATTTTTTGCATGCACATATCCATCATCAGAACCGGAGGAATCACTATGGACCTTGACCAGCTTCGCACCCGGATCACCGCCCTTGACGGCACGATCCAGGCTGCTTTTGCCGAGCGTATGGAGCTTTGCAGACAGGTCGCCCTGTACAAGCAGGCGCACGGGATGTAGATCTTCCAGACGGACAGAGAAAAACAGGTGCTCGAAGGCGTGCGCAGCCGCGCCCCCGAGGGGCTCGGGGACTGCTCCGCCGCGCTGTTCCAGAACATCATGGACATCAGCAAATACCTGCAATACCGGGAGCTCCACAAGGACGCGCCGTCGTATACCTATGAAACACTGCACCTCTCCCCCGATGCGAGCATCGCCTGCCAGGGCATGGCCGGCGCCAATGCCGAAACCGCGGCCCGTCAGATCTTCGGGGAGGACTGCAAGCCGCGCTTCGTGCCGAGCTTTGAGGATGTGTTCGATGCCGTACAAAGCGGCAGCGTCCGCTTCGGCATCATCCCCGTGCAGAATTCCACGGCGGGCAGCGTCGTGCAGGCGTATGACCTGATGGGGCAGTACAATTTCTACATCAACCAAACGACCGTGGTGGAGATCACGAACTGCCTGGCGGTGCGCCCCGGGACGCGCCTTGCGGATGTCCGCACGGTACACTCCCATCCGCAGGCACTCATGCAGTGCTCAAAATTCATCAGCCGCCACGGCCTTGATCCCCAGCCCTACAGCAACACGGCCACAGCGGCAAAGATGGTGGCGGACTCCGGTGAGCCGCTCGCTGCCATCTGCTCCGAGGGCTGCGCAAAGCTCCACGGGCTTGAGATCCTGCAAACGCACATCTCCGACTATGTGCCCAATTACACGCGCTTTATCTGCATCTCGAAGGAGCTGCTGCTCCCGGAGAATGCCGATACCGTCTCCGTGATGCTTACGCTCCCCCACGAGGAGGGCTCGCTGTACCGGCTGCTGAGCAAATTCTACATCGGCGGCATGAACCTGCTCAAGCTTGAGAGCCGTCCCATCCGCAACGGCAGCTTCGAGGTCATGTTCTACCTCGATTTCAGCGGCAGCATCCATGATGCCAATGTCTGCGCCCTGCTTTCGGAGCTGGCGGAAAATCTCGAATATTTTAAATTTTTGGGGAATTATAGCGAAATATAGCCGTTTTCGCCGCATTTGTCACAGAACTGTAAGGATTTGAAGAGAATTTGTCATTGCTTTTTTTCCTCTCCCGCTGTATAATAGAGATAAGCTTTCAACCCACTATCACCCCGGAGAGATCATCATGTACTATTGCTGTGCCATCACCGATCAGGGTGTCCGCGATCACAACGAGGATGCCTGTCTCATACACAAGACCCTCTTGTCCGACGGCATGACCGAATGCTATGTGGACGAGCCGTTCCTGGCCGCCGTTGCCGACGGCGTTTCCGGAGAACACTCGGGCGAGGTCGCTTCCACGACCTGTCTCGGGCTCCTGCGCTCGGTGCCGTTCTCGAGCCGCACCGACATGGAGCAGCGTCTCACGGAGATCCACCGGACGCTCTGTACGCAGGGCAGTATGCAGTCCGAGACCCGGAACATGCAGACGACCCTGTGCGCCATCGGCGTGGATGAAAACGATGTCCTGCATACGATCAATGTGGGGGATTCCCGCCTGTACCGCTACAGAGGGGGGCTTCTCACACAGCTCTCGCGTGACCAGTCCCTTGTGCAGATCCTCTTTGAGGAGGGCACCATCACCAAGGAGCAGCGCGAAACGCACAAGCACCGCAATATCATCTTCCCCGTGCTGGGCAACCTCACGTCCATGCCGGTCTTTGACATCCGTGTGCAGGAGGACCGCATCGCCTTCGGGGATGTGATGCTGCTGTGCTCGGACGGGCTCTCGGATTATGCAAGCAGCTCGGAGATCGAGGAGATCCTCGCACTGCCAAAGCCCCTTGTCCGACGCCTGCGGCTTCTCACGGAGCTTGCACTGGAGAACGGGAGCTCCGATAATATCACGATCGTTGCTATGACGAGGATCCCGGATACTGCAAAAAGATGAGAACGGGCCCCTTCCTTCGGGAAGGGGTCTGCCTGCGCTTTGACATCCGCGGCAAAATATGCTATAATAGACTTAGTCTATACAGAAGGGATGTTTCCATTGATTTGAGATCGGCATTTTTCAAGGGGACCGCGCACGGCATCCCCATCGCACTCGGCTATTTTTCGGTATCCTTCGGCTTCGGCATCCTCGCTGTCAGGGCGGGGCTCTCGGTCGGGGAGGCGGCTGCCATCTCCGTGACGAATCTCACCTCCGCCGGACAGGCGGCGGGCGTGGACGTCATTGCCTCGGGCGGGACCCTGCTCGAAATGGCACTCGTCCAGCTCACGATCAACCTGCGTTACGCCCTCATGGGGCTCTCCCTGACGCAGAAGCTCGATGACAGCTTCACACTCCCCCACCGCTTCCTTGCCTCCTACGGCATCACCGACGAGATCTTTGCCGTCTGCTCGGCACAGAAGGACAAGCTCACACCGCCTTACATGTACGGCATGATCCTCATCGCCACCCTCGGCTGGGTCCTCGGGACCGTCCTTGGTGCGGCGGCCGGGCGCCTTCTGCCCGAGAGCATCTCGGATGCGATGGGCATTGTCCTGTACGGGATGTTCCTTGCCATCATCATCCCGCCCTCACGCAAGTCCCGCAGCGTCCTGTTCGCTGTGGCGGCCGCAGCCCTCCTGAGCATTCTGATGCGCTATGTGTTCACGGCGGTATCCGGCGGCTTTGCGATCATCCTCTGTGCCGTCATCGCAGCAGCCGCTGCTGCATGGCTCTTTCCCGTCAAAGAGGAGGGAGCCGCATGAGCGTCGCTGTCTACATTGCCGTGATGGCGCTCGTGACCTACCTCATCCGCGTTGTGCCGATGACCTGCCTGCGCCGGCCCATCCGCTCCCGCTTCCTCAGGAGCTTCCTGTACTACATCCCCTATGCCGTGCTCAGCGCCATGACCATCCCCGCCATCTTCTACAGCACAGGGAGTCTCCTCACCGCCTGCGCCGGGACGGCAGTCGCCCTGGTGCTCGCCTTCTTCGATCTGCCGCTCATCGTTGTGGCACTCGCTGCCTCCCTTGCGGCATATCTGATGCATTTCCTTGTATGAGCGGCTGTATGAAAATCCGGTGAAATTTCACAGAAATGCCTTGCCAATCCACTGCTTTTATGGTATAATCATTATACACTTCCGCTGGTATCGCGGGAGAGAGAAAGAAAAAGAAGGGATCCTTATGCATGAAGAGCAGTTCTTCCTTGACCGCATTGAACAGGCCGTTCCGACGGACAAGGAGACTATCATGGCGGCATTCTATGAGTTTCTCGAGCTCGAGCATCTGTACGAATCTGCCGCCGAGATCGTGAAAACACAGCTGAACATCTACGATAACGAGTTCAGCTTCAAATTCCAGCGCAACCCCATCCACGGCATCGAAAGCCGCATCAAGTCCCCGCAGAGCATCGTGGAAAAGCTCCAGCGCAAGGGCTTTCCGCTGTCCGCCAAATCCGCAAGACAGAACCTGATGGACATCGCCGGCATCCGCGTGGTGTGCTACTATGTACAGGACATCTATGCCTTGGCGGAGCTCCTCCACCTCCAGGAGACCTTCCAGGTGGTCAAGGTCAAGGACTACATCAAGCACCCCAAGCCCAGCGGCTACCGCAGCCTGCATATGATCCTCACGGTCCCCGTGCGCCTTGCAGGCGGACGCCAGCTCGTTCCCGTGGAGATCCAGATCCGCACCATTGCCATGGATTTCTGGGCAAGTCTTGAGCACCAGCTCCACTACAAGACCGACTGCGTCGTGTCCGATGCCCTCAAGGAGGAGCTGCGGGACTGCGCGGAGACCATCGCACAGACGGATCTCCAGATGCAGGACATCTACCAGCGCATCCACGACCTCGATTGACCTGTGCATGATGCACAGTTTATGCTGTACTCCTCTGTGCAATGTCACAAAAATCATAAAGATGCAGCCGGTGTCTTGACAAACCGGCTGCAATATGGTACAATACATTTGAACAGTCGTTCAAATGTTCAAATTAACCTCGGCGGGAACGCCCTACTTCATACAGAAAGGTGCATACATATGAAAAAGAAATTCAAGATGGAAGACCTCGACTGCGCCAACTGCGCTGCCAAAATGGAAGCCCTCATCCAGAAGATCCCGGGTGTCACCAATGCCTCCATCAGCTTCATGGCACAGAAGCTGACGATCGAGGCCGAGGAGGAGCGCCTCGAGGAGATCCTGCGCGAGGCACAGAAGGCTGTTTCCAAGATCGACAGCAACTGCCGGATCCTGACCGACTGAGAACCTGTCTGCACAAGGGACAGGTCCTAACCTCTGCGTCCTCCGTCTGTGTCCGGCAGCGGAGGACGATCTATTCTATAAGGGAAGTGGCAACATGACAAAGAAACAGAAAACCATGCTCCTTCGCATCCTTGTCACGGGGGCGCTCTATGCGCTGCTGCTTGTGCTGACGCATACCGGCGTGCTCGATCCCCTGCCCGTGCCGGTGATCGCGCTCTATCTTGTCCCGTACCTCCTCATCGGGTACGACATTCTCCTCAAGGCGGCAAGGAACATTGCCCACGGGCAGATCTTCGACGAGAACTTCCTCATGCTCATCGCGACCGTGGCTGCCTTCTGCATCGGGGAATACCCGGAGGCAGTGGCGGTCA
>JAFTZY010000058.1 GCA_017460955.1 Oscillospiraceae bacterium
CCGAGGTTACGCAACCTTATCTTCAAATCATAAAAACTTCTTTGTGAGTACCCGTCTTTGCTCCGGGGGCATGTTGTTATCCCTTTCTTGCGATCACTGTGATCCAGGGATTGGAGGGGTGGTGGTATACGGTCACCTCTGATACTAATTTCTGATCAAGCTATTGAAATAGCTTGATTAGAAGCGTGCGCTTATGCGCCCGCTATTTTGTGACGCAAAGCGTCACAAGATCCGTCTCATGCCATTCTCGACGCCGCCTGCGGCGGCTATCAAACGATCGATGTGATCAATCGTTTGAACGAGAATTGGTATGAAAAGCCGGCTGCTTCGAGTGCCTCTCCGATCTCGTCGGATTCGTTGCAGATCATGAAGGATCCGTCCGAACGCAGGATCCCTGCGACCTGTGAAAAGCACGCCTCCAGGCCCGGCCAGAAATACACGTTCTCAAAGGCAGTCGCCAGATCAAAGCTGTCGGCATGCAGGGGCAGTCGGGAGACATCCCCCTGCAAGACCTTGCATCTGCCGGCATCGATCATTGCCCGGTTGTAGTCCGCCGCCTTCTGTACGGAAAGTGCGGAGTAATCGAGCGCAGTCACAAATGCGTCCGGGTACTTTTTGAGCAGTTCACCGGCATTCCGTCCGCCGCCGCAGCCAAGATCCGCGATCTGCTTCGGCGCGATGTCTTTCAGATACGCCATCCCCCAGTCCGCAAGTTTGGCATGATCGGAATTCATGCCCGCAAGCATCATCTTGCCAAGCGTTCCTCCGGCTTTCTTGTCTGGTTCACATAGTCTTTGAACAGTCCCAGTGTTTTTACTCCTTCATTTTGGTATGCATTGCCGGCAGCGCACAGGACGAGCGCCGGATGAAATTTTAACCGAGCGCAACATCCAGCGTCATCATGAGCGTAAATCCGACAGAAAACAGGACCACGCCGATGTTGGAATGCTCGCCCTCCGACATCTCCGGTATCAGCTCCTCTACGACAACATAGATCATCGCTCCGGCCGCAAAGCTCAGAAAATAGGGCATGACCGGCAGAAACAGCCCTGCAAAGAGGATTGTCAATACTGCGCCGACCGGCTCCACAGCGCCGGACAGCACCCCGCCCAGGAAGGCTTTTCCCTGGCTCTTGCCCTCGGCATGAAGCGGCAGGGAGATGATGGCGCCCTCCGGAAAATTCTGAATGGCAATGCCGAGCGCCAGTGCAAACGCACCGCCCGCACTCATCGTTTCCGCGCCGGAACGCAGTCCCGCATACACGACGCCGACCGCCATACCCTCCGGGATATTGTGCAGCGTCACGGCAAGCACCATCATGGTCGTGCGCGTAAGCTTGGACGGTAAGCCCTCCGCCTTCTGTGCATTCCGATGCAGATGGGGAATGATACTGTCCAACACCAGCAGGAAAAGAATACCGCCCCAGAATCCGGCCACCGCCGGCAGGCATGCAAGCCTTCCTCCATCCGCGGTCATTTCCATCGCCGGAATGAGCAGGCTCCAGATGGAGGCCGCCGTCATCACGCCGGCTGCAAAGCCCGTCAGCGCACGCTCGACCTGCCTGCCCAGACCGCGTTTCATAAAGCATACACAGGCCGACCCTGCCGCAGTTCCGAGAAACGGCAGGAGCAGTCCTGTCAAAATCGATCCCAGCATGTGCCGCCTCCCTTCATGCACCGTACACGATCCGTTATTTCAGGAACAGCGTGCAGATCCACGCTGCAAGTGCCGATGCGGCCGGGAAAATGAGAAGCAGCTTGAGCAGCTGACTTCTTAGGTTATAGCCGTATTTTCTGCCGTTGTACACGCTTTCCACTTCGGGATAATAATGCTGGAAGAACCGGAATTTACACAGAAGGAACCAGTCAAAGCAGATCATATCATAGAGCTTGTAGACCGTGAAAATGGACACGAACCGCAGGAAGAACTGCCAGAAGGTAAACCCGCTCCGGAAGCCGTCCCAGATCGAGATCACGCCGACACCTGCGATCATCAGCACGCTGAACCCCATCAGTGTCCAGCCGATCACCTTAGCGCCGTAGAACAGCTCGTGCTCCCGTGGCCGGAGCACCGCCTGCGCCTCCTTGGGCGCGGAGGAGAAGAATCGGATATCCTGTATGAACGCGACCGCTGACAGGAGCATCAGCGAGATCGCTGCACAAAAAACGATCGCCAGGAAAATGGTCAAAAGCATACTGTCCTACCTCCGTTTTTAGAGTCTGTTTTTTAGGCTCTCACTTCTTCATGTACGCGATAAAGTTGCGGTATCCCGCATCGGCGTCCTTCACAAACGGCGTCATGGCATAGCTGTGGTACATCCCGTCGCCGATCTCGAGCGTCACATGTGCGCCGAATTCCTCAAGTCGTTTCTTAATTGACTCTGCACCGGCCAGAAAGACCTCTTCGCCGCCGAAGCTCATGTAGACGTCCTTCACGCCCGTGTAATTGCCAAGCTGCAGATACTTCATATAGGCCGGGACCTCTTTGCCGCCGGTCATGCCGTCCCATACAGTATGGATGGCACGGACACTCATGACAACGTCGGTCCTCTCCTGCCTGTAGGCGAGTATTCTTTCGGCATCGGTCAGGAGCAGGGTGCCGGGGGAACCGGCATAGATCCTGCCCGGCTGCGGCACTCCCTCACCCCTGTCGTTGATGTAGGAGGTCAGTCCGATGGCAAGGTTCCCGCCCGAGGATCCGCCGACAAGGGTGATATGCGCGGGCTTGTAGCGACGAAGTGCTTGTTGGTAGAGCGCATAGAGCATCGCATACACATCCGGCAGTGTGCCGCCGGTAAAGATGATCGGGTAGTAGGGGAGCAGGATGTCTGTATGACACTGCTTCGCGAACCCCACAAGTGCCTGTGCCTGCGAGGGCTGCGGGAATTTGAGCATCCCGCCGCCGACCAGGTAGATGGCAAGGCGGTCCGTCTGCTTACGGTGCCTGTAGTACAGAACGGAGGAACCGGCGATCCTCAGCCGTTTGATCTCCAGCGCATCATCCTGCAGCTTCGGGATATTCTCCCCCTTGTAGGCAAGCCGGAAGATGCGCTGTGTCCGTTCCGTCGGACTTGCCATGATCTGTCTGACCGGCAGGATCCGGAACGCTCTCAGAAGCGCACGGTATTTTAGTGTTTTGTCAGCCATCTTGTTTCCCCTTTCTGATGTGTGCGGATCGTATGCACGAGCAATGCAGCTGTGCCGGCCACGGCCAGTGCCGCAAGGATCTTTTTTTCGGTACCGGATCCGGGCGGCGCCTGCGTCCTGGGCGCATTGTCATAGACTGAATGTATCTGTTCCCATGACGGCATGGAGCGGCGCATGGCACTCCACGCCGGCATTTTGCAGTCCGGATGTGCCGCGCGCAGCGCTTCAAATGCCGCATCGAGCCACTCCATTTCTGTGACGGCATTCCGGCAGTGATCGGTCGCACACAGCTCACCGAGCTTCGTCCTTGCGACCACATACATCATCGCCCGCATGGCCGCCATTTTCGGCTTGCTCCTGAAATAGTCCTCGTCCCCCCTCGGACGGATCGGTATCCCCGCTGCTTCGATCAGACCGTAGGCCTCCTCCACCGCAGTGAGCATCCGGTCGAGGTCCTGTACAGGGGCATCACGCAGATCGCAGTCATACCGGTAGCTCTCATACACGATCGGCAGAACGAACGCCGCATGGCAGTACAGCCAGCCCTCCATATCGTCCTCAGGGTGCAGCCCGTAGCCGCTGCCGGAGAACATCTCAGTCAGCATTCTCTCTTCCGCGGCAGTGAGCGCACGGTGCAGCCCGCCGACGGTCATCGAGCCGTTCCCGGCATGCAGACAGTTCACATACCGCGGCGCTCTGACACCTGCCGTTCCCTGAAAGCCGAACAATACGGTTTTCGGTACCTCCGTCAGTGACAGCAGTTCACGCTCTGTCTCTGCGGCCTTCGGATTGTTGCCGACCAGGATCACAAGCGGGGCATTGGCCCGTGCGAGCTCGGGCAGCACCGCACGCTGCTGACAGCCCTGCATCACGGAGAAAACTGCGTCAAAGCGTTCCTCCGGCAATTCCCTTGCGATACGGGGATGATCGACGGTGTCCTTATGCTGCAGCGGATGACGGATGTGCAGTCCCTGCGCTGCCAGGACCTCCCCCCAGGTCCCCTTGGAAACGACAGTGACATCGTTCCCCGCCTTGCACAAAACATGCACGAGGTAGGATCCGATCACGCCGCAGCCGTAAACCAGTATGTGCATTTTCAGTCCCTCTTTTCTGTTTCATATGAGATCTGCGATCAGTTCGATGCTTGGTTCCCCTGCTTTGCAAGGCGCATCGTGAGCAGCAGGCCGCCGAACATCCAGAGATTCCCGATGCTGATCCATGCGGTGGTCAGGGCGTTTGTGACCGCATGATTGCCGGTCAGCTTCAGCAGCATGGTCGCCGCCATGCCGACCGGAAGGGAAAAGATCCAGCACCAGTTCGGGTACGGCGTATGCCCCTTGGCAAATGCCCCGATCTGTCCGATGCTCATCACAAGGAAAAAGAGCAGAAACAGGAGCATTGCGGGCAGCAGAAAATAGGTCCCGAATCGCACGCTCAGAGTGTACGCAATGTCCGGACTTTCGAGCATCATGTGCTTGTAGAAAAACACGCTCGACAGGCACGGCACATGCACGCCGCATGCCGCGAACATCAGATAGCCGAACACACCGCTGCGGAAAATATGCGCGTATCGCTCATGCTGAATGAGCCGGTAGATGCCGAAATAGCACAGCCCCTCGAGTGAAATGCCGATCAGCCCCAGGAATGCCGACCAGAAGATTGTCGTATCCGACAGCGTGAGGTACTGCGACAGCTTGCGCTCGAATCCGCGAAGATGCTCGTCACACACACCGAACCCAAGGAGCCAGTCCCCAACGAAGGCCATGCCGCCGCCGAGCAGTCCGATCAAAAGAAGCTTGCGGATGCGGTCCCAGTCTATCTCCCGGCGGATGCCAATGTCGTTGAATGTCCTCATACCATGCCTCCTGCTCCAGCGTGTTTTGTATCTGAAAATGTATCAATAAGTAAGCAACCGCAAACCCATTGATTTTATTATAGCACAACTTTCCTTCCTTTGCAAGAGGTTTCCTCATAAAACATAAAAAAACAGAAAACACGCAATTTTATGAGGAAATGCCGAAAGACCCTCGTGGAAAATCGCAGGGAATTGTGAAAATTTATGAACTGCGTATAGATCGGCTTGACAAAATAGTTAGCAAATGCTAATATATTGAGGAAAGCAGAGTCCACAGCAGGGAGGGGGCCTTGCCGATGTAGCAGCATTCGCGGCCTCCATCCTTGAACGGGCATGCGATCACTAATAAGGAGGAACATGCATGAAAGCGCAGGCCAAACCCAATCTCATGAAGATCATCAACGACTACGCCGGCGGGCGGCGGCATCTCATCACACTCGGGCGCATCTTAGCAGCCGTCAGTGCGCTGATGGGACTGGTGCCGTTCTATCTGCTCTGGCGGATCATCCGCATTGCCGTGCGTGGCGAGGCGCTCACACAGATCACCGGACTCGGCTGGCTTGCCGTCGGCATCACGGTTGCGGCACTGCTGGTCTACATCGCGGCGCTGCTCTGCACGCATATGGCGGCATTCCGCGTGCAGGCGAATATGCGAAGCCGCCTGATGCGGCGCATCCTGACGCTGCCGCTGGGCGTCTTTGATGAGGACGGCACGGGCAAGATCCGCCGCACCGTCAACGAATCAACTGCCGCAACGGAGACCTTCATCGCGCACAATCTCCCGGATAAAGCCGTGGCTGCGGCGACCCCGCTGGGACTGCTCGTGCTTTTGTTTGCATTTGACTGGAAGATCGGGCTCATCTGCCTGATCCCGGCCGTGATCGGCTTTGCGATCATGATGAGCATGATGGGCAAGGGCATGCAGGAGAAGATGAAGGAATACCAGAACGCCCTTGACACGATGAGCAGCGAGGCAACGGAGTACGTCCGCGGCATCCCGGTCGTGAAGGTGTTCGGACAGTCGGTGCATTCGTTCCGAAGGTTCAAAAGCGCGATCGACGGCTTCGGTAAATGGGCAACGGAGTACACCCTGCTGCTGCGCATGCCGATGGTCGGGTTCATGACGGCGATAAACGCGATCTTCGCGTTTCTGGTCGCAGCGGCGTTTTTGTTCACACGGGATGGGATCACGCCGGAGACCATTCTGAATGTGATGTACTACATCATCGTCACACCCCTGCTGACGGTGACGCTGACGAAGATCGCGTATTCCGGCGAGCAGGAGATGGTCGTGGTCGATGCCCTCAGCCGCGTGGATACCATCCTCGCCATCGAGCCGATGCAGGACGCCGGGCAGCCGGAAATGCCGCAGGACAATTCCATCACGCTCGAGCACGTCTCCTACCGCTACAAGGACGCGCAGAACGATGCCGTGCATGACCTGAATCTGCATATCGCTCCGGGCGAGCACATCGCACTGGTCGGACCCTCCGGCGGCGGCAAAACGACGACCGCGGAGCTTATCGCACGCTTCTTTGATGTGACCGAGGGCAGTATCAAGATCGGCGGCGCGGATATCCGGAGGATCCCGCAGAAGGCGCTGATGGAGCAGGTGTCGTTTGTATTTCAGGACAGCCGGCTCCTGAAAGCCTCCATCCTTGACAATGTCCGGCTCTCGCGTCCGGATGCCTCGGAGGCGCAGGTCATGGAGGCGCTCGAGGCAGCGCAGTGTGCGGACATCCTTGAGAAGCTGCCGGACGGCATCCACACGGTCATCGGTGCGAAGGGGACGTATCTGTCCGGCGGCGAGCAGCAGCGCATTGCCATTGCGCGTGCGATCCTGAAAAATGCGCCGATCCTCATTCTTGATGAGGCGACCGCCTTTGCCGATCCCGACAACGAGACCAAGGTCCAGTCGGCATTCGCAGCGCTTGCCAAGGGCAAAACCGTTATCATGATCGCGCACCGCCTGAGCACGGTCGTCAATACCGACTGCATTTATGTTTTAAAGGACGGCACGATCTGCGAGAGCGGGACCCATCAGGAGCTTTTGGAGCGCGGCGGGATTTACAGGCAGATGTTTGAGGATTATACCCGTTCACTGGGCTGGAAGGTAGGTGCGTAACATGAAGATCATTCCGTATTTGCAGCACAAATTCGCGCTGTCGCATGAGGGCGCAGTCGATATGGCAAAGGCCTGCGTGAGCGTCACGGTGACGAACATCGTCCTGATGCTGCCGGCGACGGTGCTTTATCTGCTCATCAAGGATCTGCTCGAAAACACGCTGACAGCAGACAGGATCCCGTTCTATGTGATCGCGTCGGTCATTATTTTAGCACTCGTCGTGCTGACCAATTTTATACAGTACAACGCGACCTTCCTCTCGACCTACAAGGAAAGCGGCGTGCGCAGGACCGCACTTGCCGAGCGTCTGCGTAAGCTCCCGCTCTCGTATTTCGGCAAGAAGAATATCGCCGACCTGACCACCACGATCATGTCGGACTGCGCCCAGATCGAGACCGCCTCGAGCCACTGGATCCCCGAGCTCATCGGTGCGCTGATCTCGACCGCACTGGTCGGCGTGAGCCTGTTTCTGTTCTTTGACTGGCGCATGGCGCTGGCGAGCTTCTGGGTGATCCCGGCGGCCTTCCTGACCGTCTGGGGCTCGGCGAGATACCAGAAAACTGCCTCCCGGAAAAATACCGCCGTCAAAATGGAGCTTGCCGACGGCATCCAGGAAGCCTTAGAGACCGTGCGCGATCTGCGGTCCAACAATGCGCAGGATGCATATATGGAGGAGCTTGACAGGAAGATCAGAAATGTCGAGAAGCAGGCGCTTTTCACGGAGCTGAAGCTCGCAGTCTGCGTCAATGCGGGCGCGATCATTTTAAAGCTCGGTATTGCCACGACCGCGGTCGTCGGCGGTGTGCTGCTGAGTAACGGCGAGATCACGCTGCTTACATTTTTCCTGTTCCTGATGCTCGTGTCCCGTCTCTATGACCCGATGCAGATCACGCTGCAGAACTTCGCGGCGATCATTGCCACCTCCGTGCAGTGTGAGCGGCTTGACGAGGTGCTCTCGCACGACATCCAGACCGGCTCGGAGCAGATGACGAATGACGGCTACGATATCACCTTCGACCATGTGGCCTTCTCGTACCACGATGATACGGCGGTGCTGAAGGACGTCTCCTTCACCGCCAAGCAGGGCGAGGTCACGGCGCTGATCGGACCGTCCGGCGGCGGCAAAACGACGGTTTCCCGTCTTGCGGCGCGGTTCTGGGATGTGACGGGCGGCAGGATCACGCTCGGCGGCATGGACATTTCCGATGTGGAGCCGGAGACGCTGTTCTCGGCGTTTTCCATTGTCTTTCAGGATGTGACGCTGTTCAACCAGAGCGTCAAGGACAATATCCGCATCGGTAAGCAGGATGCGACGGATGAAGAGATCTTGCAGGCGGCTCGGCTTGCCAACTGCGATGCATTTATCTCACGCCTGCCCGACGGCTACGATACCGTGATCGGCGAGAACGGAAGCGAGCTCTCCGGCGGTGAACGGCAGCGCATTTCGATCGCACGGGCGTTCCTCAAAGATGCGCCCATCATCCTGCTCGATGAGGCGTCAGCGAGTCTGGATGTGGAAAATGAGACCGCCATTCAGACGGCGCTCTCCCGGCTCATCAAGGATAAGACCGTCATTGTCATCGCGCACAGAATGCGCACCGTTTCCGGTGCGGACAAGATCGTCGTGCTGGCGGACGGCGTGGTGCAGGAATCCGGCAAGCCGGAGGCATTGCTGCAGCAAAACGGCATCTTCGCCCGGATGGTGCGTGCGCAGAAGGAAAGCGCAGAATGGGCGATCAACTGAATATAACAGAAAAGACATACCGCAGAGCTCTTGGCGGTATGTCTTTTTGCATCGATTGCCCTGTTATCCGTGCAGTCCTGCGACGATCAGCACGACCCCCAGCAGGGAAGAGCCGATGCCCAGCGCGCCGCCGATCCGAAGATTCAGCTTTCGGGCGGCCAGCATGACCGGCAAAATGCAGACGGGATTGCACAGCGCGAACCATTTCGGAACTGCGAGGGCACCCGTCAGGACCGCTATGACCAGGATCACTGTTTCGCCAAGAAACAGGACAATGCCGCAGATAAGGCTCGGAAGCCTGGGATATTTGTCAATGGCATCCATGGCGCTTTGTGCCGTTTCCTGGGTGACCTCCTGCGCGATCGCACGGTAGACGAGCGGTTTGATGCAGGCGGCGGCATGGAACAGGAGCCCCGTGTAGGCACCGATGAAGGTGCAGATCTTCAGAAGGATCCCCAGTGCCGCATTTCTTTCCGACATCAGCTCTGCCAGGGCCCATGTGGTCAGATATGTTCCCGGCTGCCCGATGCAGGAAAGCCAGAAGGACAGGTCAAAATGCCCTTCCCTGACCGACGTCCACCACGGGGAGATTCGCCCCACGGCTTTGGCATCGAGCGCATCCTCCCTTCTGCCCGACCACGCCAGCGGTACATCCGCCTGTGCGCACAGAATGCCGCTGATGATCCCGATGATGCCTATGATGAGATAGTAAGTCATATGCTCCTCCGATCCGCAGACACGCTGGTGATAAATGCCTGCGTGCTGCCAAGATTTTGATTTGCAAATTATAGTTAGCATTTGCAAACCGCAGCTCTATTGTAGCACATTTTCTTCTAAAATGCAAGTATGGGGTGCAGTTTGGCACGGCAACAGCATTTACTTTGCAAAAGTCCTTTCTTGGGAAAACCATGCAAAACTTGCCCCCTCCGCCGCCGTTCGGCGGCACCTCCCCCGCTTGCGGGGGAGGATTTTGCGGTGGGGCTGCGCCCCGCCGCCCCCTTTTTCTGCGCCAGAGGCGCAGAAAAAAGTAAAGGCTGTTGCCCTGTGCAGTTTGGGAGCCGTAAGACAACGATCAGCCCGGAGCATACACTGCTCCGGGCTGATTTCACTTTATGGCACACGCTGCGTCATCGGTCCGCGATGAGGTGCTCGAAGGTCTCATACAGCAGCGGCGGCTCGAGCGGCTTTGTCAGATGCGCATTCATACCTCCGGTGCAGTCTGATGCTGTTTATTGCGCACCTGCAGTCCGCTCGGTTCGCAGGTAGTCGAAATTCGGGCCGCCCTGCTCTGCCAGCGAGGTCATACGGACCGTATTTTTGCCGCGGTGCAGCGGGAGGACGATGCTCTGCTCCTCCCAGACCGTCCAGCCGCCCGTGGCAGGGAAGTCCTGCACATAGCGCTCACTGCCGCCGTTCACCGTGATCTCCATGGAGCGGTTGACATCGCTGCCGTTCGCGGTGCAGAAGGTACACAGATACTCCCCGTCCTCAGGGACGAATACCGTCCATTCCAGAGCGCTGCCGATCTCGTTGTCGAGGTTGACATATGCCTTCTCACGGAAGCCCTTGTTGGTGTCCTCCTGCACGCCCCGTTCGATCCTCTGATCGATGGCATAGGAGAAACCGGCCCGTCTTTCATACGCCGGCATGTGCTGTCCGGTGAGAACGTACTTCTGGAGCGCCACGAGATCCACTACGGATACGCTCCCGTCCGCATCCACATCCGCACGGCGCAGACCGTTGCGGCCGAGCACGCCGGAGAGTACCTGCCGCTTCATGATCGTCAGATCGATCACGTTGACGGCGCCGTCAAAATTCAGATCACCGTAGACAAAGGTGTCCGGATCCTCCGGCTCGGGGAGGGTGGCTGCGGGATCGTGCGGCTGTGTTGGCTGCACGGGGGGCTCTGTGGGATCGGTGTGACTGCCGATCGTAAGATCTGCTGCGGATGCGAACAGCTCTGCCAGCTTCTCGGCGCCGCTGCGGTTCGGATGCAGCTTGTCACCGTCCATATACAGTGCGGTCGTCCTGTCCGTTCCGATCTGTGCGCAGTAGTCCCTGAAGGGCGTAAAGAGGTCAACGACCCGGACGTTCTGCTCACGGCCGACCTGATCGAGCTCGTCGGCAAACCAGCGCTTGGTCACATTCTCTGCCACATCGCCGTTTCTACCCTGCTGCTTGACCAGGATGACCTCCATACCACGGGCCTTTGCACGCTGTGTCATGTCCGTGATATACGTTTTGTATTCGCCGCCCTTGTAGTATTTGGAGTCATTGATGCCGATGGAGATGATGTACACATCGCCCGGCTTGCCGTATTGCTCGATCGCGTCAAACTGCCCTGCGTCCAGAAAGCCCTTGGCATACTGTCCGGATGCCGCCATATTGCGGATGTTCCAGGCGCTGTCCACAAACCCGCCGAGCATCTGTCCCCAGCCGGCCTGCGCGGAGGTGGTGAGGGGATAGTAGTTGCAGACAGTGGAGTCGCCGCAGATCCAGATGGTCGGCGGGAGGGTCGGGTCATCGGAGACCTTGTCGATCTCGATGCTGCTGATGGTGTAGGCATAGCCCTCCTTGCCGGCTGCGGCGCGGATGTTCAGCTGCCCGTCCGTGACCGGAAGGAGGATCTGATCGACCGCATTGTTCCCGGTCATGTTGACGATCTGGAGCATGTCCTCCATGTAGACGCTCGTGCGGGCAGTGTTGCCGAGGGTGACCCTGACGCTGTACAGACCGTTCGGAAGATCCACGTCAAAGGTGGTATTCCCGGTGAACTGCACTGCATCGCTCAGCTCGTTCTTTCCGGCGGCAGCCACATCCCTGACATCATTGCCGGAGAAGCCGTAGCCCTTGGCTGCGTCGTATTTGTCCGATGCACTGACGCTGGTAAAGCCGCTTTGTGCATTCGCACCGAGGTCGAATCTGCCGCTTACCGCCGCAGGCTGTACTGCATCGGTCGGCTGCACGGGAGGCTCCGTGGGGAGGATCTGCTGTGCGGGCGCGTTGTTCAGCTGCACCTTCGGACGTGCCGGGAGCGGCGCATCGGAGCTAAGGTAGTAGCTGACATGGGGCGGCTGGTTGTAGGCGCTTTGCTGGCAGCCGTTTTGCATGCGGTACTGCATATCGTGCATGAGTGTCGTCAGACGTACCTTGGTATCAGCGGTCGTACACCAGATGCGCAGCTTCCGGTTGTCGTCCGTGCGCAGGATGAGCTCCTCACGCCAGTCCCCGAACAGGTCCGCCGTCATGCACGGAACGGACTTTGTGCTGTTGTTCGACCCGCAGCCGGTGGCTGTGAAAATGCCCTTGACGGTTTTTGCATCGGTCATCTTGGTGATCTTCGTGCCGTCGAGGATCTCACGCTCAAGGTCGCCGTCCCAGTAGATGAAGAAATTCTGTGCGGGTCTCGTCCCGCTGATCTTCTTGCCGCTCTGGTCGTACACGTTTCCGTCCGCTGCCCCCCAAAACTCCGCGCCCTTATTGCCTGCCCACACATTGTCGGCGGCACAACGGCCGGTGTCCTTTGTGTTGTTGATGTGGAAGATGACCTTGCCGGTCTTCGCATCGATGCACGATTCACCGAAGGGCGTGTCCTCATGGCATTCCCAGACCTCCAGGCCCTCTCTGTCCGGGATGAGATCGCCGACATGCATGGCATCGCCGTGGAGCTGTCCGGTCGTCCACAGGAGCTTGCCGTTGTCGTCGATCGCGGACGCCCCCATGAATACCTCCTGCTTGCCGTCGTTATCGGAATCCGCCACCATCATGTTGTGGTTGCCGCAGCCCCAGCCGGGTGTCGTTTTGTTAAAGCCGGTATCATAGACCCAGCGAAGGGCGAGCTTGCCGTCCCGGACATCCACCGCGGAGACAGTCAGGCGTGTGTAGTACCCCCTGCCGTAGAGTGCCGTGGGGTGTACGCCGTCAAGGTAAGCGATGCCGCTGTTGAAACGGTCGCAGCGGTTGCCGTAATCATCGCCCCATGTCGCCTTGGTGACCTCGCCCCGGGGGACCGGAAAGTCGATGGTATCGAGTGCCTGCCCGGTCCTGCCGTCAAAGAGCGTCAGGTACTCCGGTCCGGAGAGAATGCGCCCCTTGCCGTTGCGGTAGTCCTTGGAGGCGTCACCGATGACGGTCCCCTTGCCGTCCACGGTGCCGTCAGCGGTCTTGGTGATGAGCTCGGCATGCCCGTCGCAGTCAAAGTCCGCCACGCACATCTGGGTGTAGTGCTGGCCGGCGCGGATGTTCTTCCCCATGTCGATCCGCCACAGCTGCTTGCCCTCGAGCGTATAGCAGTCGATGTAGACCTTGTCGGTCGTGCCGTCCTGGGAATTGTCCTTTGCATTGGAGGGATCCCATTTCAGGAAGATCTCGTACTGCCCGTCCCCGTCCACATCGCCGACACAGCAGTCGTTCGGCGAATACTGCGCACCGGGGCTGTTGAGCGCAATGTCAAAGTAGTCACTGCCGGAGGTGAACCGGCATTCCTCCGAGGAGACCACCTTACCGCCGGACAGGCAGTCCACACGGTATTTTGAGGAGGCAGTGCCGCTGCCGTCCCGGTAGCTTGTCGCATCGCCCGCCTTGCTCGTGTAGATGAGTGTGCCGTCCCGGTAGAGCCGGAACTCGGCATCGTCCGGATCATCGGCGTTATAGCGCCAGCTTACGAACATGCCGCCCCCGGACTTGACCGCATAGATGCCCCTGTCGAGGTATTCCATGATCGCTTTTCCGTTTCCGCCCACGCCGTAGTCCGCATTTGCCGTAAGCGGTACCGCTGCCGGATTGGCTGCCGCTGCGATCATGCAAAGTGCGGTAACGGCTGGTAGGATCTTCTTTGCTCGTTTCATGATACATGCCCTCCCATGATAAGATTTTGTGGTCTTTGGTGTACCTACACTTCCTCTGTTAACAATATCATAACATATTGTTCGCATGGAATCCATGTCTTTTTTCATCAAGGATTTGTGATTTTATATCATTTTTGATTTGACATTTCCGGAATTTTCTGTTACAATGGTAGAAACGCAGTCCGTATACAAGGAGGTGATACGATGCGTGTCAATATGCTTGGCTGGAACTGGAAGCACCCCGATACCCTCAGCATCGTGCGGCCCGAAGGCATCCACGGTATGCAGATCGTTCTGGTCCGCTCGAAGGCGCGGGTGAAGATGGGGGACCGGGAGTACAGGGTGGAAAAGAACACGGCATTTGTGATGGAGAGCTGCTATCCGCACTGTCTGTTTGCGGACGGGGAGGCATATGTCGATGACTGGATCCGGTTCGATCTCGAGGACGATGATACGGAGTTTCTCAAGGCGCTCGGCATTGGCTTCAATGTCCCGATCCGGCTTGACTCCGATGCCGTGTCCGAGCTGATCCGCCTGTGCGAGATGATATGGAACGCGGGGGGCAGTGAGAAGGAGGCGACGGTCCGTCTGCTGATGCGGGCGATCTTTTTGCAGATCAAAAGCTGCTATGACGAAACGTCGCTGGGCAGGACGACGCACTATGACGCCGAGCTCGAAGCCATCCGCCAACAGATCTATGCGGCACCGGCCAACGACTGGAACATCCCGCTGATCGCCAGAAAGCTCAGCCTGTCCGCCGTGCATTTTCAGCGGCTGTACAAGCAGCGCTACGGCATTTCGTGTACAAGGGACATACTGACGAGCCGGATGGAGCTTGCCAAGCAGCTCCTTCTGCGCACGGAGCTGTCCGCCGATGAGATCTCACGGCAATGCGGGTATGCCGACTATTCGCATTTTTCCAAGGCATTTATGAAATATGCCTGTGTTTCGCCGGCAAAATACAGGAAGGAAAACCGACAGAAATGAGGAACAGACTATGTGGAAAGCATCCGATCATCGCTATGACACCATGCAGTACCGCCGCTGCGGGAACAGCGGACTGAAGCTCCCGGCGATCTCGCTGGGACTGTGGAAGAATTTCGGCGCGGATACGCCGTTTGAGAGGGCGCAGGAGATGTGCCGCACGGCATTTGACCTTGGGATCACGCATTTTGACCTTGCCAACAATTACGGCCATCCCCATAACGGCAGCGCGGAGGAGAATTTCGGGAGGATCCTCCGGAATGGCCTTGGCAGCTACCGGGACGAGCTGTGCATTTCCACCAAGGCAGGCTATGAGATGTGGGAGGGTCCCTACGGCGACAGGAACGGCAGCCGCAAGTACCTGACCGCCTCGCTCGACCAGAGTCTTAGACGGATGGGCCTTGACTATGTGGACATCTTCTACCATCATGTGTTCGATCCGGATACCCCGCTCGAAGAGACGGCGCTTGCCCTCGATCATCTTGTCTGGCAGGGGAAGGCGCTGTATGTCGGCATTTCCAATTACAACAAGGCACAGACGGCACAGATGCTCACGATCCTCCGGGAGCTGAAAACCCCCTTCATCGTGAACCAGCCGTCCTATTCCATGCTCAACCGCTGGGTCGAGGAGGACGGACTCGATGCCTTCTGTGCGGAACAAGGCATCGGGCTTTCCGTATTTTCTCCGCTGGCGCAGGGATTTCTGACAAGCCGGTATCTCAGGGGCATCCCGGAGGATTCCCGCATCGGGAAGGGGAATACATGGCTCGGCCAGCAGCTTTCCGAGGCCATGCTGACAAGGCTCGGCCGGCTCAATGACATCGCCCGGGCGAGGGGACAGAGCCTGTCCCAGCTTGCCATTGCGTGGCTCCTTCACAATCCGGCCGTCGTTACCGTGCTGACCGGTGCGAGCAGCCCCGGACAGATCATCGAAAATGTCAGAGCCCTGGAGCATCCCGATTTCACGAAAGAGGAGATCGCAGACATAGAAGCCGTGCTGCAGGCATAACGCCGGAGCAAAACAATACCCGCCCCACAGAAAATGTGGAGCGGGTATCCTTGTTCTGCGTCATTTGCAGCACTTGCAGCAGTTTTTGTGCCATTCCGGCACTTCGGGCAGCGCATCGCCCGTCAGAAATGACGAGATCACTCGCCGGTGAAGGATGAGCAGAACTGCAAAGCATATCACACTGCATTCGATCATTGCCCTGATCGTGTTTTTCATAAGATCCTCCCCCTTAAGCCGGATTGAATTTCTCCTTGCTCTGCTTGCACCTCGGACATTTCCAGTCATCGGGCAGGTCCTCAAAGGCGACCCCGTCATGCTCGGCCGGATCGTACACATACCCGCAGATCGAGCAGACGTATTTTCCGGTCGCCTGTTTTTCGGAGAAGTCCGTCTCTGCAAACACAGTCGGCACGGGGGCGTCAAGGTCGATCACGCGCTTCGCCTCCAGGTTCTCATAGCCCTGCGGCGTGTGCGTGCCGCAGTAAACCGTCGGATTGCTGCGGACAAATTCCCGCACGCGGTCGAGCGTCTCACGCGCTGCGTCCCTGTCGTCAAACACGACCGACAGCTTGTTTTCATACAGCGCCTCGTCCACATAGGTAATGTCGCCGTGGAGCATGTAGAACAGCCCGTCATGCTCGACGATGACGATGCTGTTGCCGTTCGTATGCCCCTTCGCCCTGATGAGGTAAATGCCCTCGGCGATCCTCTGGCTTTCCGGGAAATTGTGGTACGCACCGTCCGTGAAATCCACCGGGACAATGTTGTCTATATCCTGCAATTCCGCTGCACCCAGCTCGTCACGATTGACATAAATTTTCGCATTCGGGAACTGCGTGATACAGCCCGAGTGGTCATTGTGCTTGTGCGTGAGCAGGATCCTCGTGACCTGCTCCGGCCTGTAGCCAAGGGCGGCAAACGCCTCCATATAGCTGCAAATATCCTTGCCGGTATAGAGGATGCTGTTCTCGTCCGGGACCTCCTCGGGCGTGCCGGCGGGAAGTCCGGTGTCCACTAAGATCACCTCATCGCCCGTGTCGATCAGGTAGTTTTGCAGACTGCCCCGGTAGCGGATGCGCTTGTCGAATTTCTCCGCACCCTCTTCACCGCCCATGACAAACGGCTGGGAATAGAATCCGTCTTTTCTGAATCTGACTGCTTTGATCTCCATAGGATCCTCCTGTTACAGCAAGGACTGTCGATGTCGGCTGCCCTCTTGTGTGATCTACTTTTCCGCCGGCTCCCACTTGCATCTCACAGGGGAGACGATCGAGCCGTCCTTCTTCATGGCCGCCATCGCCTTGTCCACGACCTTGCGGTCAAGACCGGTGAGCTCGGCGATCCTGCCGGCGTTCAGCGGCTCGCCGGCCTGTTTCATAGCCTCTAAGATCTGTTCCTTTTCTGCCATTGTGATGACCTCCGTTATATTGGGATCTCTTCCTTGTTTCGTGCATTTGGGGATGCGTTTATCAGCCTGTCGGGCGTGATGATGACCGCGCATTTGAGCTGCATGTCCCCCTTGAAGGTGACCTCGGTGAGCTTCTGATAATACGCAAACGCTTTGCCCTCGTAGCTGAGCTCCGCCGTCCCCTTGATCTGATAGGCTTCACCCGTCAGGGGCTCGGCACAGGCAACGGCTACCTGATTGTTTAACTTGATGTTTTCAAGCGTCGTTTCAAGGAGGATCGCGCCGATCGCAAGCCTGCCGTCCCCGCATATGCGCTTAAAGCCCACGGGCACGACATTCGGCGCCACGCCGCAGGTCGCGATATACCATAGGTGCTCCTCGAAAACCCGCTTTACCTGATCGGGCAGCATAATCCTTCCTCCGTGTGCGTCTTAGCCAAGCTGCTCGATCAGGTAATTCTCGTAACCGATCCTCTTGATGATACCAAGATGCTGCGCGACCCACTCACGGTGCTCCGCTTCACACTCCACAAAGCTTTCCACCAGCTTTCTGGTGATCGAATCATCCGTCAGCTCGCCTGCGATCTTTTCAAGCTCCTCAACGCCCTTCTGCTCGATGAAGCCGTCATGCCAGTCCTGCAGAAGATCCTTGATCTCGTCAAACAGGGGCTGCTCGATATAGCCGATCTCGGGCGTACCGCCAAGAGCAACAACTCTTGCTGTGCAGTTTCTTGCCTCCTCGAGCTCCTCGTCGCCCTCCTCCTTGCAGCGGTCAGCGAACTTGCCAAAGCCCTGCGCACGGAAGATCGCCTCGTGGATATAATCCGCCTGGGAGCTGGAATACCAGGCCTTAGCATACATATTGAGCATTTTGATCTTTTCTTCATTCGTCATGGTAGATACCTCCGTTATCATAATTTCGGAAACCTGTGTGATCTCCTTATAACGTATCATACCAGACGATCGGCATAAAGTCAATTTAGAAAAACAGGCAATTATAAAATGATTTTGTGAGCGATGGAGAATTACAAAATATCAAACGTTTTCATTCGGATAGAGATACTGCCTGAGCGGTTCGGGCAGACTCTTTTCCCAGATATCCGCCACCTGTTCGGGGGTCTTGTGTTCATCGTTCATGAGCCATCTGAGCATGTACTGCACGGTACCGTACACATAGACCTCGATCATCCCCATGATCTCGTCGGGAATGTGCTCCGTCATCAGCTTTTTCTGCACCTCTGCTTTCAGAAACTCGGTATTGCTCCGCCGGACATACTCGATGAAGGAATCCTGTCCGCTCGTGTGCTTCAAAGCGTTTTTGATGAACGCACGGTTCTCATCATAATATCTTGCTCCGTCAAGCAGCGTGTCCCGCCACAGGTAGCTTTTCCCGTCGATCCTGCCCATGACCTGACTCACATGCGCCGTGTGGATCCATACGATCAGGTCATATTTATCCTTGAAGTGATTGTAAAAGGTCGGCTGCGACATACCGCAGTTCTGGGTGATCTCGGTGATGGTGATCTTGTCGATGCGTTTGTTCTGTGCAAGCTCCTGAAAGGACTCGGCAAGCAGTTCCTTTGTGGTTTTCCTCTTCATTGCAATCACCCCGAAAAGCTGTGTTCTCCCATTGATTATACCACAATTCTGGGGAAAAGTCAATCCGCGATGGGATCTGTTTTGAAGCTGCCGCCCGCGCAGCACGCTCTGCACTGTTTTGCTGACGGGAGAGCAGGAGCATTTTCTTTAAGCTTCATCTTGCAATCTGAAAAGAGATGTGCTATAATATAATGGCAGTAAGCATTTGCTAATCGATGCGGCTACAAGAGGTGTGACAGCGGAGAAGGCTAAAAAGGGGGACAAGCGGCCGGACATCAAGGACTATGAAAAACACGAGCAGACAGCCGGCGGACAGATCCGGTATCAACGGAGATGATGCGGCAGACGAAACTGCTGTTTGAAATTCTGAATGAACGAGATTCTTTTGAAGGAGGCATCCATATGAAGATCACAGCTGCAGCCATTGGTTCCTTTGGCGATGTCAAGCCGTTTGTGGAGCTTGGCAAGGAAATGCAGCAGCGCGGACACCGCTTCAAGGTCGCTGCATTCCCGCGGTTTCAGAGCTATGTGGAGGAAAACGGTCTGGAGTTTGCGCCGATTAACGGGGACGGCGACCTGATGATGCGCGTGCTGCTCTCCGAGTGCAAGGACGGAATCGCATACCTGAACGGCATGAAGATGCTTTACCGCAAACATCCGGAGATGATGGACCAGGCGTATGAAGCGGCGAAGGGTGCGGATCTCGTCATGTACATCCTGCTCGGCGGCTTCATCCGTCATGCAGCGGAGGTACTGCATATCCCGTGCGTGCGGGTGTTTTTCTACCCGTTTGACAAAACGAACCTATTCAGCGTACAGATGCCGGCTATGAAGCGGAACACGCCGCTGGTGGGCCTGACCTATACGGAAAATGAGCTCGGCATGAACCTCGTCACAAGGTCGCTGCTGAATGACTGGCGTACCGCGCATGGTCTGCCGAAATGGGGGCTCTTCTCCGACTACCGCAAGCTCGGCGCAAGGTATGTCCCCACGCTCTATGCGTACAGCGAATCACTTGTGCCGAGAGAACCGAAGTGGGGCAGTCATATCCATGTGACAGGCTTCTGGCAGGGCGCGGAGCAGACGGATTTTACGCCCGATCCCAAGCTTGCAGATTTCCTATCTGCGGGCGAGCCGCCGGTCTATATCGGTTTTGGCAGCATCGTCTTTGACGGCATGGAGTGTGTGCAGAAGGCGGTCTACCAAGCCGTCAGACAGACCGGGATCCGCGCGGTCATGTCCTCCGGCTGGATGCAATGGCAGACCGGAAACGATGACAACATCTGCTATGTGGACTATGTGCCGCATGAGTGGCTGTTCCGACATGTGAAAGGCGTGGTGCATCACGGCGGCGCGGGGACCTCCTCCGCCGGACTGCGTGCAGGCTGCCCGACCTTTGTGCTGGCCTTTGGCGGTGACCAGCTGTTCTGGGGCTTGCAGATCGCAGAGCGAAGGCTCGGTCCTGCGCCTGTGGATATCCATTCCGGCAAATGGACACCCGATCAGATCGTACAAGGATTGCTGGCGCTGAAAAAAGGGACTTACGCCGATTCTGCAAGGAAATTTGGGGAGCAGCTGCGGCAGGAAAAAGGCTGCAAGCATGCTGCTGATGTGCTGGAATCCCTTGCATAAACACCGCTCTTACAAACATCCTTATCGTTGAAAAGAGCATCCTCTTACGAACAGAGGATGCTCTTTTGGGTTAACGTGATGATTGATAACAATATGATGCCCTGTCTTTCCGGAGTTTTCAATATTTTGTCTGTGCCTGGCATGGAATTATGCTGCATTTTGCAGTGCGTGCGCATCGATCTCTCTATCCGGCATCCATTTTGTGCAATGTGATGAAACGCAACAGGTAAGCATTGACTAACTCGATTCTTTATGCTATAATATAAAACGGTGTTGCAGATCATCTTTGAACGGAGAAAATGACATGGCCAACCGCACGCCGGGCGTCACCGAAAGGCTCATGGAGCACGCGCTGCAGCGATAAGGAGGGGCTGTTTACCGCGCTCGTTTCGGAGCAGGCGGATACCCTGAAAGCATTGTTCCAGAACGACCTGGAGACCTATCATGCAAAGCCTGCTGACATGCAGAAGCAGCTCTTTCATGATGAAGCACTTGTTGCGGAATATTGCGGCTATCTGCACACGATCATCGACTATATTTACGACAAATGTACATCGAGCATACCGGGGACGATGTGATCCGTTCCGGCAGAGCCGCGCTGCAGCTCATCCATCTGCTCTGCCGCTCGTTCGTCACGGCTTTTTGAATTTGTCTGCCATGATATGTCCAAGGATGAGGCGCTGACCTACATCGCACAGCTTCAGACATTCTTCGCCTGCGGCTGGGATCATTTATTCCGCCCGTGACTGCTGGCCTCTATTTAGTTTGTTAGTTAGCAATCGCTAACTATTATTTCCAAGGAGGAAGATTTTATGAAAAATCTACTGGCATGGACGCTTGCCCTGACGATGGGATTATCCCTGTGCGCCTGCGGTACAGAAAGCAGCTCGGAGCCCGCATCCTCACAGACGAACGTAGCCGCCGGGGAGCTGACACCCGCCGACCAGCTGTTGGAGGATGTCAGGGGGACGTATGACGAGCTGTTCACCGTTATCTGTGATCCGCAGTACGACCGGATCTGGCTCGACAAATGCGAAGCGATCGTCGGTGCGGATATGGCAGATATGTGTGCGGATATGCTCAAGACCGCCTGCACCGGTACGCTTTACGGCGAGGAGGCTGTGAACACCTATACCGACCCGGAGACTGCGCAGTTTGACTGCTTCTTCATTAACGGTGTACATCAGTTTGTGTTCGACGGCAGCCATATTTCCGGTCTGGACGAGAACGGCGGCGAGGTCTTTTCGCATGAATATGCCTATGTCAAGGGTTTCTCGCTCGGCGGCATGATGGACGGTTATCTCTATGAGACATCGGACGAAAATGCAGGAGAATTCCGCTATTTTCTGATGCTGCCCGATACGCCGGGATCGACCTATCACATCGAATTCCGCTACGGCAGCGATGAGGGCGCACTTGCACAATACAACGAGGGCGCCTATGCCTACTGGCTCGCAGCTGGCATCCCGGCAGACCGTGATGAGGCGCTGATCGAGAACGTCATCGGGCTGTTTGCAGAGGAAAACCTTGCGGAGATGGGATCTGAGGGGGAAGCAGCCGAGGAGAAACCGGCTGCATGAGAGGAGAATTCAAAATGAACACATGGACGAAGAAAAATGCACTTTGGCTTTTGCTGTATGTGGTGTTGTATGTGATCGCAACGACGACCGTCTGCGTACTCGGCTCGATCCACGCCGTGCTGTTTGTCTGCTACCAGATCACGGCGGCGATCCTCGTCACGGGCGTGGCGGGGAAGGCGTTTGACCGCATCAAAGCGCCTGGCGCGGCGGCCTGCCTGGGACTCGGCATGCTCCTGACGTTCTTTTCGATCGGGGAGGCGAACCTCTGGCACTGCGTCCCGATCGTCGTCATTGCCGTGCTCGCGGAGCTCGTGCGCGGCATCTGCCGATACAAAGCGCCGGGCAATCTGATCGCAAGCATCATCCTATCCTTTTCGTCGTTTGGCTACTACGGGCAGATCTGGTTCAACCGGGATTATACCTACGAATGCGCCGTGGAGGAAATGCCGGCGGGGTATGCGGATGCTCTGATGCAGTGCAGTCCGGCATGGTCGCTGCCGGTTGTTGTCATCGCGGGCATCGTGCTCTCGGCCGTGATGTACAAAATCGCCGCAAGGCTGTTTCGGTTTGGAGATCAAGTACACTTCCCCTGTTGAACTGACCCGGGTATTCTGTGCGCACGATCACTATGCATTTGCAGCAACAGCCACGGTCAGGACCAAAGCGCTCTTTTGGCTGCTATCTGGGACATGGGAAAACCGCCTTGATCACTCAGGGCGGTTTTTCGTTTATCAATTTCCTTGCAAAGATCGTTCGGATCAAAACCAACGCCGTTCCCACATACGCTTGTCATGCTGCCGGAGGATACCGTCCGAAAAGTCCCTTGCGCCTGCGATCACGGGGTATCCTCATCAAGCTCCCATTTCGGGTATGACACCCTGTATCCGTCGTGAAAATGCACGCGATATCTTGTTTTGCACGCATTGCATCTGACATGGGCATAGACGTTCGGATCATTTTTCCGATACCCTTCACCGGTCATTTCGTAATCAAACGGATCTTCACCGAGGATCTCGATCAGCCCTTCCCTGCAAAGATCCCTTGGCAGATCCTGTCCCAGAGGCAGGGATTCACAATAGCAGCCAAAGAGACGTCTCCCGTCCGGGCGTGTGATCTCCATCCGTTCACGGCATGGAATATTCGAGAAAAACAGAAAGCGTTTTTTCGGATAATACTTGTCGATCAATTTCAGATCCTCCCATTTCGGCTTCTCCCGCCTGTCAAACAGCAGGCACGCTGCATCAAAATACGCGGCCAGAATGGCTTTCCTGCCCCGAAACACGACATCCGTTCCTTTTCTCAGATCAAATTCCATCGTTTCACTCCTGATACTAATTTCTAATCAAGCTATTGAAATAGCTTGATTAGACGCGTGCGCTTACGCGCCCGCTATTTTGTGACGCAAAGCGTCACAAGATCCGTCTCATGCCATTCTCGACGCCGCCTGCGGCGGCTGTCAAACGATTGATGTGATCAATCGTTTGAACGAGAATTGGTATGAACATCAAAATTTCCGGGATCTCCGGAGCGCCCGGCAGACCGCACGAGACTGCGCAAGGCGAATATGAGCACAGCCAAAGCGGCTGCTTCTATGATACAGCATTGTGATGCAAAATGCAATAGGGGATCGGCCCCATGAAAAGCTTTGCCGCCATCCATTTGCGGTTCATCGTCACGCACTTGCCGGGCGCGGCAGGATGTGCGGAGCAGGCGCGGGAAAATGCGCTGGAACGGTTGACTTTGGCGGGGGAACGTGATATACTAAGAGAAGAAAGTAAGAAGCCGAAACAGAATCGAGCCCAAAATGAATTTGATAAGGAGTCAGGACCATGACCTACTACGAACGCATCCTCCTTCTGTGCAGGGAGAAGGGCATCACACTCGAGGAGCTGTCGGAAATGACCGGCATCAGTGTACACCGCTTCCGCTGCTGGAACCGCTCGAAATTCACACCCGACTGGGACGCGCTCATCCTGATCGCCGAAAAGACCAATGTGTCGCTCCGGTATTTTGCCATCGAACCGGAAAACGAGTACACCTTCAACTGGTGATCATGCATGATATGCTGTTTTCTCTTGTGATCTTTCTTGTTTGCGCCGGAAATGTAAAACTGATTCATCATAAGGAGAAAATGCTGTGAATCTGAAAAAACTGCGAAACGAAAAGGGCTTGACGGTACCGGAGCTGTCCCGGCGCTCCGGCGTTCCGGTCAGAACGATCGAGAACATTGAAAAGACCGATCATGCCACAGTTGCCAATGCCATCAAGCTTGCCGATGCCCTCGGTGTCACGCTTGATGCGCTGTGCCGGGACAATCCGTAAGCACACCAAAGCCCGCTGTGTGCCGCATGTCCGGTTTGCGGCAGGCCTATGAGCCCGGCCCTTGTCGAGGATGCAGGCAGGGTACTAATCATGCCGCTGCAGGGGATTGTCGAAGGTCTCGCAGAAGCGTCCGGCAAAGGCGGGCGCTTCGCCGTTTGCGTAGAGATGGGAGATGTCGCCGAAGGCGGTCACCCTGAAATAGGCACACCCTTCCCGGCGCTCCTCGGTGACGGCGGTGGTGACTGACGTGGGGGCCGCCATGAACCCGTGCCAGAGCACCATGGGGGAGATCCCGAGCAGGTGCCCGAGCATCACGCACTCCACACCGAAATGGCAGAACAGCGCGATCGTATCCTCATTGGGCCGCACGGCCCGGTAGCAGTGCCCCTGCCGCTCATAGCCGTGTGCGCCAAGGAGCGCATCCAGGCCGTTTTGCACATACGCGATCCCAGAGGCCATGTCGGCCTGCGCCATCACGGGAACGTCCGTCCAGCGGTCCTTGTCGTAGTAGGCAGGAACGGCTGTCCAGTCCGCGGGCAGCATGTCCCAGGCGATCCGGGGCTGTCCGTCGGGCCCGATGATCAGGTTTCTGTCAAATTCGTGCAGCCAGTCAAGCGTCTGCGCACTGCGGCCGCACTGTGCCAGGGTGTAGGCGGCAGTCGCCTGCGCCCGTCCGAGGGGGGACACATAGTAGGAAGCGATCGGCATGGGCGCGATCCTGCCGGCAAGCAGCTGCGCCTCCCGGTGTCCTTTTTCTGTCAGGGAGTCGGTCGTGTAATCAGGGTCGCCGTGGCGGATGATGAGGAGCTTCATGATCCTGTTCCTTTCTGTGGATGTTTTTTCTGGAAACTTCAAAGATCCCGATATGCTGCTGTGCGGCGGCATATCGGGATCGCGCTTAAACGGGGATCTTTCCGTTGAGCTTGTCGAGGATCACGGGCAGCTCCGCATCGATCTTGTCATTGTCGAGCTGGCAGGTGCCGGCATTGGCATGGCCGCCGCCGCCGTAGGAGAGGCACAGCTCGCCGATGTTGAAATCGGAGGCGCGGTTGATGATCGACTTGCCGATCATGACCGCGGTGTTCTGCTTGCGGAAGCCCCATGCCACATGCAAGGAAAGCTCCGTCTCCGGCCACATGGCATAGACCATGAACCGGTTGCCGGCATAGATCGTCTCAGCCTCGCGCAGGTCAATGACAGCGACCTTGCCGACGATCCTGGTGAGCTCGCGCAGCTGTGCCTTGAACAGCTCCTGCTGCTCAAAGTAGAGGTCCACGCGCTCCTTGACATCGGGCAGCGCGAGCACATCCTGAATGCTGTGGTTGACGCAGTAGTCGATCAGCTCCATCATCAGTTCATAATTGGAGATGCGGAAATTGTGGAATCTGCCCAGACCCGTGCGGGCGTCCATCAGGAAGTTCATCAGGACCCAGTCCTTCGGATCGAGGATCTCCTCCTTGGTGAAGTCGGCGCTGTCGCTCTTGTCCACGGCCCACATGATCTCCTCGGAGACGTTCTTGAACACCTTGGCACCGCCGTAGTAGTCGTACACCACACGCGCCGCCGATTTGGCATCACCGTCGATGATGTATTTGCCGCGGTATTCCTCCTCCTTGTTGCGGAGCAGCTCACTTTCGTGATGGTCAAACGCCAGTCCCACACGCTTGTCAAACGGTAGATTTGTGGTAATATCGTTCTCGGAAAGCTCCACCTTGCCGTCCTGCACATCCTTCGGGTGGACGAACTTGATCTCATCCACGAGATTCAGCTCACGCAGCAGCATGGCACATACCAGTCCGTCAAAGTCACTTCTTGTCACCAGTCTTTTCATGAGAAACCTCCCTATGCTGTATTTTGTATGGCGCGGCCGGGCGTTGCCGCCCGAACCTATCAGGCTTGATAATAGTATACCATAAATCCTTGCAAATGTAAAGTGGTTTTATTTAATTTGTTCAAATCTTTTTTGTAAGGGGGAAACCGGGAAGGGAGCGTCCCGAGGTCCGGAGCGCTCACAAACGATCAGCGGCAGCGGGAGCGCCGGACGGGTGTGATGATCCCGCAGGCGATCCGTTCGCCGGAATTGCCGCCCGGCTGTGACCGGAGATCGTCGGGACTGCTGTGAACGATGACCGCCCTCCCGAGGACCTCCCCGATCGTGAACCGATTGGTCAGAAAGACCGAGACGGCCCTTCCGTCATTCCCGAAAAGCGGCGGCATGTCGCCCGCATGGAACGGGTGTGGGCAGTGCGCGGTATCCAGATGGCCCCCGGCATCCGCAAACGGGTCCCCGTCATCGCCCGTGCAGGCACTGCCGGCGTGGATGTGAAAGCCGAAGATCTCCCCTCCGCAGCCGTCCGCCGCAGAGGGGAGACCGCTGATATCCGCATAGACAAGGACACCGTGCTGCGCGGGATAGAACCGTACCAGGCCGTGCAGACCGGGGCAGGCCGCACTCCCGTGCAGCATAGCCGCTGCCTGCGGGATGCCGTGCAGCAGGGGCGGATCACAGGTTTGGATCGTATTCATCATGGCATGACCTCCTTAGGCAACACCGCACAAAGACCGCCTTCGGCTCAGTGCGGTATTGCCCTTATCTTGGAGTATATGCCGCATGTGCAGGAAATGGTACACAAAAAAAGCTTGCATTTTCAGACGCTTTATGGTATCATGGAAACAGAGGCTCCCCGGTACACCGGCAGTACGGGCAGGGGAGCGGCCGGAGGCTCCGGCAGAAGCAGCGAAGAGTACATTTTACATAAGGAGGCGGTTCTATGCGCATCAGGAGGATCCTGAGCCTTTTCACAGCGGCAGCGCTTGCCGTCCCGATGCTGGCAATGCCCGCGGGGACGGCACAGGCAAAGAGCACCGGTACGATCCGGGACATGACCACCATGGAGATCGTGCAGGACATGGGGCTGGGCATCAACCTCGGCAACACCTTTGAGTCCTGCGGTGAATGGATCGACAAATGGGGCGGCGGCACCCCGAAGGCCTATGAGACGGCCTGGGGCAGTCCGGAGATCACACAGAGCATCATCCAGGGCTATGCGGACGAGGGCTTCGGCGTGCTGCGCGTGCCGGTGGCATGGTCGAACATGATGAGCACCGACGGCAAGTACACCATCAGCGAGGCGTATCTCGCACGGGTGCAGCAGGTCATCGACTGGGCGCTCGAGACGGACATGTATGTCATCGTGAACCTCCACTGGGACGGCGGCTGGCTCGCCGATCTGCCGACCGACCACGACAGCTGCATGGAGAAGTATTCCGTGATCTGGACGCAGCTGAGCGAGGCATTCAGGGACTACGGTGACAAGCTGATCTTCGAGTCGCAGAATGAGGAGCTGTACTGGCAGAGCGTCTGGAACCAGTGGGGCGGCACGAGCGGCAAGGACACGGCCTACGGCTACTGCAACGAGGTCAACCAGACCTTCGTGGACATTGTACGCGCTTCCGGCGGGAACAACGCAGGCCGCCACCTGCTCATCTCGGGCTACAATACCGATGTCGCGCTCACCTGCGACAGCATGTTCAAAATGCCGGATGACCCGGCAGGGCGGTGCGCCGTCTCGGTGCATTACTACATCCCCGCGACCTTCGCCATCCTGGAAAAGGACGCCGAATGGGGAAAAAACGCCTCCACCTGGGGCACCGATGCGGAGGTCGCACAGCTCAATGCCAACATGGATCTGCTCAAGAGCACCTTCGTGGACAAGGGGATCCCGGTCATCATCGGCGAGTACGGCTGCCCGCGCTCCAATAAGGTAGCAGCATCCGTGACACGCTACCTCACCAGCGTTGCCGAGGCGGCCGTCAAGCGCGGCGGCATCTGTCCGGTGCTGTGGGATATCACGAATCTGCACTACTCCCGCAAGACGTACAAGCTCACGGACAGGCAGCTCAAGATCAATTTTGATGACCTGCGTGCAACGTATTTCGGCGCACAGATCACCATGCCCCTGGGCGATGTGAACTACGACGGCAACGTGAACGCCAACGATGCCTCCGCCGTACTCGTGGCCGCCGCGAAGATCGGTGCAAAGAAGGATGCCGGGCTGACCGCGGCACAGCTGACTGCGGCCAATGCGGACCGCCGGAGCGATGCCGTCAATGCCAACGATGCCTCCTTCATCCTGCGCTATGCCGCCTATAAGGGTGCAAAGGGCACCAAGACCATCGAGCAGTACTTCGGCTATGCACAATAAGCAGCCAGAATGCAAAGAACGCATCCCTTCCCGGGGATGCGTTCTTCA
>JAFTZY010000059.1 GCA_017460955.1 Oscillospiraceae bacterium
CCGGGCAGCAGGGCTGCCGCCCTGCACCTGCTTCAAAGCGATCAGGGATAGCGAGTCCTTCGGTGCAAGGCATTCTTGTGGCCGCATTTAGTAGCTAACTAAAACCTAAGCGCGTTCTCCGGAGAAATGCATACTTGACTTGTTAGCGCAGTGCCAGGCGAACAAGGTGCATATGCGCGAGAGGTTCCGGAAAAGGCATAGAATGCTTCACACCCGAAATGCGCTTGTCCGAGAATGCACCTCACGCACCGAACGCGCACATCAACCTGGCGGCGGTTAGCCGCCAGATAGGGTACCCCGCAAGTCTCCACAGGGGGTGCAGGGGGCGCAGCCCCTTGCTTTGCAGGAGTGCAGAGGGCGCAGCCCTTTGCCGTCCGGAGTCCAGAGGGGCGGCGGCAAGGCCGCCCCTCTGGCGGGGGTGAAGTAAAATTATCAGATCAAGAGAAACCAGCAGGGGGCGGAGCCCCCACAAGCGGCCTGTCAATTCTGACCCCCGGTCCCCTTACTGCGCCACCTTGATACTCTCCCCCTCCTCCCCGAGGAAAACGATCTTCCCCCCGGACGGGAGCGGGACGTCATTCCCATAATCGAGCATGTAGCTCGAGTACGTCACGCGGTCATAGGTATCGTATACATACACCGCCGCATGCGCAGGGATCTCCAGGGTCAGCTCCCCGTCCGGACGCTCCGGGATGCGGTACCAGACAGCCTGCTTGGTGTGCAGCGCTACCTCCGTGAGATCCTGTGGGAGCTCTTCGATCGCATCCTCGGAGATGTAGGTCAGCGCATGGTTCGTCAGATCCAGAAACTCCGTATCCCCCTCGCGGTACATTGCAATGTCATGCAGGTCCCGGCCGCCCGGCATACACAGCTCCGAGGTCAGGTGGTCCGCATCCACGATCGTCAGATCGGATGCATACCCCGGGAACTCCGGATAGGTTCGGATCTTAAGGCTGGGCATTTCATAATACTCACAGTTGGAATACTTCCCCGACAAAAGATAGTACTTCTTACCGCTTCTTGCATCCCACGCCGCCTGTGCATCCGCACTGACCGTCTTTTCCTCCATGCGCTGCATCGAGTAGGCCTTGCCGCGGAAATTCCCCGTGCGGCCAAAATCATAGTACACATCCGAGAGGAGGTAGTCCGTCCCGGCGCGCTTGGCAAAATGCAGGAGCGTGCGGTTCTTGTCCTGCACGGCCTTGCCGGACGCCACATCGCCCTCCATCAGCACGAACCTGTCATCCTGCGTGTACAGGTACTGCTTGGTCTCCGGCCGCTCCGCCAGGGTCGTGATCTCCATGTACCGCCCCTCCGGGAAGGTGACAAGGCTCAGTCCCCCGCCGTCCAGATAGAGCCCCTCGTACTGAAGGTAATCCTCCGGCACGGTATCGAGCGTTTCGGCTGTCTCCGCCTGCGGGTGCCCGACCGTGATGCCCTGCTCGCCTAAAGCAATGTCCATGAGCGCCATGGCCATGAGCTCGTTGTACATGCTGCTGCCGCCCGAGGACAGGACCGCCACGCTCACCGCCTCATCCGGTGCGACCAGGAGCTCTGCATGCTGCTGCAAAACATCGCCCCCCTTGCTCAGGACCTGCACACCGGCATTGTCATAGTCCTCATAGCTGACCGTGTCCCAGCCAAGGCCGTAGCCGTCCTCGTATTCCGCCGGCTTCGAGCGCGTGGCCATCGCGGTCTTGGACTGCTCGGACAAAAGCGTGTGATCGCCCTTGAAAAACGCCGTGCCAAAGGTACACAGCTCCGGTGCGGTGGTCAGGATACCGCCGGACCCCAGGTCCATGCAGTAGTCGGGTGCAAAGCGCACGCTGCCGCGCTGGAAGGTCGGGACCTGCTCGGGTGCGCGGAAGGCAGCATTCCAGGGCGTGCCGGTCTGCTCCATGTGCAGGGGCTGGCAGATATGGCGCTCGACATAGTCCGTGTAGCTCTCACCCGAGACGCGCTCCGTGATGAGCTCGAGGAGCTCAAAGCCGTCGTTGCAGTAGGCTGCAAAGTCCCCGGGATCGGCCTTGAGGCGCTGGGTGGACAGCTCGGGGAGCATCGTGTCATGGGGCTGCATGTCCCTGTCATCGAAGATCATGAAGTCCCCCTCGGTCGTCCCCAAAATACCGGAGGTGTGGTCCATGAGCATCCGCACGGTGATGTCCCGGTAGCGCGGGTCCGCCATGGTAAATTCCGGCAGATACTCCGTGACCGGCGCATCGAGCTCGACCCGTCCCTCCTCCACAAGCTGCATCACAGCGGTCGTGACAAAGATCTTGCTCACCGAGCCCGCGCATGAGAGCGTATCCGAAGCCTTCTCCTCTGCTCCCACAGGGAGCACTGCTGCCATGGAGGCGGTCAGCAGCATGGCAGCAAGGACTGCCGTTATTGTTCTGAATTTCATAATCGTACTCCTTACATCAAAAACAGGGTGCAGGGGCCGCAGGCCCCTGCTGGGGGCACGGGGGCGAAGCCCCCGCCTTCTCCCCCTCCCTTCAGGGAGGGGGCAGGGGGTGGGCGTCTCGGACCTGCTTCTCCCCTATTCGGTCATCAGTTCATAAACGGAGATCCGCTTGATCTTCCGTGCGCCGAAGTACGCGCAGCCGAAGCAGAATGCCAGCAGTGCGATGTCCAGCAAAATGATGAGCGGGACCTGTACGGCCACCTTGCCGATGTACGCGGTCAGAAGACCCGTGGCAAGGACACCGAGCACCGTGCCGCACACAACGGCGGTCAGGGCGGCGGGCATGATGCGCATGGCAAGCTGCACCATGAGCTCCCGCGAGGTGTAGCCCATCCCCTTCATGATGCCGAATTCTCTGCGCTGACGGCGGATGGTCGATTCCATGAGCACAAAGAGGATGACCATGACCACCACGGCCGAGAGGATCACAAAGACCGTGGCGATGATCGAAATGGCAGCGGACAGGCCGGCCAGCTGCGTGCGCAGGATGTCGCTGAGGTTCATGATGGAGGCGATCCGGAAGGCATCGCTGTTGCCGGAGATCACCGTGTCGCCCGCCTGGATGGCATACTCCACATGGGAAACGCCGTAATTGGCCATCATCTCGGCGATCTGCTGCTCGGCCTCGGCGCGGATGCGGTCCTCATAGGTCCCGCCCTCGGCACGCTCCTTGGCAGCGTCCGACAGGCTCCTGCCGTACTTTTCCGTGAGCACATAGCGGAATTCCGCCGTATCCACGCCCTCCTCCAGGTACACCTCCATGGTGCCCGGACGGTAGGTGGGATTCACGCGCTCCATGCCGGCCTGCGTCAGGTACAGATTGATGCCGCCGTTGGACGAGGAGGTCACCACGCCCGTGATGATGTAGGGCTTTTGCACCTTCAGATATTCGATGTTCAGGGTGTCGCCCACGCCCACATGGAAGTGGCGGGCGAACATGTTGGTGATCATGATCTCGTTGTCATGCTCCGGGAAGCGCCCGGCCGCGGGGAAGATGTTCTCGGTCACGGAAAAGTCCGCAAAGCAGATCGGGAACATGGGCTCGTTGTAATCCGCCGCGGTGAGCAGGAGGTCCGCTCCGGCGGTCGGGGTGGCCTTGCGGACCTCGGGGCTGGCAGCGAGCTCGTCGGCAAGCGCCTGTGCATCCGCCTGGGGCATCATCTCAATGCGCAGGTCGCTCAGCTCCATGCCGGCCGTTGCGGCAATGGCGTTCATATCGCCCGAGAAGAAGCTGAACATGATGAAGCTGAACACAATGGCCACCGAGGCGATCATGATGCACACGGTCAGGCCCAGGTACTGCCGCCAGTTCTCCGCAGCGCCCTTGAGTGCCAGACGCACATGCACGCTTTTTTTCGTGCCCCGCAGCGGGAAATGGTCCCTGCCGTAGCGGTGGTCGCCCTGTCCTCTGCGGAAGGCGCGCACGGGCGGATAATTCCTGACACTGCGGGCGCGGACAAACGCGACGAGCGCCACAAAGGCAAGGATGGCAATTGCACCAAGCACGATCGGGAGGACTGCCACGCTCGCGGTCCCGCGGTGCTCGGTGATGATCTCCCCGGCGTGGAAGATGACGGGGGTGAGCATAAAGCTCCCCAGCACACCGGCAAGGACACCGGCCGCGGCAATGAGGAGGTACTCGATCACATACGAGAGCGTGATCTCACGGGAGGTGTAGCCGATGGCCTCGAGCACACCGATGTTCACGAGCTGCTCGCGGATGTCGCTTGAGATACGGAAGCGGATCATGACGGCCACGGCCAGGATGATGATGACGGCCATGGAGATCATGAGCGCCATGATCATGTGGACCATGTAGCTGATGGTCATCTCCTGCCCCTTATAAAGGAGGCCCATGATGCCGCTCTTGACATCGAGTCCGGAGCGCTCCTCGAACTTGTCGAGCATCTCATAGAAGAGCGCATCGTTACCCTCTCCCTGGTGGTCGTTGTAGCACAGGCCGACATAGTTCGGGATGACGGCGGACAGGAGGTGGTAGTCCGCATCGGACACGATCATCTTCACACCGCTCGAGACCTGATCGAACAGGAAGGTATCATAGAAGCCCGCGATGGTGAAGGGGAATTTCTTTGTTCCCACGATGATGTCGAATTCCTCCCCCTCGGTATAGCCCATCGTGTCATGCATGGTGTAGGGCATGAAGATCGGGTGCTCGAGGGCTGCGATCTCCTCGTCCGTGAGGGACGTTTCGATCTCGGTGTGCTGGAGACGGTCGTTATTGTCCTGCGTGATGAACACGAGGTAGAGCGCCTGCTCCTTTCCCTGCCGGTCAAGGTAGTTGGTGCTCATGCTGTAGAGCATGTCGATGGCCTCGGCGGATTCGACACGCTCGTCCTGCTCGAGGATGGTCTCGTAGGCGTCGATGTAGCTCTTTTCCTGCATGAACATGCAGTTCTCATAGCTCTGCGTGTGCTCCACGATCTGCGGGAAGATGGTATCGACCGCCACGGTCGCGCCCAGCGAGGAGCCGAGCAGCAGCATGCACAGCAGCACAAGGACGAAGAGTGCCGCCGCCTCGAGCTTATGTTTTTTGAGATTGGCCAGGGACAGACGGGTGATCCTTTCCATATCCGTCACCACCCTTGCCGTTCGAGGAAGGCCTGGAGGTCATCCCGGCGGGCCTTGGCATCGTCCGTCCCGTAGCGGGGCATGGTATGCTCCCCGACCACGGCGCCGTCCGAGAGGAAGATCACGCGGTCGCCGCGCAGGGCGGTCCTGACATCGTGCGTGACCATGACGATGCTCTGTCCCTTCATGTGCAGCTGCGTGAAGATGTCGAGCACATCGCGGCTCGATGCGGAGTTCAGGGAGCCCGTGGGCTCATCGGCAAAGAGGATCTGCGGGTCATTGATGACGGCCCGGACGATCCCGACGCGCTGGCTCTCACCGCCCGAGAGCTGGTTGGGGTATTTCTTCCATGTCTCCTCGGTGATGCCGACGCGTGTGAGGAGCTCCTCGGCTTTCCGGATGAGCTCCGGGGAATTTTTCTGTGTGACGAGCGCCCCGGTGAGGACGTTGTCAAAGACGGTCATCGTATCGAGCAGGTAGATGCTCTGGAACACAAAGCCGCAGTGCTTTCTGCGGAACACGGCCAGCTGGTCATTGGTCAGGCCGGAAATATCCTCCTGCCCGAAGAACACCTTGCCGAGTGTGGGCTTGTCCATCCCGGAGAGCGCATAGAGGAGGGTCGATTTGCCGGAGCCGGACGACCCCATGATGACGGTGAAGTCCCCCTCCCGGATCTCGAGGTCCAGGTTCTTGATGACATGCTGCTGCACGCCGCCGCTTGAAAATGTCTTGCAAAGCTTCTCTGTATGCAAGATCGCATTTGCCATAGTCTTACATCCCTTTCCTGTAGTGTTTGGCTGTAATTACAGTATAGCACATCCGGGAGAAAACTTCTTTATCAGACTGCTATGGAATTCTTATCCGTTTCTTAACGGGTTTGGAACTTGTTGTGATACTATTCCCCTGCGGCGGCTAAATTCCGATAGATTTTATCTATCGGAATTAAGGGGATCGGTATAAACAGGCTCTGATACTAATTTCTGATCAAGCTATTGATGTGATCAATAGCTTGAACGAGAATTGGCATAACATCACGATCTTTTCGTCTTTGTTCATCCTCCCTTTTATATAGTGTACCACATTTCTTCCTGCTTTTCAAGGGGGATGTGCTCTCTGTTGCCGGGGTGATCGTGATGGAGATGCACAGGAGCCGAGTCACCCCCATCATGAAAAAGGATCGCAGGCCCCGGAGAGCTTGCGATCCTTAAGCTTTAATTGATACTAATTTCTGATCAAGCTATTGAAACAGCTTGATCAGAAGCGTGCGCTATTTTGTGACGCAAAGCGTCACAAGATCCGTCCCATGCCATTCCCGACGCCCCCTGCGGCGGCTATCAAACGATCGGTGTGATCAATCGTTTGAACGAGAATTGGTATAAGCATCCAACTTCCCCCTTCCCCTTGTTTTTTTTGCTTTTTCCCAAAAAGCACTTGACATCCCCCCGTTTCCATGTTAGACTATTCTTAGAAGAACAAACATTCCAAAAACCAGGAGGTATTCCATGACCGGGAAGAAAAGCTTCGTGATCTATTATGATAACGCCGCGCAGTTCGACATGCTCGACGATACGCAGCTCGGGGCGCTGTTCCGTGCAATGTACCGATATGCCGCACTTCACGAGCAGCCGGCCTTCACCGACCCGACATTGCAGCTGGCCTTCAGCTTCCTGCGCGGACAGCTCGACCGGGATGCCGAAAAGTACGAGGACATCTGCCGCAAGCGCTCCGAAGCCGGCAAAAAGGGCGGCCGTCCGAAAGCAAATGCTTCCCCTGCTTTCCCCGAAAAAGCAGAAAAAGCCGATACGATATGTGAGAGTGATAGTGAGACGATACGTGATACGGTAAGTGATACGGTATGTGAGAGTGCTGCGGGACATGGAACAGTATGTGATACGGGGGCGGTCCGGGGCGATCCGCAGCCGGATGCGGCAGCGATCCTGCGCATCGCACGGGGGCTCGGCTACACCTGGACCGAGTGGGAGGCACTGCGCTTTCTCGCCTTCAACCGCGACAAGGGCCGCACCACCGGCTGGGAGTACGCCGTCCGGCGCTGGGAGGAGAACCGCACACGCTTCCCCACACAGGAAAAGCTCCGGAGCGATGCGGAAATGCAGCAGTACCTCTCGGTCGTCAACCGCTTTGCAGAGGAGCCCTCCCTATGAGCCGTCCCCATGAGCGTGCGCCTCCGCACACACCGCACACACACAGACCCCAAGCAGATGAAATGCAGGATCTGCACAGACGGCGGCAAGTCCCCTTCTTTTTGGGGGACCTCTCTTGCCTCTTGCCTCTGCACTTCTTGCCTCTTGAAAAGGAGTTGTATGCCATGCAGGAATTCGACTATTTACGCGCCAAGGCACCGGTCCCGGTGCGGGAGCTTCTGCCGCTTGTGATGGCGGGGACACGGGAGCCGCGGCCGACGCAGTTCACGCTCGATGTACGCCGCTTCAGCGCAGGCGATCCCCGGCTTTTCGACACCCGCGGGAGGGTCATCGGCAGGGCGGAAACGCTCGATCCCGGGACGCTCGCCGAGCGGGTGTATCCCACGCAGCGCGGCCTGTTCCGGGAGGGCAGGGCGTACCTGCGCTTCCCTGTCCGGCTCGCTGAGCAGTTCACGGTGATCTGTCGGTTTGAGGACTTCACGATCGGACAGGGGCGGGTCCACGGCTTTATGAATTTCTCGGACCGTTCGCTCGAATCCGTCATTGACGACGGCGCGAGCGGCTATCACTGGTGGTTCCTGACGCGGCAGGCGGGCGGACATGACCGGGCAGTGTTCAACGGCACGGGAGGCCAGGGCGTGGACGTCAGCTACCGCTACCATGACCACACCATCCCGCCTGCGGACTATCCGCTCTACTCCATGGAGCACCGGCTGGTCTGCGACGGGACGACGATCTCGATGTATCTAAACGGCATCCTGCGTGCGCAGGAGAGCGCGGAGCCCTTCGGCACGCCGGACTATCTGGACATCGGGTATGCGTCCGGGGAATTTGCGGCGCATGACACGATGACGGTGCGGGAGGTGACGGTCCTTGGCACGGCCCAGCCCCCGGACGGCTACCGGATCTACCGGATGCGCATCACGGCGCTGCGCGGTCAGGACGGCTATGTGCAGCTCTCGCGGCTCTGCCTGTACGATGCGCAGGACAACCGTCTGGACACGGATGCGGGGGCGGTCGCGTATGCCCTGTGCGGGTCCGAGCCTGCGGTGTATCCGAGCAGTGCGGAGACGGCGCGTGCGCTCACGGGGGACCGCACGGGGAAGTGCTGTCTGACGCGCAGCAGGCTCCCGGTGCAGCTGTATTTCAGCATCCCGGCCTCGTGCGGTGCGCTTGCCTCGTACAGCCTTGTCACGGGCGGTGACTCGCCGGAGCGCGACCCCGTTTCCTGGGAGATACAGACATCCTATGACGGCGGCGCCACCTGGGTGACGCTCGATGCACGCACCGATGCGGACATCCCCGCCGGGCGCGACACCGAGTCTGCGCGGTTTGTGATCGGCGCGTAAGGGAACAGGAGCTGCGGCAAAAAAGCCCCCTCCCGGATGGGAGGGGGACTTCATGGCGTTCCCGCGTTATGTATGCTTTTTGACGCTCGGGCAGATCTCGTGATCGGGATCGTGCCAGATGATGTAGAAAATGCCGTTCTCAATATAGCCGAACAGGCGCAGACGGCCCGTCAGCCGCAGGGAGAACAGCTCGTCATATTGCAGATGGAGCTCATCAAGGCGGTCCTGTGCCTCCTTGATGAGCTTGCTGCACGAGATCCAGTGGTTGTGCTTCTTGTCCTGGAGGATCTCACTCCACTGCCGTCCCTCAAAGGAAATGAGCTTCGGGATGATCTCCTCAAACATCTCCGAATCCTTCAGCGACCAGCGGGCATGTGCAAGGTCGCATCGGGAAAAATTCCAGGAGGGCGTCCATTGCAGATAGCTGTTCGGATTCTCCGCACGCCTAGGGGTGCGCCTGGATGAGATCTCCCCGACAAGCGCCGGGTCGGCACTGGGCCGCCGCTTCTTTCCCATTATTCCAGCCCTGCGTAGTATTCCTGCATGCTGCTCTTGGTGATGACCTCGCTGCACGGCTCGCCGGACCTGGCATCCGCACGCCTGCGTGCGCTCTTCCACGGCAGCTCCTTGTGCGTCAGTTCACTGAGCCAGTGGGCTTCCTTGTCCCCGTAATAGTCCAGCACCTCGCGGATCGTCTCCCTCTCGCGCTCGGACAGCTCGCCGCTCATCTGCGGCAGATCCTGTGCGCCGATCATGAACTTCTTGCGGTGCCAGCGGAACAGCGCCGGACATACCGGCCCGTTCGCCCATGCCTCAAAATCCTCTTCAAACAGCGGAATTCCGTCCCATGCAAGCGACCACGCCTGCGCATAATAGCACAGCTTCTCCAGCTTCATGGTGGACATTTCCCCCTGACAGCCCAGAATATACTTTGCCACATCGACAACATTTGCCATGATGACGGCCTCCCTTCTCTGATATACATGCTATGTTCAATGACGTTTCCCTGTTCCTATTATACCACAAGTCCCCGGCAAAAGCATCCTGCAATCCGTACAAAAACTTGTGAAATATCAAGCATTATTTCGTCATAATGACGAAAAACAAATCGCATCCCGGGATTCCGGAATGCGATTCATCCTTGCAGCACCTGGCTGCATGGTCTGAGTGACGGGACTTGAACCCACGGCCTCTACCACCCCAAGGTAGCGCGCTACCAACTGCGCCACACCCAGACCTATGGGGTATTGATGGCAACCCATCTTTTACAGTATAGCACAATGCGGCGGATTTGTCAAGTCTTTTTTTCAATTTTTTAGGGAAGCACTGATGAGATCCGGTATGCAAGGCGCGCAGGCAGATGTTTCGTAAGACTGTCAAAAAAGCTTGTTGCCGCCTAAAGGCGGCAAGGAGAGGCGCGTTTCAATTGATAGGTAGGGCGCGCTTTTTTACAAAAAAAGCGCCCATCTTCAAAAAACAGTCCACAGTACTGTTTTTTGAATTCACACCTGAAAAAAGCGGCGGGCAGGGGATTTCGCTCGCTGCGGCGAGCGACCAGAGGTTTCACCTCTGGACTCTGACCAGCTTTTTGAAAAAAGCTGGAGCAAAAACTTTTAAGCCGCCTTCGGCGTGAATAAGAACAGTTTTCTTGAAGCTATGATAGAGTGCGCCGCTTGCGGCGCATTGGGCGGCAATTGCCAGCGGGAATCCCTTAGTACCGGAACGCCTCCGGGATCTCCCCGGTGCGCAGGATCCCGGGGAATTCGCGCTCGAGGGCCTCGAGGGCGCAGGCGATGACGGCGGCATGGTCGAACGCGAGTCCTCCGCGCTCCGCCACCCGGTAGTCCGTCCGGCCAAAATGCCGGGCTTCGGCGGTGAGCCTTGCTGTCAGGCAGGTCCCGCCGTTTTGCAGGCGCAGTGTGAGGTCCGCTCCCGCGGGGACGGTCTCCACGGAGAACCAGGCAGCGGCTGCGGCATCGTCGCCGGCGCGGACGCTGTCCACCTGTGCCATGCAGGTGAAGGCGTGGGACACGACCCAGCCGCGGGGATCCCTCCCGGGCGCACTGAACACGCCGCACGGCAGGAGTGCGGGCAGGCGCACGCCGGTCTCCTCGAAGGCCTCACGCGCAGCGCAGGTCTCGACGGTCTCATCGTCCTGCAAAAAGCCGCCGGGCAATGCCCAGTCCCCCTTGAACGGCTCCCCGCCGCGGCGGATGAGCAAAAGCTCCGGGCCGGGCCGGAGGATCACCGCATCGGCGGTCACGGACGGCTGCTTATAATCAGAAAGCGCATACCCCCAGGGGGCGGCGGATCCGGACATGGTCTTCCTCCTTCCGGGAAAGCGTGGATCAAACATCATGAAGCGTGGATCGTGAAGAATGGATCATTATGGTGTCCGCTGACGCGGGCAGATCTCATGCGCGGGTGACCTTATGGAACACCTTCTTGCCCTTGCGGACGATGGTCTCGCCCTCGAGGGTGATCTCGGCCTTGGGGTCGGTGATCTTCTCATCGTTCACGCTGATGCCGCCCTGCTGGACGTTCCGGCGTGCCTCCGACTTGGTCGGCACAAGGCCGCACTCCACGAGAAGGTCAAGGATGCCGATCCGCCCGTCCGTGAGCTTGTCCGCAGGGATAGCGGTGGAGGGCATATTCTCGGACGAGCCGCCGCCGCCGAACACGGCTCTTGCCGCATCGAGGGCCTTCTGGGCCTCCTCCTCGCCGTGGACGAGCTTTGTGAGCTCGAAGGCCAGGAGCTCCTTGGCCTTGTTGTAGGCTGCCCCCTCGAGGTGCTGCTCCATTTCCTCGATCTCCTCGACGGGGACGAAGGTGAGCATTTTCAGGCACTTGATGACATCGGCATCGGCCACATTGCGCCAGTACTGGAAGAACTCATAGGGCGAGGTCTTTTCCGGGTCGAGCCACACGGCGCCGCGCTCGGTCTTGCCCATTTTCTTGCCCTCGGAGTTGAGCAGGAGGGTGATGGTCATGGCATAGGCATCCTTGCCGAGCTTCCGGCGGATGAGCTCGGTGCCGCCGAGCATATTGGCCCACTGGTCGTCGCCGCCGAACTGCATATTGCAGCCGTAGTCCTGGAACAGGCGGTAGAAGTCATAGCTCTGCATGATCATGTAGTTGAATTCAAAGAAGGTCAGGCCCTTTTCCCAGCGCTGCTTGAAGCACTCATGGGAGAGCATCCGGTTGACGGTGAAGTGGGGGCCGACCTCGCGCAGGAGCTCGACGTAATTGAGGTCCAGGAGCCAGTCGGCGTTATTGACGGCGATGGCCTTCCCGTCGGAGAAATCGATGAAGCGTTCCATCTGCTTTTTGAAGCAGGCGATGTTATGGTCGATGATCTCGGGGGTGAGCATTTTGCGCATATCGCTTTTCCCGGACGGGTCACCGATCATGCCGGTACCGCCGCCGAGGAGCACGATGGGGCGATTCCCGGCCATTTGCAGGCGCTTCATGAGGCACAGTGCCATGAAATGCCCCACATGCAGGGAATCTGCGGTCGGGTCGAAGCCGATATAGAAGGTGGCCTTCCCGGCGTTGATGAGATCGCGGATCTCGGCTTCATCGGTGAGCTGCGCGAGCAGTCCGCGGCGTTTGAGTTCTTCAAAAATGGCCATTGTCAATTTCTCCTTATATCAGATGTTCGGGGAGGGCCCCTTTAAGCTGCCCGCCCCCAAACCCCCTCCCTTCTCCCGCTGACGCGGGAGGGAAGGGGGCTTTTTTCTTTTTTCTTTGCGGTGGGACTGCGTCCCCCCGCGCCCCCCTGCGTTCAGGGGGATGTGTCCCTGTGGGGGACGGGCGTCCCGTGCTCCCCCCCTGCGTGCGGGGCTGTTTCCCTGCGAGGGGACGGGCGTCCCGCGCCCCCTGCGTGCGGGGCTGTTTCCCTGCGAGGGGACGGGCGTCCCGCGCCCCCTGCG
>JAFTZY010000060.1 GCA_017460955.1 Oscillospiraceae bacterium
TATATATATATATATAGACAAAAATTCAGTCGCTCACATCGGCATCGAGCGTGATGAGGAATTGATAGTCGGGATGCGCGTTTTCGATCTCCTGCACGATCTGGGAATGCAGCGCCCGGCGGTCGGAGGCTTCAAAGTCGATCACGAGGTCGAAGCGCACCGTGTCCCCGTCGAGGTAGAAGCCGTGCATTTGCAGGACATGGCTGTGCGCCATGACGCGGCGGCGGATGTCCTCATGCAGCGCCACGGCCGTATCGTCGGCGGTGTTCATCGAGTAGATGCTGATGCCGGTGAGGATGACCTCGTGCTCGGCATAGACCTTGTCGGTGATCTGCCGCTCGAGGAGGTCGAGCTCCGGTGCGGTCATGGTGTCGGGGACCTCGATGTGGACCGAGCCCATGAGGCGGTCCGGTCCGTAGCTGTGCAGGACCAGGTCATAGGCCCCCCGCACCTCCGGGAAGGAACAGACGGTCCTTTTGACGCCGCGTGCGACGTCCGCATCCACGCGCTCCCCGAGGATCTGCGAGGCGCTCTCGCGGAGCAGCTCATAGCCCGTTTTCAGGATGAGCAGCGAGATGACGGCGCCGAGCCACGCCTCCAGGCTCACATGGGCCGTCAGGTAGATGACGGCGGCCACGAGCACCGAGAAGGAAATGATGGCATCCATGAGCGCGTCCTTCCCCGAGGCCCGCAGCGAGTCCGAATGCGCCCGGTCCCCCATGTGCTTGACATAGAGCCCCAGGAGGACCTTGACGGCAACCGCCGCCCCCACGATCACGAGGGAGACGGCGGAATAGTCGGGCGCCTGGGGGGTAATGATCTTCCGGACGGATTCGACCAGGGAGCTTATGCCGGCATATACGACGATCACGGCGATGATCGCGGAGCTGATATATTCGATGCGTCCGTGGCCGTAGGGGTGCTTCTTGTCGGGACTGCGCCCGGCAAGCTTGGTGCCGATGATGGTGATGACCGAGGACAGAGCGTCGCTGAGGTTGTTGACCGCATCGAGCGTGACGGCGATCGAACCGCTGACCAGTCCCACCACCGCCTTGAAGGCGGCGAGCAGGACATTTGCGGCGATGCCGATGATGCTCGTGCGGATAATGAGTGTGTCACGGTTCATAATGTCGGCCTCCTGGTGTTATTTTTCGATGGGGGCGCTCCAGTGCGCCTGATTGTAGATGTCCGTGAAACGGTACATCAGCCGCACGGCGCCGTCCCCGACATCGGTGTTGGAGATGGTCATGTGATCGGTGACCGTCAGGGGATCCCCGAGGTAGTAGCTGTCGCGGTACTCGCCGTCGTAGCTGTAGAAATCGCAGAGGAACTCGAGGGTGGAGCCGGGCTCGAGCGCACTCAGGCTCTTGGATACGGTATCCGTCTCGCCCCCGTGGTAATCGGTATCCGCGCCGGCGATGTAGCCGCCGGGATGCTCGGTGTCAAAGACGAGGATGAGGTTCACGCGCTGCCCGTCGAGCATCGCGGGGACGTACCCGGAGATCGCCGTACCCTCTGCGGTCTTGGTGGTATCGGTGTGGTAGTAGGCCACGGGCTGTCCGTCGATGGAGATCCAGTTGCGGTCGGTGTCGGCAACAAGGTTCCCGTCGTCATCGAAGGTAAAGAGGTTGTCAAGTCCCAGATCGACCCAGCCCTCGCCGTCGTCGTAGAACATATTGAGATCGAGTCCCTGCACGAGCTCCCACTGGGATTCGGGGAGGGTCATGGTGTAGTCCTGCGTCCAGACGAGATTCGACTCGTCGAAATAATTGGCCGCAAGGAAGCCCTCGGTGTCATTCAGCGCCCGCTCGCTCATGAAGTCGGTATTCGAGCTGTCAAGGCCTGCGATGCCCCGGCCGCTCGACAGAAAGCCCGTGAGGAGCTGGCCGATCATATCCGAGGAGGACCCGCCGGATACGGAGCCTGCCAGGCCGAGCAGGGAGGATACCGGGGAGCCGGTGCCGCCTGCGGCGATCTGTCCGCCGGTCTCAAGGCTTGCAAACTGCCGGATGCACTTGCTGTACTCGTCATCCATGCCGATCTGGCTGTAGGTATTGCAGGCCTTATCGACATAGGACGTGCGCTTGTAGGGGAAGTAGATGGACACGCCGTAGGCATTGGTCATGTTGCCGGAGGTGCGGTTGTATTTTACCGCGCCCTGCACGGCATCGGCAAGCTTCTGTCCCTCCGCAGTCCCCATATTCAGGGCAAGATGCGTGAGATCCACCTGGTCGATCTTAGAGCTCTGGGCGAATTCCCTTGCCGCGTACCGTGCATCGGAGACGGTCTTGTACTGCTCATTCTCAATGAGGCTGCTGACCGAGCGGGAGAAGCCGGAGAGTCCGGAGGGGACGGTAGCGGAGAATTCCGCCAGGTCGATCACGGAGAGCGTGGTCTTTTGTCCCGGGCATTTCCGGGCGCATTCGGTGACAAAATCATCGACGATGGACTGTCCGATCTCGAGGGTGGACAGGGAGGTGTTGTCGCCGAGCTTGCTCAGCCAGTTCGTATAATACCAGCCGATGCCGGGCTCGGTCTCCTCGGAGGCGATGAGGTAATCGGCATGGCGGTCGAGCATGAGTGCGGTCTCGGCCGTGGCCATCAGGCAAGCATCAAAGCCCACGAAATCGAAGGTCACGCCGCCGTCGCGCAGTGCCTGGTCCACGCCTGCCAGGCTCATCGAGCCGGAGGACTGGTTCTTCTCGTCGTAGCCGTAGCCGCTCACGGAGCCGCCGCCGTGGTCCCAGAGGATGAGCCCGTAGCGGGAGGCGGGGTAATTTTTTCCGCAGTACTGAATGAAGCCGGAGAGCGTGCTCGGTGCGGTCATGGCCTTGCTGCCGTCATCGGACACGAGGGGGACGAGCCCGCCGCTCTTCACCTGATAGATCTGGTTGACGGAATTGCTGATGCCGGCCGTTTTCCACTGTGTACAGCCGCCGGTATAGACAAGGATGTTCACATCGTCGCCGAACTTCGCACTTGCCATCTCCTGCATATCGGAGGAGGCCATGCCGTACTTCGATTCGAGGTCGGTGCCGCACATGTAGACCATGAGGGTGACGGTATCCTGACCGCCGCCGACAGGTGTGGTGTACTTGGCTCTTGCCCCGGAGACCACGCTCGTATCGACCGTACCGCCGGCGCTTTCCTCATAGTAGGCCGATTCCTGCCCGGCAAGGGAGAAGCCGGCGGGTGCCTGCCCGGTATCCCCGGACTGCATGAGGGTGTTCAGCATATCCGTGGAGTCGCCCCCGGAGCCGCCGAGCACATAGATGATGATACCGATGATGATCGCAAGGATGCCGCCGCCACCGGCTGCCGCACGCTTTCCCATGCTGCCGCCGGAGCTCTTGCCGGAATAATCGGCATTGCCGACCCTGCCGGTCCCGAGCCCGTCGCCCCGTCTGTGAACGCCGGAGCCGCCGGATGTGACCTGTTTGTCCCTTCCCTGCGGACGATTGTGCTGATCCATAAGAACCTCCTGAAATGATTTTTCCGCCGCTGCCCGCATGCATCGGCGATCCCTTTTATTGTACATGATTTTCCGTAAAAAGTCAAGCCGCCCCGCGCAATCTTGACAACGCCCCGCCCCCGTGTTATAATGTAGAAAATGATTTTCAGGAGGGATCTTGTCATGAAACACAGAATCTGTGCATCCGCCCTTGCCCTGTGTCTGCTCGGGCTGCCCGCTGCGGCAGAGCTGCCCGCCGTGCGGGAGGCAGTCATTTCTGCCCATGCAGAGGAGGGGGACTGCTATACCTTTGACGCGGGAACGGGGGCACTGACGCTGCGTGGGGAGGTCACGAAGGAAGCGCTGGGTGCGCTCGACAAGGATGCAGTGCTCAGTGTCACCGCGGAGCCCGGGACGGTGCTGCCCCAAAACTGCAGTGAGTTGTTCTGGCAATATGCAAAGACAGTCTCCATTGACCTCTCCGAGGCGGATACATCACAGGTGACGGATATGTACTTTATGTTCGCCGGCTGCTCCGGCCTGACAACCCTCGATGTATCGGGCTTTGACACCTCGCATGTGACGGATATGGAAGCGATGTTCAGCTTCTGCTCCGGCCTGACAACCCTCGATATATCGGGCTTTGACACCTCGCATGTGACGGATATGAGCGTTATGTTCCAGTGGTGCTCCGGTCTCACGAGCCTCGATGTCACCGGGTTTGACACCTCAAATGTGACGGATATGAGCTATATGTTCAACAGCTGCTCCGGCCTGACGACCCTCGATATATCGGGCTTTAATACCTCGAATGCGACGGATATGGGCGGTATGTTCAACAGCTGCTCCGGCCTGACAGCTCTGGATATATCGGGCTTTGACACCTCGCATGTGACGGATATGGGCGGTATGTTCAACAGCTGCTCCGGCCTGACGACCCTCGATCTATCGGGCTTTGATACCTCGCATGTGACGGAGATGGGCGGTATGTTCGATGACTGCTCCGGCCTGACAGCCCTGGATGTATCGGGCTTTGCTACCTCGAATGTGACGGATACGGGTCGTATGTTCGCGGGCTGCTCCGGCCTGACGACCCTCGATCTATCGGGCTTTGACACCTCAAATGTGACGGATATGAGCTATATGTTCTACCACTGCTCCGGCCTGACGACCTTGGATATATCGGGCTTTGACACCGCAAATGTAACGGATATGAGCAATATGTTCGACCAATGCACCGACCTGACAGCCCTGGATGTATCGGGCTTTGACACCTCGAATGTAACAAATATGGGCTGGATGTTCAACGACTGCTCCAGCCTTACGAGCCTCGATGTCACCGGTTTTGACACCGCACAGGTGACAGATATGGGCGTTATGTTCCAGGGCTGCTCCGGTCTCACGAGCCTCGATGTCACCGGGTTTGACACATCCAGGGTGAAGGATATGGGGTCTATGTTCAATGTCTGCTCTGCTCTCACGAATCTTGATCTCTCCGGATTTGACACATCACAGGTGACGGATATACACTCCATGTTCGCCTCCTGCCATGCGCTCGAGAGCATGGACCTCTCCGGGTTTGACACGTCGCAGGTGACGAGTATGGGCTATGTGTTCGCCTATTGTGACGACCTGACCAGTGTCGATCTCTCCGGCTTTGATCTGTCAAAGGTAACGGATGCTTACAATCTGTTCTATGCCTGCGGCTCTCTGCACACCCTTACCCTCGGTGGGAGCTTCCCGGCGGTCACGGAGGAGATGAAGCTCGGCAACAGCCCTGCCTGGGTCAACAGCAGGGCACCCCGGACGGCGATCAGCGGTGACGGGACATATGCCGTCCTGACCAATACCGGCCTGAACACCTACATCCGTCTTGGCGATGCGCCCGAGGAGGCGTACACCCTGGGGGATGTCAATGAGGACGGCGTGGTCAACGCCAACGACGCCGCCCGCATCCTCATGGCGGCCGCCCGCATCGGTGCCAAGCGGGATTCCGGTCTGACCGAAGCCCAGGTGCTTGCGGCCGACGTCAACGGCAACGGTGCTGTCAATGCCAACGATGCCTCCATTGTCCTGCGCTATGCCGCCGCCATCGGTGCCAAGCGCCAGGTGGAGCTGACGGATTTCATCTGATGCACCAAAAGCCCATTCCTTTCATAGGGATGGGCTTTCTCGGTATGCTCCCACAATTTCCGCCAATGCGGGAGCGCCTTTTCTGTGCTTGACAAGCCGCAGGGAACGTGCTATAATAAGCAAGGACATTTTTGGAAAGGAAGTCATTCCCATGAGCAAAGAAACTGAACAAATGAGCTTTACGACCCGTGCGATCCATGCAGGCTCTGAGCCGGATCCTGCGACCGGCGCCATCGAGCCGGCCCTCTACATGGCCAACAGCTACCTGCTGCCCTACGATGCCTCCCAGATGAACTGGTCGGCCAGCGAGGCGAACATCTACACCCGTAACGGCGGTGTCAACCAGGGGATGCTCGAGCGCAAGGTCGCCAATCTCCACGGCGGCGAGGACTGCGTGGTGCTTGCCAGCGGCGTGGCAGCGCTCTCGGCGCTGTTCTTCACCAAGCTGAAGAAGGGCGATCATGTGATCTTCTCGACCGTGACCTATATTGCGACCTACCGCATTTTCCACGAGCTGTGGACGGAAAAATGGGGCATCGAGACCTCCATCGTAGACTGCACCGATGTGGAGAACATCCGCCGTGCCATCCGCCCGAACACCAAGCTCATCCACTTTGAGACCCCCGGCAACCCGACCCTGTGCATCTGCGACATCGCTGCCATCACGGCACTTGCCCACGAGCACGGCATCGAGGTCTCCGTGGACAACACCTTCTCCTCCCCGTACAACACCCGCCCGCTCGAGTACGGCGTGGATTACGTCGTTGAGAGCCTGACCAAGTACATCGGCGGCCACGGCGATGCCATGGGCGGTGCGATCATCGGCCCGAAGGCCGTCATGGACGATATCCGCTACCAGGCCCAGGTCAACATCGGCGGCCGCATCAGCCCGTTCAACGCCTGGCTCATCCAGCGCGGCGCCTCCACCTTCCCGCTGCGCATGCAGGTCCACAACGACAACACCCTTGCCATTGCCCAGTGGCTTGAACGCCAGCCCTGCGTGAGCTTCGTGGCCTATCCGGGCCTTGCCTCCCACAAGGGGCACGAGCTTGCCAAGCGCCAGATGGAGCACGGCTTCGGCGGTGTGCTCTCCTTCGGCCTGAAGGGTGAGCATGACCTGTACAACCGCGTGGTGACGCATCTGCATGTGTTCACCTCCGCTGTTTCCCTCGGCAATGCCGCAAGTCTCATCGTGTTCATCGGTGAGGATGACGAGAGAATGTACCTGTACCCGCAGGAATTCCACGGCGGCTTCTACCGTGTGGCCGTCGGCATCGAGGATGCGCAGGACCTCATCGGGGATCTGCGCCAGGCCTTCACCGCAGAGGGGCTCGAGACAGTCGATTAATAAATACCGCCCGCCGCCTTCGGGCGATGCGGATATAGAAGCAGCAAGCCATAGTATGTCCGATGTGCCTGTCAGACATACTATGGCGTTTCTGTTGGCATTTTCAATGTTCGGCAGTATAATATATATCAGAATTTAACCCCTCCACCACCTTCGGCGGTCCCCCTCCCCTTGCAGGGGAGGCTTTTTCAACAGTCCGGGTTAATTTCCGATTTACACAAGTAAACCCATAGGATCAACATGCCCCGGGGTACAGCGCCCCGGGGCATCAGCTTCAACATGGGTATCCGCTATCTGCTGCGGGCGGAACTGTTATACCAGCGGATGGGTGAATGTATCGCCTTCGTCAAGGCCGTGCTCGGTCAGGACCCTGTCGGCGATGCGCAGCCACACGGGCTCCCCCTCCGGAGGCTGTGCCAGTACCCGGCACATCGGCTCCTCGCCGTCCGGCACGCCCTCACAGCCGTAGTCCTCCTCTAAGATCCGCAGGATCCGCATTTTCGTCGGTTCCATTTCGCTCCCTCCTTCCCATTCCATCATACCACATCCGGCCGCACACGTCAAGACCGGTGTGCTTATTCATCGGGGTATCAGCATTTACTTTTTTCTGCGCCTCTGGCACAGAAAAGGGGGGGGCGGCGGGGCGCAGCCCCGCCACAAAATCCTCCCCCGCTTGCGGGGGAGGTGCCGCCGAACGGCGGCGGAGGGACAAGTTTTGCATGTTTTCCCAAGAAAGGACTTTTGCAGAGTAAATGCTGTTGCCGTGGCTCATTCATAAAAATGAAACACAGACTATCGTGAATTTTCACAAAAATCTGTTGACAAAGAGAAGAAAATGTGCTATACTTAATGTAGTTATGCCATGGGCGTGAGGAGGCTGATCGTATGCTGCGCCCAAAATTACAACGTCTGCTCGGCACAGCGGCTGCGCTCGTCATCGGCATCACGGGACTGCCCGCCATGCCGGCTGCTGCTGAGGATCCGCAGGTGCCGGAGCTGCGGATCTCATCATATTCCGTTTCGGCGGAGACCCTGATGGAGGATCCCATCGTTTCGGTGGATCTGTCCATCGCCGGCTCGGATGCCGGCGTTGCGGCAGACTCCTTCGGCATCGTCTATGACAGTGCGCTGGTGTTCAATTCCATCACGCCGATCGGTACTGTCGGTGCACAGCATACCGCTGTCCCGAATCCGGATGAAAACATCATCTGGCTCACCGGTGCGGAATTCACAGGCGCTGCTAAATCCGAGGTCCTCTACCGGCTGGAATTCCAGCTCGAGGGCGCACAGGAGGGCGAGCGCTTCCCTGTCGAGTTCCTCTGGACGGGGCTCGATGATTCGGCGGGATTTTTCTATAGCAGCGACTGCACCGACATCACGCAGGCCGTGAAGGCGGCGGCTGTGGACGGCGGCATCATCGTGCCGGACCCCAACGCCATTGCCCTCGATTATACGGAGCTCCAGCTCAACCCCGGTCAACAGCAGACCCTCCAGGTGCTCAACGCCTCGTCCGACACGGCGACATGGTTCTCGAGCAACCCGGAGATCGTATCCGTGGACAGCGGCGTGCTCACGGCCGTCAGCCCCGGTGCGGCTACCGTGCGCGTCTTTGTCGATAACAAGCTGCTGCAGTGCAATGTGACCGTCACGAGTGAGTACTACTACACGATGGGCGCCGTCGATACGGTACACATCACCTCCCGCGACCAGGTGGTCATCCTGAAATTTCCCGGGAATCCCAAAAGTGTTTCCTGGTTCTCGAGCAACCTCAACATCGTCACCGTGGAGGGCGGCGTGCTCTCCGGCGTGGACAGCGGGATCGCCTCGGTCTTTGCCGACGGCGGCGATGCAGCGTACATGGTCACGGTGATCGTGGAGTACGCCGATGACATCCTCTACGGGGATGCCAACGGCGACGGTCAGGTCGATATCATCGACGTCATCTGCATCAACAAGGACCAGCTTGGCTCCTACCGCATCCCCGACAGCCGCCGGCGTGCTGCGGATGCATGGATGGACGGCAGCATCACCTTCATGGATGCCGTGTGCGTCATGAAGCATCTGGTGGACCTGATCCCCGAGCTGCCCTATGACCCGAATACATAAGATCCCGTCGCCCCGGCACAGCACCGGGGCGGCGTTCTTCTGTGCAGCAAAAAGAAGCATCCGCCCCAACAGGAGCGGATGCATTGATTATTTGGTATTGTTGACCGTCCAGCGGAAGGAGCAGAACTTGGAGGCCTTGCTCACATCGAACATGTTGTTCGTGAGGATCCTCGTGAAGTCCAGGAACCGATAGTTGACCTTCATCTCCTTGTTGTCGATCAGGTTCTTGATCGCGGTGATGCTGGTGTTCGGGGGATTTCGCTGGAGCACAACGCCGATCCTGTGGTTCTCCTTCATATATTCGATGATCTCGGAGGCCATGGTCAGGTTCTTGTCCGCCATATTGTAAATGCCGCTGTAGCTCTGGTCCTCCGCTGCCTGCACGAATGTCAGCAGGAAATCTACCAGATTGTGGACGCAGCAGAAATGGAACCCGTACTCACCCGTGCGGTAGACGAACTTGGTGTTGTCCTTGGGATCCGTGATCTTTGCCTCGAGGTTGCCGCAGAAGTCCTTGGTGTAAACCGGGGCAACACGCACGATGGCACGCATCATGTTGCGGGTCTTGCCGATGTCCGAGGCCATCTTGTTCTCGGATTCGGACTTGAGCTTGGCATAATTCGTGGAGGGCTTTGTGAAATCGTCCTCACGCAGCGGCTCACGGGTCTTGGGCATCTGGTAGACCTGCGTGGTGCTGATCAGAATGAACTGCTCCACATCATGTGCAATGGCAAAGCGATAGATGAACTCATTGCACTTGGCATTCTCCTTAATGTCCGCATCCGTGATCATATGCCCCAAGTCATTGTCCGCCGTGCAGGCAAGATGAATGACCGTATTGAAATTGTGGGACTCGAACACATTCGCATAGGTCCCCTTATCCGAGGGCTTTGCCTCGACGAAGGTGAAATTCTCTTTTCCGATGTTATATTCGCTGCTCTGCCGGTCAATTGCGACAACTTCATAGCCTTTTTTCAAAAAGCCGGAGCACACATGATCACCGATTAAGCCGCATCCACCTGTTACCAATACTTTTCTCATGCGAGCACGCCTCCCGTGAATGGATTCTACAAATGGTTACCTTTATTATATCACTGTCGTAGAAGAAAATCAAGTCTATTTTGTGAATAATTCAAAGCACGCAAATTTAATCTGATAATTTACATAGGTTATAAGAATTATATAGAACAGCCCCCCTCCCTCCCCGCTGCGGGAGGGAGCACAGGGAACGGCAAAGCTCAGTCAGGAAGCGCTATGCTGCGCAGATCAGCCGTTGTTGGCCTCGTCGATCATGGTCTGCACCGGATCCTTGATCGCAGCCAGGGACTCGTTCCAGGGCGTGCCCTTGCCTGCGGCACGCACGCCGTTCTCGCTGCTGTCGAGCATATCGGCAAGGTCGGTGGTCACGCCGTTCTTGAAGTCGATCACGGGATGCTCCATGGCAAGCGTATCCATCTCGTTCTTCATCTCGATCATTTCCTCGGTCCACTGGTAGTCGTCACGGAACTGCTGGTCGGCGATGGCACGGATGTCATCGTTGAGCAGGGTCAGGCGCTTGCAGTCGAGGAACTTGGCAACGCCCTCCGGGTTGTGGCCGTTGGAAACGAAGCAGTAGGAGTTCATATTGGCCGGGATGTAGTAGGCATCGGCATCCGGATCCTGCGGCATCGGCACGAACATACAGTTCTCGCCGAACACACCCTTCCAGCCGGTGTTGTTGCCGGTCTTGGCATCGACCTTGTCCGCCTCGCCGTAGAACTTCCACAGGCCTGCCGGATGGAACAGCTCCTTGCCCTCGCCGATGTACTCGGGCTTGTCGGACCAGCCGAAGTCGCCCACACCGATGGCGATACAGTCCTTGTTGTACAGATCGTACAGGAAATTCTGGACGCGCTCGATGTTCGGGTCGGACAGGTTATTCACGAGCTCGCCGTCCTCAAGGCCGACATAGGGAACGCCCACGGTGGCGGACAGGCCGGACTCGAACCACCAGCCGTCCAGACCGAACTTGCTGTTCTCCACGTCCACGAATGCCTCGAGCATCTCCTCGAAGGCATCCCAGGTCCACTCGCCGTCCTCGTACATCTCGGCAGGATCGTCGAAGCCCAGTTCCTGCACGGTGTCACGGTTGTAGATCACGGCGCAATTGTCACCGGTCATCTCGACAACGGCCATGTAGTGATTGCCCTTCCACATAATGGAATCGTTGATGTCCTTGACATCCTTCCACAGGTCGCTGTCAAAGTCGATATAATCATCGCAGGGTACGAACATCTGGCGGATCGCGCCCTTCGGGAAGGCGTCGAAATTGCCGGCATAGAAGAAATCGATGCCCTCGTCGCTGTTGATGTAGTTGGCCAGCTGGTCATAGCGCTCGGCATAGGTACACTGGTACCACTTGACCTCGCCGCCGTAGCGCTCCTGGAAGATAGCCAGCTCGATGGGCGTGCTCTTGCCGGTGGAATCGGGGTTGATATCCCAGTCGGACAGCCACTTGATGGTCTTGTTCTCGAGCTCGCCGGTCAGTCGGTCGTCGGCTGCTGCAAGATTGGCGACCTCCTCACGGGTCATGGAATCGATCTCCTTGTAGCTGACCGTCTCACCGCTGCCGCCGCATCCGAAGGCTGCCATGGACATGCTGCATGTGAGCAGCACCGCAAGTGCGATTTTCAGTTTTTTCATCATCAAACTCCTTCCCGTCCCGCAGGACAGTTTTTTCATTTCTATTGTATCACATTTTCACAGAAAATGCAATGTACCGATTAGATAGATTTCCGGGGCATTTCCCGGACAATGCGCACAAAAAAACGTTTTACTCCATTACATGCTCGAGCGCATGGTAGAAAATGGTCTTGACATGGGAATCCGCGAGGGAATAGAACACGGTCTTTCCCTCCCGGCGGCTCTTGACGAGCCGTCCCTGCTTTAAGATGCGCAGCTGATGGGAAATGGCGGACGGGGTCATTTCCAGGCGCTCAGCGATCTCACTGACGCACAGCTCCCGGTGCAGCAGCTCATAGAGGATGCGCACCCTTGTGGCATCTCCGAACAGACCGAGCAGGTCGGCGATCCTGCCGAGGATCTCCTGGTCGGGGAGCTGTTCGGTCAGCTCGTCGATGAGCTTCTGATGATGGACGCACTGTCCGCAGATATGTTCCTCCACGATATTCCACTCCTTCTCACGTCCGCAGCCGCAGGACGAACTCAGATGGCGGGCATGACCCTGCCGCCGGAAACGGGGATGTAGGCCCCGGTTGTAAAGCTTGCCAGATCCGAGAGCAGGAATGCCGTCATATTGGCGATCTCGGTATCCGTGCCGCGTCTGCCCAGGGGGACCGTGCGGACATAGTCCGGCGCCTCCTCGGTATGGGCGAGACGGTCCCTGTCGGAGATCGTCCAGCCGGGCGCCACCTGATTGACGGTGATGCCGTGCATCCCGACCTCCTTGGCAAGGCAGCGCACGACGCCGTCGAGTGCCCGCTTGCCGGCGGTATAGGCGGCCACGCCGGGCTCGGCCATGGCAGCGCATTCGGTATTGATGCACACGATGCGCCCGTAGTGCTGTGCGATCATCCCAGGCAGAAAGGCCTTGGCAAGATGCACGGTCTGCATGGCGCAGGAGGCAAACTGGCTCTGGAAGTCCGCAAGCGGCTGGTCGAGCACACTCTTCCACTCGTACTGGATCACGGCATTGGCCACGAGCAGACTCACCGTTCCCAGTGCCTCCTGGACCTCCTGTGCCATCCGCGTGACGCTCTCAAAGTCAGTCACGTCCGCCTGTACGGCGACCGAACGCCGTCCCTGGGCCTTCACAGCCTCCACCGTCTGCATGGCGCGGTCCCTGCTGCCGCAGTAATGCACGGCGACATCCGCACCGCACGCGGCAAGTGTCCGGGCGGTGACCCTCCCCAGCTCACCGGAAGCGCCGGTGACAAGGGCAGTCCGGCCCGTCAGATCGATCTTCAGCACAGCACACTCCTCCGATCCGTCCTGTGATTGCAGATATAGTTACCTATTCTTTATTATATCATACGCTCGGTAAATTGTCAATCCCGTTTTACAACCTTGACAGATTCGGGCAGCAATTTCAGCAAATGCAGGCATTTGCGATTGACGGCGCGGGAAAAATGTGGTATACTATAGGTATCCTACCCATAGAAAAGAGATGTTTCTGTATGAGCCTGAACGATACTCCCGCTTCGGAGCGGGTACGCATTGCCTTCTTCGGCCGGCGCAATGCCGGAAAATCAAGCCTCATCAACGCCGTCACCGGACAGCCCCTGTCGCTGGTGTCGGACGTGCCGGGCACCACGACCGATCCGGTCAGCAAGGCCATGGAGCTTCTGCCCCTCGGTCCCGTGCTGCTCATCGACACCGCCGGACTTGACGATGAGGGGGTCCTCGGTGCGCTGCGCGTGAAAAAAAGCCTGGAGGTCCTTGCCCGCGCCGACATCGCCGTGCTCGTGATCGATGCCGCCGTGGGCCGCACCATGGAGGACGAGGCCGTCATCGCCGCATGCGACAAGCGGCGGCTCCCCTATGTGATCGTCTACAACAAGTCCGACCTCACGGAATGTCCTGCGCCCGCGACACTGCGGGAGATCTGTGTGAGCGCAAGGACGGGGGAGAACATCCCGGCGCTGCGGGAGCTTCTGGCACAGCAGGTGCGCCCGGCGGTTTTTGAAAAGCCCCTTATCGCCGACCTTGTCACCCCCGGTGACGTCCTCCTGCTCGTCATTCCCATTGATGCTGCCGCGCCCAGGGGACGGCTCATCCTCCCGCAGCAGCAGGTCATCCGCGCCGCGCTCGAGGCCGGCTGCCTGCCGGTCTGCTGCCGCGATACGGAGCTTGCCGATGCACTCGCAAAGCTCCCCGCCCCCCGGATGGTCATCACCGACAGCCAGGCCTTCGGACGTGTGGCAGGGCTCGTCCCGGAGGACATCCCGCTGACCTCCTTCTCCATCCTCTTTGCCCGCTACAAGGGGGACCTGAACACCGTGGTCCGGGGCGCGGCCGCGCTCGATACGCTGCATGACGGCGACCGGGTGCTCATCAGCGAGGGCTGCACCCACCACCGCCAGTGCGGGGACATCGGCACCGAGAAACTCCCGCAGTGGATCCGGCGCCATGCCGGCTGTGAACCGGACTTCTCCTGGACCAGCGGCAGTGCCTTCCCGCGGGACCTGACAGGCTTTCGTCTCATCGTCCACTGCGGTGCGTGCATGCTTCCGCCCCGGGAGATGCAGCTCCGGCAGCAGGCCGCCGTAGAGGCCGGGATCCCCATCACCAACTACGGCACGGCCATCGCCCACTGCCACGGCATCCTGCGCCGCAGTCTGTCGCTGTTCCCGCAGGCCGCCGCCATCCTCGACGGGAAGGAGGGAGCCTGATGCGCCGGATGCTCCCGCTGCTCACCGCCTGTGCGCTGCTCCTCCTCCCCCTGCCCGTGCATGCCGGGGAGGAGGAGGAAGCGGTCATCACCCTGCCGTGTGCCTACAGCTACCCCTACAGCGTGGGGACGGTGGTCATCCACTTTGACCGGGAGATGCCCGGGACGCAGTTCAGGCTGCTTAGGATGCAGGAGGAGGGGAATTTCGAGTACTTTACCTACACCTCCGCCCTGCCGGCCTGTCCGACCTCCCTGGTCTGTGAGACGATCGAGGGGGATTACCTCCTTGAGGTCACCACGCCCTCGGATACACAGGAGACCCGGCAGGTGCTCAATCTCCACCTGACCGTGGCCGATCCGGATATGGACAAATCCGTCACACAGACCCGGATCGACTGCTGGTTCATGCAGGACCCCACGCTCGACGAGCTCCAGATCCGCACGGACGAGCCCGTCAACAACAACGGTACGGTCACCTCGCAGACCGTCTGCATCCTGGCAAGGCGCTCGTGTGCGCCGGGGGATCTGGACATGGACGGTGCCGTCAATGCCAAGGACGCCGCCATGCTCCTGCGCAGTGCAGCGGCAGTGGGTGCCAAGCGCGCATCCGGCCTTGATTCCCTGCGGCAGGCGGAGGCGGATCTTGACGGCAGCGGTTCGTTCAACGCCGTCGATGCGAGCATCCTGCTGCGCTATGCCGCCCTCTTTGGCAGCCGTTCCTTCTCCGGGAGCATCGAGGATTACCTCCATCGGTGATGCCGTGCAGAAAATGCCATGCCGACCGCAGAATTCGACACTTGACATCCGTACCGTGCCGTGCTATAATGGAATCGTACAGCTGAATGCAAAGCCGCACGCAGGGGGGAGATACCCTGTACCGTGCGGCTTTTTTTGAAGTCCTTTTCAGGGATCGTGCTGCTGCGATCAACCGGGATCCAACCCCTCAGTAGCTCCCCTTACAGGGGAGATGTGACGATTGAAAATGCCTCCCCTGTAAGGGGAGGGGACCGCCGAAGGTGGTGGAGGGGGGGCATTCTGATCGATCGCAGGAACACTTTTCTGAAAAAAGAACCATCAGATCGGAGGACATCATGAGACCCTATGAAAACCCTGCCATCCCTGTCCGGGAACGCGTGGAGGACCTGCTCTCCCGGATGACGACCGATGAGAAGATCGGTCTGCTCTCCACCCACCAGCTCCCCGTCCCGCGCCTTGGCATCAAGGAATGGTACGTCGGCCACGAGATCGCCAGAGGCCTGGTCAACCGGGAGGAGGACCGCCCGTCCACAGTCTTCCCGCAGCCCATCGGCATGGCGGCAAGCTTTGACCCGGAGATGATGCTTGAGATCGGCAAAACGGCTGCCCGTGAAGCGCGTGCCTATGCCAACGAGCGTCCCGTCGGCGGCCTGATGGTCTGGGGACCGACGGTCGATCTGTCCCGGGATCCGCGCTGGGGCCGCACGGAGGAGTGCTACGGCGAGGACCCGTGCCTGACCGGTGAGATGTCGGCCATGTACACCCGCGGTCTGCGCGGGGAGGAGCGCGTCTGGGCGACCATCCCAACGCTCAAGCACTTCTGCGCCAACAACCACGAGCAGGAGCGCATCAAGGACAATGCGAACCTCACGCCCCGTCTGCGCCATGAGCATTACTACACCGCCTTCCGCACACCGGTGATACAGGGCGGTGCGCACAGCGTCATGACGGCCTACAATGAGATCTGCCATGCGCCGGCAGTCATGAACCACGACCTGCGCCGTGTCTTAAAAAAGGAATGGGGCCTGGGATTTGTGGTCACGGACGGTGCGGATTTCTCGCAGAATGTCCTGGCACACCACACCTTTGATTCCCACGCCAGGGCACTCCAGGCGTGCCTGTATGCGGGTGCGGACTGCATGACCGACAGTGAGGAATGCGTCCATGCCGCCGCAAGGCTCGCACTTGCGCAGGGACTCATCAGCGAGGCGGACATCGACCGTGCCGTCGGGAACACGCTGGAAAGCCGCTTCCTGCTCGGGCATTTCGATCAGGAGACGCCCTACGATCATCTCACGCGGGCGGATGTGAACACGCCCGATGACCGTGCGCTCAACCTCCGGGCGGCGCTCGAGGGGATCGTGCTGCTCGAAAACAACGGCCTGCTCCCCCTGCGTGCGGACAAGCACCGCAGGATCGGGCTGTTCGGCTGCAATGCCGATGCCAATCTCCTGGACTGGTACACGGGCACCTCCTCATACCGCATCAGCATCCGGCAGGGCCTGACCGATCACGGCTGTGAGGTCGTGTACGATCCCGGCTGGGATACGGTAAAGCTCCTTACCCCGAACGGGCGCTTTCTGCGCCTTGGGGAGGACGAGTGCCTGTATGCGGATGCGGATGCCGATGATGCGAGCGAATTCTGGTACTGCGAGCACGCCGACAACGGCGGCTGGACGAATTTCCGGCATGTCGGCACCGGGCGCTTTCTGTACATCGAGGGGGATGCCGTAAAGCTCGGCAAGAACGAGATCTACGGCTGGTTCACCTCCGAGACCTTCCGTGTCACCCGGCGGCAGTTCTGTCCGGACGGGGAGAATCCTCTGGTCATCAGCGACTACCTGCACGGCAGACAGCTGTGCCTGGATGCGGACGGACGCCTTGTCTGCCGCCCGAAGGCACGCCCCGACCGCGATGTATTCTTTGCATGCGTGACGGTCTCCGAGGGCGCCGGGCGCATCCGTGCGCTTGCCAGGGAGTGCGATGCTGCCGTCTACTGCGGCGGCAACGACCCCGAGCAGTACGCCCGCGAGTGCTACGACCGGGACACCATCCTCCTCCCGCGCATCCAGCGTACATCCATCCGTGCGCTCCATGATGCAGGCACGCCCTTCGTGCTCGTGCTGGTGTCGAGCTACCCGTATGCGCTCGGGGATCTGCACACCCTCCCCGACGCCGTGCTGTGGACCTGCCATGCGGGACCCGAGCTCGGCCCTGCGCTTGCCCGCACGCTCTTCGGCGCGTACAACCCCGCCGGCCGCTGCCCGGTGACCTGGTACGCCAGTGACGACGATCTGCCGGACATCGGGGATTACGACATCATGAAAAACAAAATGACCTACCGCTGGTTCGACGGGGTCCCCCTGTATCCGTTCGGGTACGGCCTGAGCTACAGCCGTTTTTCCTATGAGGGACTCGAAGCGGCCGTCACGCCGGAGGGGATCCGGGTGAGCGCCTCCATCCGCAACGATTCCGATGTGGACGGACAGGAGGTCGTGCAGGTCTATGCGCATGCGCAGTCACAGCGCATTGCAAGACCGATTCTGCAGCTGTGTGCCTTCGGGCGCATCGGGGTCCCCGCCGGGGCGACCGTCCGCTTTGTGCGCACGATCCCCTTCCGGGAGCTGGAGATCTACGATGTGACACGCGAGCGTCTGTGCCTGGAGGCCGGGACCTTCGACATCCTCCTGGGCGCCTCGAGTGCGGACATCCGCTGCCGCACACAGGTCGAGGTCCCCGGCGAGACGATCCCTGCGCGGGATCTGCGTGCCGGGATCCGGGCGGAGCTGGCCGACGATTACGAGGGCACGGAGATCTTCGCGCATCCCCTCACCGGGCAGACCCATGTCCGCGGCATGCGCTGGAACAATGTCCTCACCTTCCTAAACTGCGACATGACCGGCACGCAGGAGATCGTCCTGCACGCGGCCGCACCCGTCGAGCCGCTGACCCTGCGCGTCTACCTCGACGATGCGCCGGAGCCTGCGGCACTGGTCACCGTCCCCTCCTGCGATGCCCCCGACGATCTGCACGCATGCCGCGCACCGCTGCATGCGGACGGCTGCCATACCCTTCGCATCGTCATGCCGCAGGGTGCCTCCCTCGGGGCGCTGCGGACCCTGCCGGGGAAGGAGCGTGATACCGCATGAAGCGTTTCCTTCCGGTGATGTCCGTGCTGGGGGCCGGTACGCTCTGGGGCATCATCAGCCTGTTCATCCGCACGCTCTCCGCCGCCGGGCTCGATGCGATGCAGATCACCCTCATCCGTCTGGCCGTTGCCGCACCGGTGATGCTGGTCATCGCGCTCCTGCGCCCCGGTGCCCTGCGCATCCGGCTGCGGGATCTGTGGATGTTTGCCGGCACCGGCATCGTCAGCATCGTCCTGTTCAACATCTGCTATTTCTACACGATGATCCATTCCCAGGCTTCGGTCGCCGTGGTGCTGCTGTACACCTCCCCCGTCTTTGTCATGCTTCTCTCGGCGCTCCTCTTCCGGGAGCGCATCACCCTGCGGGGCATCGCGGCGCTTGTCATGACGGTCATCGGCTGCACGCTCGTGGCAGGCCTGTCCGGCACCGGGGGACTCACGCCCCTGACGCTGTGTACGGGCCTTGCCTCCGGGCTTTTCTACGGGCTGTACACGATCTTCGGACGCATTGCCCTGCGGCGGTACAGCTCCCTGACGGTCACGGTGTACACCTTCCTGCTCGGACTGCTCGGGGCACTCCCCGTGAGCCGTCCGGCGGCGATGGCAGCCATCCTCACGGCATCCCCCTCCCTGCTTTTGTGGTGTGCCGGGATCGGGCTTGTCTGCACGGTGCTGCCCTACATTCTCTACACGGCGGGACTGTCCCGGCTCCCCTCGGGAAAGGCGGCCGTGCTTGCGGCAGCTGAGCCCCTGGTGGGCTGCCTGCTCGGCATCGGGCTCTACAAGGAGAGCTGCGGCGCGGGCAAGCTCGTCGGCATGCTGCTGATCCTCTCGGCGATCCTCCTGCTGAGCCTTGCCCCGGCAAGGGCAGCAAAGACGGATGCGGTGCAGGAGGGGGCGTGAGCGGACCTGCCCTCAGTCTTTCAAAAAGCTCCCACTCCACCTGCCGACCTTTGCGGCGCAATGGGAGGCACCTTAAAAGTTTTTTGCTCCAGCTTTTTTTCAAAAAAGCCGGTCAGCGAGCGAAATTTCCTATTCCTTGCCGCATTGATACGGCAATGCACTTTTTGACAAGCTGCGCCTCCCCTGCGGGAGGCATTTTTTTGCCCCCGCCATGCATCATCGATTTTATGAAGGATTTTTGATACTTCGTGCAAGATCTTACTATCCTTTTCCGGCGTCTGCATGGTATAATATCAAAAAACACACGCAGAGAAAGGATGGTTCCACTATGCTCAGAACACTCGGATTCCACAGAGGGATCAACTTCGGAGGCTGGTTCTCCCAGTGCGACTACAGCCGGGAACACCTGGACAGCTTCATCACAGAGCGCGACTTTGAGACCGTCGCTGCCTGGGGACTCGATCACGTCCGCATCCCCTTTGATTACAACATCCTCGAAAACCCGGACGGGAGCTTTGCGCAGGAGGGCTTTGAGCGCCTGCACCGGGCGCTGTCCCTGTGCCGGCAGTACGGGCTTGGCCTGACGCTCGATCTGCACAAGACCGCCGGCTTTTCCTTCGACAGCTTCGGCGAATCGGAGCACGGCTTCTTTGAAAGCGAGGACTACCAGGAGCGCTTTTACCGGCTCTGGGAGGCGCTTGCGCGGCAGTTCGGGACCTACAGCGACTGCGTGATCTTCGAGCTGCTCAACGAGGTCACCGAGGCGCGCTTCCTCCCTGCCTGGAACCGCATCCTCGCTGCCTGCATTGCCCGCATCCGCTGCATCGCGCCCGATACCGTCATCCTGGCCGGCAGCTATGAGAACAACAGCGTTCTCACCGTCTCCGCCCTCGAATCCCCTGCGGATACGCGGGTGGTGTATAATTTCCACTGCTATGAGCCGCTTGCCTTCACGCACCAGGGCGCGTACTGGACACCGGTCATTGACCCCGGGCGCCGTGTGCCGTTTGAGGAGGCTGGGTGCAGCAGCGCCTATTTTGAGGCGCTCTTCTCGGATGCCCTGCAAAAGGCCGAACTCGAGCACACCTGCCTGTACTGCGGCGAATACGGCGTCATCGACCGTGTGCCGCCGGAGGAGACTCTCGCATGGTTCCGCGCCATCCACGAGGTCCTCGAGGCACACGGCATTGCCCGGTGCGCCTGGACGTACAGGGGCATGGACTTCTCCCTCACCGACCCCCGGCTCGACAGCGTCCGCTCCGAGCTCGTTGCCTGCCTGTGACCCCTTGCAATCCGTCCGCATTTGTGGTATGATAGGAACATAATCATGTTTTGCATTTTGCACAGAAAGGACGGATCCGCATGAACTATCTGCTCTCCCTCGACCAGGGGACGACCTCCTCAAGGGCAGTCCTCTTTGATATGCAGGGCAGCCCCGTATTCACCGCACAGTACGAATTCCCCCAGCACTTCCCCCGCCCGGGCTGGGTGGAGCATGACCCCATGGACATCCTGGACACGCAGCTGCGTGCGGCAAAGGAATGCCTTGCGCATGCAAGGGCTTCAGGCGGCGAGGTCTGCGCAGTCGGCATCACCAACCAGCGCGAGACCACGATCGTCTGGGACCGGGAGACGGGGCGGCCCGTCTGCAACGCCATCGTCTGGCAGTGCCGGCGCACGGCGGAGGACTGCCGTGTACTCGAGGCACAGGGACTGTTCTCGCTTTTCCGGGATAGGACGGGACTTCGGCCGGATGCGTATTTTTCCGCCACCAAGCTTGCCTGGATCCTCCGGGAGGTGCCGGGCGTGCGCGAGCGTGCCGAGCGCGGTGAGCTCCTCTTCGGCACGGTCGATACCTGGCTCATCTGGCAGCTCACGGGCGGCAGAGTACATGCCACGGACGTCACCAATGCCTCGCGGACGATGCTCTTTGACATCCACACACAGCAGTGGGACGAGGAGATCCTGCGCCTTCTGCACATCCCCGCCTGTCTGCTCCCGGAGGTGCGGGACAGTGCCGGGGACTTCGGGATGACCGACCCTTCCGTGCTCGGGGCCGCCCTTCCCATCCGGAGCTGCGCGGGCGATCAGCAGGCGGCGCTCTTCGGGCAGCGCTGCTTTGCGCGGGGAGATGTCAAGAACACCTACGGCACCGGGGGATTCCTCCTGATGAACACGGGCGATGCGTGCATCCGCAGCACATCGGGGCTTCTGACCACGGCCGCCTGGCGCATCGGCGGCAGGATGACCTATGCTCTGGAGGGCTCGGTCTTTGTCTCGGGTGCGGTCATCAAGTGGCTGCGCGACGAGCTGCAGATCATCGAAAGCGCAGAGGAGACGGAGGAGCTCGCATGGCGCCTTCCCGACAACGGCGGCGTGTACTTCGTTCCGGCCTTTGTGGGGCTCGGCACGCCCTACTGGGACAGTGAGGCGCGGGGCGTTCTGTGCGGACTCACACGCGGCACGGGCCGTGTACACATCGTCCGTGCGGCACTCGAGGCCATCGCCTACCAGACGGCGCAGGTCATCCGGGCGATGGAGGCGGATACGGCGCAGATCGGGTGCATCCGGGTGGACGGCGGTGCCGCTGCCAACGGCTTTCTGATGCAGTTCCAGGCGGACGTGCTCGGACGCACGCTCGTGCGGCCGCGCAGCACGGAATCCACAGCCCTCGGCGCTGCATATCTGGCAGGACTCGGTGCGGGGGTCTGGAAGGACTGCACAGAGATCAGCGCCCTGCCCCGGCAGGAGGAGGCGTTCCGTCCGGAGATGGATGCGGAAAAGCGTCAGGCGCTCCTTGCAGGATGGGAGGCGGCCGTGCAGCGTACCCTGTCACAGCAGGCTTCATAAACAAAACAAGCACGAAAGCGAAGGAGAACGCTTTCGTGCTTTTGTGTTATCCGAAGATCAGTGCCATGGCGTCGGCGGCGGACATCGATCGGATGCCGTCGGGGTCGGAGAGGGTCGCGTCGTTCCAGCGGAAGCGTCCCGCAGTATCCCCGTAGGCGGACAGGTAGCTGCCCGGGCTCTTGAGCGAGACCGGATACCGGGCACACCAGTCGGGGAAGTAGGTGTTCATATAGTAGCTTGCCAGCGAGTAGGCCTCACAGCTCTCGGAATACCCGATCGCGCTGATCTGCACACCGCCGCCCGGCTGTCCGGCAAAGCTGTCCGAGGGGGTGCTGTGGGCGATGACCACGCTGCCGTCCGCGCACGTTCCCAGCGAGATCCAGACATGTCCGCTCATGCTCATGATGTCGCCGGGGCACATGGCCGTCTCCGGCGTGCCGTCCGGGAGGGGGACACTATGCGTCCAGTCGCCCCAGCCGTAGTCGGCAAAGCGCTTGGCCATGCCCGTGGCCTTCCCCACATAGCCCTCCCCGCCGTCGGCGGTATTGAGGACATTGTAGGCGGCCCAGCCCACATAGCCCGAGCAGTCCAGGCCTGCGTAGTAGTACTCGTTGAATTCGCCGTAGGGGTAGTAGCTGTTCGGCGGATCCGGGTTCATGGTGTTGCCGTACTGGTCCCGGTAGGTGAAATTGGCGTCATGCTCCCGGAAAAAGCGCACCCAGTCCGGGGAGACGCCGATGCTCCGGGCGTGGATGGCCGAGCCCGTATCCTGCCAGTCCCAGCCGCCGCCGTAGATGTAGAGGGTCGTGCCCACCGGCTCCATGGAAAGCTTCAGGAAATTGCGCAGCGTGCGCTCCCCGGGCGTGCCGCTCACCGGGGGCGTGTAGGACGGCAGATCCGTTTCGGTCTCCTGCACGTCGGTGACGGTACCGCCGTCCACGGTCACGTCAAAGTGATACGTCTCCTTGAGCCGGTTCTGGAGCGCAAAGCCCTGCGCCTCCCCCGTGGAAAGCCGGAAGGTCTGCTCCTGGCCGTTCACGTCAAAGCGGTAGGTGAAGGCATCGGCCCCGGACTTGTGGATGCGTCCCCAGTCGGACACGCCAAGGAAGATCGCCTGCGCGGTATAGGGCTCGGAAACGGCGACGGGCTCCGGAGCTGCCGTTTCCGGTGGTACCGTCTCGGGCGCAGGAGCCTCCGGTGCGGGCGCTTCGGGGACGGGCGTTTCCGGCGTGGGTACCTCCGGTGCGGGGGATTCCGGCGCAGGGGTCTCCGGCGCAATGACTGTCACGGGGCGCTCCTCGGCGGGCGCGGGGGGCTGCGTCTCCGGCGGGGA
>JAFTZY010000061.1 GCA_017460955.1 Oscillospiraceae bacterium
ACATTTCTCCGATCTTGTCAAGCCCTTTTTCAAACTTTTTCAAAATCTTTTTCGTGGCTCCGCTCCCCCAGCACCGGAAGTCCCCTTCCCGCTGCGACAGCTCTATTATTATACCACGGCAGCGCCGGATTGTCAAGTAAAAAATCAGCAGATTTTGCGTCCGGTTTTTGGTGGATTTGCAGAGAACTTTCCTCACCCGATCGACTTCCCGGGCGAAGTTTCATATAAGGTATATAGGAAAGCTTGCCCGCGAACCGGACCGTGCCGGCAAGGAGAGCACAAAATGTCGGGAGCGGCACTATGTTCCATTACAAAATTGTGGAAAATGCGCCGTTTACGGTCACAAGTCTCAAAAGCGGTTCAACGCCGAGACGAGCTGCAGGGAAGTCCCTGCATTCCGGGGCGAATGGATGTCGGACATGCGGGTCCGAAGGGCATGTCCGGCGTGTGTACGGACATGGACGGCAGGACCTCCGACTACCGGATCGCCGATTTCTATATGCCGCAGCTGGAGGTCGAATACCGCCGGCTGCCCGACCATGTTCCGCACAATCTTGGTCTTGACACCTTCTGTCAGGCACTCACGGACGACGCCGGCGAGCTCCGGTTTCCTACAGGATTTCTCCATCATGCGCACGCAGGAGGGCAGGCGCTCCTTCAAGGCCGTGCCGTCAAAGCCGGAGGGGGGCGTCCTATGCAAGGGACATTGCGGAAAAGTGCGGTGTGACCTACGATATGCTCCTTGGCGGATCGTGACGGCAGCGTTCACCTGTGTCCCTCCGGCGGGAGCGTCCTGATCCTGACATGCTCCTCGAAGAGCCCTGCATAGCGCACCTGCATGAGGACAATGCCGCTGCGGCGCCAGATCTGCGCATCCGCCGAGGCAAGGCGCCGGGTGAGATCCTCGCACATCGGGCCCGTTTCACAGCGGCAGCGCCCGCCGTCCGCGGTGTACTCCAGCACATAGCTGCGGTACACGCCGCGGCCGTGCCGGATGATGCGGCAGCCGATGATGACGGCATCATAGCGCTCGGCATTGGCCTGGATATGCTCCTGCTCGATCGCGCAGTACACGCACAGTCCCGCCGTAACGGCGGCTGCAAGTGCCGGGAACACTGCCAGCAGGAGCATGGTCTCCGGGTAGGGGATGTACAGTGCTGCCGCAAGCTGCACTGCCACGAGCAGCACCAGCACGATCAGGGAGCGCCGGTAGAACGGCGCATCGTTGATGTTCGGTCTCATAGATCCTCCAAAAATAAAAAGTCCCAAAGCGTAAGCTTTGGGACTTCGACTATACCGGGAGTATTCCCCCGATACATGTGGAGCGGATTACGAGGCTCGAACTCGCTACCTCCACCTTGGCAAGGTGGCGCTCTACCAGATGAGCTAAATCCGCATAATATGGTGCTTCCGGGCGGAATTGAACCGTCGACACACGGATTTTCAGTCCGTTGCTCTACCAACTGAGCTACAGAAGCATTGGCGACCCGGATGAGACTCGAACTCACGACCTCCGCCGTGACAGGGCGGCGTTCTAACCAACTGAACTACCGGGCCATGGAAATGGTGGGGACTACAGGGCTCGAACCTGTGACCCTCTGCTTGTAAGGCAGATGCTCTCCCAGCTGAGCTAAACCCCCACCGTATATCCGCCGCTTTCGGACTTTCGTTCCTTGCGACTATTACAGTATACCACAACTCGATGCGTTTGTCAACACTTTTTTTCAAAAAATTACGGCTTTGTGAAAGCTGCACATCCGGAGGTTCTCAAAATTGTGGAATTTGTGGATATGGGGATGGGCTCTTCAGGAGGTTGAAACTTGATAGGTCCCTTGTGGGGGCTCCGCCCCCGGCGGGGTTCTCTTGATTTGTAAGTTTTACTTCACCCCCTCTGCACTCCGCTTTTAAAGCGGTAAGGGAGAGCGAGTCCTTCGGTGACGGGCTACTGTTCGACCAAATTTCGTGCCACAATAAGACCTGGGCGCGTTCGCTGGTGGAATGCATACTAAACTTGTTAGCATAGTGCCAGGCGAACCAGGTGCGTATGCGCGTAAGGTTTGCAGAAAGAAGAGGACTTCTCACACCCAAAGCACCTATCGGAAAGCGCACCTTGTTCGCCTGGCACTGCGCCAACAATCAAAGGATGCATCCTCCGGAGAACGCGCTTAGGTTTTAGTAAGCCGGGGAACTCGGCCAAAAGGTAGGCCTTCACCGAAGAACTGTCTCCCCCTATTCGCTTAAAAGCAGGTGCAGGGCGGCAGCCCTGCTGCACGGAGTCCAGAGGGGCGGGCAATCGCCCCTCTGGTCGGGGGTGGCGGGTGCTCCCGCCTAAAGATGGCACAGGAGGGGGCCGAAGGCCCCCTCCCAAGACCTCTCAAATTTGAGAAATCCACCTCCCCCGCAATTTAGTGAAGAGAGAAAGCCCCCTGTCGGGGGCCTTGGGGGCTCACGCCCCCTCAGTTGAGCCCATTCTCTCCATATCTCGCAAACAGCCGCACAATGTCCATGTACAGGGCGTGGTGCTCCTCCATTTGCAGGTCCGGGTCCTTCCCGAGCAGCCCCTCCCCCGCCTCCTGCACATCATGCAGAAGCTGCGTGTCCGCAAGGCTCCCGAGCTTCAGGGGCGGCAGGCCGTGCTGCATGCTCCCGAAGAAATCGCCCGGGCCGCGCAGCTCCAGATCCGCCTGCGCCACCGCAAACCCATCGGTCGTGCTGCTGAGCAGACGCAGACGCTTGCGGCTCTCCTCCGTGGCATGCTCCGTCACGAGGATGCAGTAGCTCTGTGCGCTGCTGCGTCCTACGCGCCCGCGCAGCTGATGGAGCTGGGACAGTCCGAAGCGCTCGGCATCCTCCACCATCATCACCGTGGCATTCGGCACGTCCACTCCGACCTCCACCACGGTCGTACACACGAGCACATCGGTCCCGTGTGCGCGGAAGCGCTCCATCGCTTCGTCCTTTTCCGCCGCCGTCATCTGCCCGTGCAGGATGCCGGTGCGAAAGTCTCTGAGGGCGCCCTTTCCGATCTCTTCCGCGTACTTCGTCACCGCCCGCAGGTCGCTCTCCCCCTCTTCAATGGCGGGGCAGACGATGTAGGCCTGGTGTCCCTTCTTCAGCTCCCCGATCATGAACTGCATGGCACGCTCCCGGAGCTTTCCCGTGACCGCATAGGTCTGCACCGGCAGCCGTCCGGCGGGCAGCTCATCGAGCACGGACACGTCCAGATCCCCGTACACCATCAGAGCCAGCGTGCGCGGGATGGGCGTGGCGGACATGACCAGCTTGTGCGGCACCCCGCCCTTTTCGGCAAGTGCGGTGCGCTGTGCCACGCCGAAGCGGTGCTGCTCATCGGTGATGACAAGGCCGAGCCCGGCATATTCCACAGCCTTCTGGAAAATGGCATGCGTCCCCACGATCACCTGGGCGCTCCCGTCGGCGATCGCCCCGGTGCATTCCCGTTTTTCCTTCGCCTTCATCGAGCCCGTGAGGAGCACGACCCGGATGCCAAGGGGGGTGAGAAATTCCGACAGTGTGGCAAAATGCTGCCCCGCCAAGATCTCCGTGGGTGCCATCAGGGCGCACTGGAAGCCCCCCTGCACGCACAGGGCACATGCGGCCGCTGCCACGGCGGTCTTGCCGCTGCCGACATCCCCCTGCAGTAGTCGGTTCATGGGTCTGCCGGAGAGGAGATCCCCGCGGATCTCATCGATCGCCCGCCGCTGCGCCGCCGTGGGGGTGAAGGGCAGGCTTTCAAGGAAGGCGCTTATCTGCGCAGTCTCCGGGACGGGGTAGGCGCTTTCGCCCCCCGCACGCCGGCGCAGCAGGCGCAGTCCGAGCCAGAGCCGGAGCATCTCCTCAAAGGCAAGGCGGTGCCGGGCGTTTTCTGCCTCCTCCATGCTCTCGGGCTGGTGGATGCCGTGCAGGGCGTGGGGGAGCGCACACAGGCCGTAGCGATGCCGGAGCGCGGGCGGCAGGGTCTCGAAGGGGGCCTCGTCCATCATTTGCAGGGCATCCTTGATGTTCGTGCGCACCATGGCACTGGTCAGTCCCGCAGTCTGGGGGTAGATCGCTTCAATGGCCGCATCGCTCTCCCGGTGGATGAGGGGGGCGGTGATCTCCCGGTGGGAGGCGGGACCCGTGATCTTCCCGAACATCGAATAGGTCCTGCCGACCTCGAGCGCCCGGAAGCCGTAGACATTGTTGAAAATGCGCACGGTCACGGGCGTCCCCTCCCCGTCCTGCGCCTCGAGCGTGAAGATGGTCAGTCCCCCTCTGGCATAGACGGGGCGTTTCTTTTCAAGGATCGTGACGCGGATGACGGCCTGGACATCCTCCGGGACCTCGGCTGCCGGCTGCGGGTCGCGGTAATCGCGGTAGGTGCGGGGCAGGTAGCACAGAAGGTCATAGGGGGTCTGTACGCCCACGCTCTCATAGATCGCACTGCGCTTGGCACCGACACCCCGCAGGGTGCCGATGGGCTGGAACAGCCGGTTCATAGCTCCACCTCCATGGTCTGCTTATATAGTAGAAACAGCCCCCGCCCGGGATGGGCGGGGGTCGTGGGAAAGCCGGGGTGCGGGATCATTCCGCAGCAATGATATAGTAATACACGGGCTGGCCGCCGTTGACCAGCATGATCTCCAGCCGGTCGCCGTACTTCTCCTGCAAGCGGGTATGGAGACGTTCTGCCGTTTCCTCATCGACATCGGCACCGTAGGTCACCGTCAAAAAGCCCGTATCGCCGTTCACCATGCGCTTGCACAGCTTATAGGCGGCCTTGTTGAGCTCGCGCTCTGTGAAGGCAAGGCGGCCGTTTTCGAGGGCAAGCACCTCCCCCTTGCGGATGGTGTGGCCGTCGATCTCGGAATCGCGTGCCGCAAAGGTGATCTGTCCCGTGGACACCTTCTCAAAGGCGCGTGTCATGGCGATGCGGTTGCCCTCGGCATCAAGGGTCTCATCGAAGGCGAGCATAGCGGACATGCCCTGCGGGATCGTGCGGGTCTGGAGCACGAGCACATTGCGGTCGGCAAGGCTCACGGCCTGCTCGGCTGCCATAATGATGTTCTTGTTGTTGGGCAGAACAAAGACATTCTTTGCCGGGGTGGCATGGATGGCCTTGAGGATGTCCTCCGTGGACGGATTCATGGTCTGGCCGCCCTTGACCACATGGTTGACGCCCAGTTCCCGGAACATGTTCTCGAGTCCCTCACCGGCAGCCACGGCCACAAAGCCGAAGGTCTGCTCGGGCTCGGCGCGGACATAGTCCTCATCGGCAGCGGCATTCTGTGCCTCGCGGACACGTCCTGCATGCTGGATGCGCATATTCTCCACCTTGGGCTTGGGCTCATTGACGAACTGGCCGAATTCCAGCGCCTTCTGGAGGGCAAGGCCGGGATTGTCCGTATGCACATGCACCTTGATGATCTCGTCATCATCCACGACAACGACGCAGTCACCGATGGTCTCCAGATAGGCCCGCAGCTTGAACGGATCCGGGCAGTCCTTCTTCTTTTCCACGATGAATTCCGTGCAGTAGGTGAAGGTGATCTCCTCCTCGAGATCGACCCTGCCGATGGCAACGGATTCCTGTGCCGCCTTCTGTACGGGCTCCTCGGCCTGAGCGGGGGCCTCGCCCTTAAACACGGCGAGCATGGCGTTCCACACGGTCACAAGGCCCTTGCCGCCGGCATCGACCACGCCGGCCTTTTTCAGAATGGGCAGCTGCTCGGGGGTCTGTGCGAGTGCTTCCTCGGCAGCGGCGCACGCCTGCTCCCAGACGACGACGGGGTCACTCTGCTCCTGTGCCGTGCGCTGTGCCTTCTGGGCACCCATGCGGGACACGGTGAGGATGGTGCCCTCGGTGGGCTTCATCACGGATTTGTAGGCGGCCTGTACGCCGATCTCCAGCGCATTGGCCACATCCCGGCCGTCGGCCTCCTCAAGGCCTGCCATGCCCTTGGCAAAGCCGCGGAAGAGCAGGGAGAGGATGACACCGGAATTGCCTCTGGCGCCGCGGAGCATGGCGGAGGCGGCCTTTTCGGCGACCTCGGACACGGCCGCGTCATCGCTCATGACGCTCAGCTCCCGGCGGGCGGCAGTCATGGTCATGGACATATTGGTACCCGTATCCCCGTCGGGAACGGGATAGACATTGAGCTCATCAATGGCCTTGCGGTTCTTCTCAATGGTCACTGCGGCGGAGCACAGTGCGGTTTTCAAAAGCTTGCCATTCATCATATTCTATCTGTATCCTCCTGCTGATCACTGTTACGGCTCGACGACTTCATCCACATAGACGCGGACATGGGATACGGGGAGCTGCAATGCATCCTCGACCGCAAATTCCACCTTATGCATCAGAGCACGCACCACGGCGGGGATGTTCACGCCGTAGACGACCTTGACGTGGATGGTTATAATGAGCTTTCCGTCCCGTGTCAGGATCGAGACCGGACTGCGCCGGCCGCCCGCGAGCATCTCCGTCAGGCTCGGCTGTGCAAAGCCGGCCACACCGAAGCTCTGCAGTACGGTCTGCTCGGTGAGCTGCTTGACATAGAGCTCGGAAACGGTGATCTTGCCGATGTGATTCTCTAACGTTAACATATCTGCCATCCTTTCCTTGCACCTGCGCTGCCGTATTCCGGCACGCTCTTTTTTATTATAACACATTCCGTTCCGGATTACAAGCCCCTATTTGCGTTTTTTCAGAAAAAAGAAGGAGGCATCGTGCCTCCTTCACAGGTCATTCCGTTACCGTAATGGTGCCGTCCTCCCAGGTCACGGCATTCTCATCGCCGAAGTTGTGCGTATCACTGCTCCAGACATGGGGCAGCTCCGCCAAGGACATGTCCGCATACCGGATCTCGTACACGTCCCCTGCCTTGGCATCGCCGGGCAGCTTGACATTCAGCACGATCATGCACCCCGTATCCGTGCTTTCCTCCACGCCGCTGGTCCATGCCGTCCACATGAAATGCTCCTCGTCATTGATGCTCTCATACACCGGCATGGTCACATCGGGGTTCTCCTCATCCTTTTCAAAGGTGCAGCGGCTGTCCATGATGATGCCCCACTCGGCATAGGTGATGCCGGGATTCTGCGTCAGTGTCACCGGGATCTTCACGGTGTTGTCCTGCGCCGCAAGTTCCTCCTCGGTGACCTCGGCACTCCCCACCTGCACATGGATCCCGTCGCCGGAGGGCTGTGCCTGCGCACTCTCCTCCTGCGTCTCCTCCTGCTGTGCCTGCGTGGGTGCCTCCTCGGGCGGTGTCAGCTTTTCCTCCTCCTGATTGCAGCCGGCAAGGCTCACGGCCCCGAGCATGAGCATGCACAGAAGGGCCCCTTTCCAAAGCTTCATGGTATTCCTCCTTACTTGTCAAACTTCATGGAAATGTCAAAGCATTTCACGGAATGCGTCAGTGCGCCAAGGGAAATGATGTCCACGCCCGTCTCGGCGATGGACGCGATGTTCTCCTGCGTCACGTTGCCCGATGCTTCGAGCAGGGCACGGCCGTCCGTGATCTGCACGGCCTCCCGCATGGTCTCCGGGGACATGTTGTCGAGCATGATGATCTCGCACTTGCAGGCAAGTGCCTCCCGGAGCTCCTCGAGCGTGCGCACCTCGACCTCGATCTTGGTCATATGGCCGATGCGCCGCCGCAGGGCCTCCACGGCCGGGGTGATGCCGCCGTAGACGTCGATGTGGTTGTCCTTGAGCATGGCACCCTCGGACAGGTTGTAGCGGTGGTTGTAGCCGCCGCCGACGGTCACGGCATATTTCTGGATCCGGCGCAGACCGGGGAGGGTCTTGCGGGTATCGGTGATCTTGGCGTTCGTATGCGCCACGAGCTGCACACAGGTGTGCGTGGCCGTGGCAATGCCGGACATGTGCTGGAGGAGGTTGAGCGCCGTGCGTTCCCCCTTCAGAAGCGTCTGGGTATTCCCCTGCATAACGGCGATGATGTCGCCGCGTTTGACGAGGTCGCCGTCGCGGACCTTCGCTTCAAATGTCACATCCCCGCCCGCAAGCTCGAACACACGCGCTGCCACGCTCAGACCTGCGATCACACCGTCGTCCTTGGCAACATAGTACGCCGAGGAGGTGTGGTCGTCGGGGAGGAGGTAATCGGTGGTCACATCCACATAGGTGATGTCCTCCTCAAGGGCGGTGCGGATGATGCGGTCGATGTCGCTCTGCAACAGCTTCATGGTCAGACTCCTTTCTCTTCGATCATCGCTTCATTGAGGATGAGGAAGGCGATGGTGGCGGTGGAACGGGCTTCCACATAATCGGCATTGATCTGATAATTGCCGTCGTCGAGATCGTGGAGGATCTCGCAGACACGGCTGAAATTGTCCCGTGTTTTCTCGGCATTCGGGATGACAAAATAGCTCTCCTGTAAAATGTGCCTAAGCTCCGTGCGGATGCCGTGGGGCACGGGCGGTGCGTCCTTCCGCAGATCGAAGGCGTGCGCCGCATAGGTCTGCGGTGCGGCCGACAGGCGCTTTGCGATGTCCTGTGCGGCATGGCGGGAGAACACGAGCGCTTCGAGCAGGGAATTGCTGGCAAGGCGGTTGTTGCCGTGTACGCCCGTATTCGAGCACTCGCCGCAGGCATAGAGCCCCTTCACCTTGGTGCGGGAGTCGGAATTGACCTGGATGCCGCCCATGAGGTAGTGCTGGCACGGATAGATCGGGATGCGGTCGCGTGTCAGGTCATAGCCCTGCTCGAGGAGGTTCTTGTAGATCATCGGGAAGCGGTCCTTCACCTCATCGGGATCCTTATGGGTGATGTCGAGGTAGAACTCATCCGACCCCGTGCGCCGGCTCTCGAGCACGATGGCATTGGACACCACATCACGCGGTGCAAGCTCGAGGCGGTCGTCATAGCGCTGCATGAAGCGCTCCCCGTCGCAGTTGAGCAGATACGCCCCCTCGCCGCGGACGGCCTCGGAGATGAGGAAGCACTCACGGGTGCGGCGGTTGTTGAACGCCGTGGGGTGGAACTGGATGAGGGACAGACCCCTTATCATAGCGCCCAGATGATACGCAAACATGATCCCGTCCCCGGTGGCAATGGCGGAATTGGTGGTAAATTCATACACCCTGCCGATGCCGCCGGTGGCCATGATGAAGAAATGGCTGTTGACAGTGCGGTAGGCCCCGTCATGCAGCGTGAGGGCAGAAAAGCCCGTCTCCGTCCTGCACACGTCGCACAGGAGGGTGTTCTCGCAGATCTCGACATGGGGGAGCGTGCGGACGAAGGCCAAGAGCTTTTCGGCGATCTCCCGTCCCGTGGCATCCTTATGGTGGAAGATGCGCCGTCTGCTGTGGCCGCCCTCGAGGGTGCGGTGGTAGTCGCCGTCCTCTTTTTTGTCGAATTCCACGCCCAGGCGGATGATGCGGTCGATATCCTGCGCCGCTTCATTGACGAGCATATGCACGGTCCGGTGGTTATTCTGGAAGCCTCCTGCGATATAGGTATCGTTCTCGTGCAGGGAGGTACGGTCCTCCGGGGAATTGTACACCCCGGCGATGCCCCCCTGGGCAAGGGAGGTATTGCACAGCGGCAGCTCCCGCTTGCTCAGAAGGAGCGTGCGGGTGCCCGCCGGCAGATTGATGGCGGCATAGAGTCCGGCAGCGCCGGCACCGGCAATGATGACATCATAATTCTCGGACATGACGGATCTCCTCTCAAATTCTCACAGCATCCGGCTCACTCGCCGAGGGAGACCGGCTCGATCTGCCAGATCTCACGGGCATATTCCCGGATGGTTCGGTCGGAGCTGAATTTGCCGCAGTGGCAGATGTTGTGCCACTGCTTCCGGGCGAAGGCAAGGCGGTCGGCCTTGTAATCACGCAGGGCATCGAGCTTTCTGTCCACATAGCTTTGCAGGTCGCCGATGACATAGTAATGGTCGGGGGCATGCCAGCTTGCGCCCTCGGTGAGGGCATCGTAGAGCTCCCGGATGTCGGGCTCGTCCACGAATTCCCCGTTCATGAGGGTCTGTACCACACGGCGGATGGTGTCGTTCTCGGCCAGCACCCGGCGGCTGTCGTAGTCCTTCCAGATATCGGCAAGCTCCTCGACGCGGGCGCCGAAGATATAGTTGTTGTCCTCGCCGGCCTCCTGCACGATCTCCACATTCGCACCGTCGTAGGTGCCCAGGGTGACTGCACCGTTGGCCATGAGCTTCATATTGCCCGTACCGGAGGCCTCGGTGCCGGCGGTCGAGATCTGCTCGGAGATGTCGGCGGCGGCCACGAGCTTTTCGGCATAGGACACGTTGTAGTCCTGCACGAAGAACACGCTCAGCCGATCCTTCACATCGGGATCGTGCGCGATCATCTCCGCGATGGCATTGATGAACTTGATGATGGCCTTGGCTCTGCGGTAGCCGGGCGCTGCCTTGGCGCCGAAGAGGAAGGTCACGGCGGGCAGGGAAGCTGCATCGATGCTGCCGTCCTTGATCCCGTAATAGAGATACAGGATGGAGAAGGCGTTGAGGAGCTGGCGCTTGTATTCATGCAGGCGCTTGATCTGGATGTCAAAGACAGCGTCCGTATTCCCGGGAACGTCCCTGCCCGTCTCACAGCCGCGCATGAAGTCCACAAGCTGCTGCTTCTTCTCCTGCTTGACCACAATAAAGCGCTCCATCACGGCATCATCTTCCGCAAACCGGTCAAGCTGCTCCAAGAGACCAAGGTCGCGCACCCACTCGTCCGTTCCGAGCAGCTCCGTGAGCAGTGCGGACAGCTCCCGGTTGCACAGGGCAAGCCACCGGCGCTGGGTGATACCGTTGGTCTTGTTCTGGAAGCGCTCGGGGTAGTACTTGTACCAGGAGGCAAGGGCGGTGTCCTTGAGGATCTGCGTGTGGATCTCGGCCACACCGTTGACAAAGCTGCCCATGAAGATGGCCATATGAGCCATGTGGATCATGTTGTCCTGCACGATGCGCATCGAGCGCACCTCGTCCCGGCTCGCACCCTTCTGATAGAGTTCGGCGATGAGGGCTTCATGCAGCCGCAGGATGATGCGGTAGATCTCCGGGAGCAGCTCCCCGATGAGGGGGGCCCACCATTTTTCCAGCGCCTCGGCCATGATGGTGTGGTTCGTATAGCGGAACACCCGGCGTGCCGTATCGGCGGCATCCTCGAAGGAGACACCCTCCTGCATGAGCAGGCGGATGAGCTCCGGGATGGAGATGACCGGATGGGTGTCGTTGAGCTGGACGGTCAGGACCTCGGCGAGATTCTCATAGGTGCCGTAGGTCTCGTAATGCGTTTTCAGCAGATGCTGGAGGGAGGCCGAGCAGAAGAAATACTGCTGGCGCAGACGCAGCTTCTTGCCCTCGTTTGTATCGTCATTCGGGTACAGGCAGCGGGAGATGTTCTCGGCATAGATCTGCTCTGCACAGGCCTCGAGGTACTTCTGGTCATTGAAGGCGTGGAAGTCGAATTCCCGCACGGGCTCGGCCTGCCACAGGCGCAGCGTGGAGATGTGCTTTGTGCCGTAGCCGATGACGGGCATGTCATAGGGGACGGCCTTCACGGTCATATCGGCAAAGCGCACCGTGACCGTCTCCTCCTCCCGGCGCACGGACCAGGCATCGCCGTAGCGCGTCCAGTCGTCGGCCTCCTCACGCTGGAAGCCGTCCTCGATGGACTGCCGGAACAGGCCGTACTTGTAGCGGATGCCGTAGCCGTCAAGGGGCAGGTCGAGCGCGGCGGCGCTGTCGAGGAAGCATGCGGCGAGCCGTCCGAGGCCGCCGTTTCCAAGGGCGGCATCCTCGATCTCCTCCATCACGGACAGAGAGGTGCCCATCTCCTGCAGGGCCTTCTCCATCTCGTCATAGATCCCAAGGCACAACAGATTGTTGAAGATGCTGCGGCCCATGAGGAATTCCATCGAGAAATAGCACGCTCTGCGGGTATTGCGGTGGGCGTTCCGGGAATCCTCCCAGTCCTCGGTCATCAGGTCCATGACCATGCTGCCGACAGCCTCATGCAGCTCCTGCGGGCTGCACTGGGCAGCCGGACGCGGCAGGGCGGCGCTGAGATATTTAACAAACGTATCCTTGTTGTAGTCTAACATTTATGCTTCCTCCGTTGTGGATTTTTTCTTGCGGGGCTTTGCCGCCGCCTTGGGGACTTGCGTCGTCAGGGCTCTGCCGTAGGTACGGTTGAGCCGGCGGATGCGCTTTGCCAGGGACTCGGTGAAGTCCCCGCTCTGTGTGCGGTACTGCCAGTTGCCGCCGAGCACCGAGGGGGTGTTCATACGGGCATCGGCGTCCTCCTGAAGGAAATCCTGCATCTGTGCCACGGCAAGCTCCGCCGTGGACTGCCAGCAGGCGGCGACCATGGCCTCCGGGATCTCGGACTTCTTCTTCACGCGCAGATAGGCCTTGGCGTACTTGACGGTCTTTTTGTCCGCCTTCTCCACCCAGCCCCGGAGCGTTTCATTGTCATGCGTACCGGTATAGGCCACGCAGTGGGGCGAGGCGAAATTGTGCGGCAGATGCTCGTTGTCCGGATCGGAATCGAATCCGAACTGCAGCACCTTCATGCCCGGATAGCCCACGGCCTTGAGCATCCGTCTGACACCGGGCGTGATGAAGCCCAGGTCCTCGGCGATGATGTGCATGTCCCCGAGCTGTGCCTGTGCGGCCTTGAAAAGCTTCTTGTTCGGGCCCTTGCGCCACTTGCCCTTCACGGCATCGGTGTTGCCGAAGGGGATGGTGTAGTAGCTCTCAAAGCCCCGGAAATGGTCGATGCGCACGATGTCGTACATATTCCCCGCATGGCGCAGGCGCTCGATCCACCAGGCGTACCCCGTCTTTTCGTGGTAGTCCCAGTCATAGAGCGGATTGCCCCAGAGCTGGCCGGTGGGCGAGAAGGGATCGGGCGGACAGCCGGCGACCTCGACGGGCTGCTTCTTCTCATCGAGGGCAAAGAGCTCGGGCGATGCCCAGACATCCGCGCTGTCGAGCGCCACATAGATGGGCATATCCCCGATGACGGAGATCCCCTTGTCGTTGGCGTATTTTTTCAGGGCATCCCACTGTCTGCGGAACAAGAACTGGATGAAGCTGTGCAGCTCGATCTCCTCGGCGTATTCGCTGCGGGCCGCATCGAGCGCCTTCTTCTCCCGCATGGCAAGCGGTGCCTCCCACTCGTACCAGGGTGCGCCGTCATGGGCATATTTAAGTGCCATAAAGAGCGCATAATCGGGCAGCCAGGACTTGTTCTGCGTCTTGAAGGCCGAAAATCCGCGCACGGGATGCGCCTTGCTGTGCTGGAAGGCACGGCGCAGAACGGTGATATTGCTCCGGTAGAGGAGCTCATAATCCACCTGCTCCCCCGAGCGCTGCCAGAGCATGGCCGCATAGTCCTCATGCTCGAGCAGTCCCTGGGCTTCGAGCGTCTCAAAGTCTATGAAATAGGGATTGCCCGCATACACGGAAAAGGACTGGTAGGGGGAATCCCCGTAGCTGGTCGGCGACAGCGGCAGGATCTGCCAGCAGGCCGTTTCGCTTTTTTGCAGGAAATCTGCAAATTCCCTTGCCTCCTGCCCCATCCGTCCGATGCCGAAGCGGGACGGCAGGCTGGAGATGTGCAGCAGGATGCCGCTTTTTCTTGTACTCATACGTTTCCTCCTTGGGTCGGGGGCGGAGTCCCCGGCTCCCCGATGCTGTTGAGGCGGCGCTCCATCTGTCTGGTGCGCACACCCACGAGCCGCTCGAGCTCATCACTCGCACTGACAAGCTTGTCCTGTGTCCGGGCAAGCGCCTGGGCATAGCGGCTAAATTCCGTTTTGACCTCGCCTAAAAGCTTCCATACCTCACCGGAATACTTCTGCACGGCGATGCTGCGCAGTCCCATCTGCAGCGTCGAAAGCATGGCTGCCAGCGTGGACGGGCCCGTGATAAAGACCCGGTATTTCCGGAAGGCCTCCTCCGGCAGGCCGCTGCGCACGGCCTCGGTGTAGAGCCCCTCGGTGGGCAGGAACAGGATGCCGAAATCCGTCGTTTCGGGCGGTGCGAGGTATTTGGCGGCGATGTCCTGCGCTTCACTGCGCATGCGCTGGGCAAGGGCTTTGCGTGCCTGTGCGGCCGCGTCGGCATCGCCCTTCTCATACGCCTCCTGCAAATGCAGGTAGGTGTCGCCGGCAAACTTCGCGTCAATGGGCAGGAGCACCTCCCCGTCCGCCTCCGGCAGACGCAGGGCAAATTCCACAGTGCCCTTGCCGATCCTGGCATTGCGCACGAACTGCCCCTCCGGGAGCATGTCGCTCAGAAGCGCCTCGAGCCGGATCTCCCCGATCTCGCCCCTTGCCTTGACATTCGAGAGCAAACGCTTGAGGTCGCCCACGCTCCCCGCAAGGCTCTGCATCTCGCCGAGTCCCTTGTACACCTGCTCGAGCCGGTCATTGACCGAGGTAAAGGCCTCCCGGATGCGGGCATCGAGGACCTTCTGCATCTTCTCGTCCACCACGCCGCGCATGGCGTCAAGCTGTGCCTGCTGCTCCCTGCGCATCTGGGTGAGCTGTGTATTCATCGAGCGCTCCATGGCAAGCAGGCGCTCCTCGGTCTGACGCGAGCGTACCTCGAGCATGTCCGACTGCCGGTCAAAGCTCTGCTGCTGCTCGGCACGCAGGGACTGCGCGATCTGTGCGACCGCCTCCCCCTGTGTCTGCCGGGAGGCCGTCACGGCCGCCTCCAGCCGGGAGAGCTCCCGCACGGTGCCCGGCTCCCCCTGTGAGAGCCTTCTGACAAGCCAGAGCAGCACGATGAGCAAAATGACGATCACAATACATAGTATCAGCACGATCCACTGCATAAATTCACCTCTTTCCGGGAATCCTCCGGATGCGGCCCCCCACCGCGCACCATTTCCGACAAGGAGTGATACCGATGAAAACGCTTCCCCTGTTCCGGACCTATCTGACCGGATTTTTCCTCTACGCCCTGATCGAGATCGCCGCACGCGGCTACACACACTGGACGATGGCGCTCACGGGCGGGACGGCCCTGGCGCTGCTGAGCGTTCTTTTTGCGGCCGCACCGCAGCGCATGCCGATGCCCCTGCGCTATCTGTGCGGTGCATTTGTCATCACCGCACTCGAGCTGACCGTGGGATGCGCGGTCAATCTGCATCTGCACTGGCATGTGTGGGATTACAGCCGTCTGCCGCTGAATTTCCGCGGACAGATCTGCCCGCTCTACAGCACGTTCTGGTTCCTGCTGTGCATCCCGGCGCGGCACCTGACCGAGGCACTGCGGCAGCATTTCTCCTGAGCGTTTGTCACATACGGTTTTATTATACCACATTTCCGGACCGCTTACAAGTATTTTCGCATTTTTTGTCAGATTCATCAATTTTTACGCATCGGTTTTGACACCTGCGCCTCCGGACTGTACGCCACAGAAATACAGTCGTATTCCACAAAAAGAAGGTGTCGGATTACAGCAAAGTATACAAAAGAGACGGAATGACAAAGAATGCCTTGACTTCATGGAAAAAAAAGAGTATAATATAGGATGTGAGTCCGACCGCTGCGGCTCCCTCCATGGCAGCGGCAGCGGCGGATGTACAGAAAATCGTTATTTTTTTCACGATGGAGGTAGTTTAACATGAGCAGAGTTTACAATTTCAGCGCAGGCCCGGCTGTTCTGCCGGAGGAGGTCCTGAAGGAAGCCGCAGAGGAAATGCTGGATTACCGCGGATGCGGGATGTCCGTCATGGAGATGTCCCACCGCTCCAAGATGTTCCAGCAGATCATTGACGAGGCAGAGCAGGATCTGCGTGACCTGATGAACATCCCGGACAACTACAAGGTGATGTTCCTCCAGGGCGGCGCATCCCTCGTGTTCGCACAGGTGCCGATGAACCTGATGAAGAACGGCAAGGCTGCATACATCATCACCGGTCAGTGGGCCAAGAAGGCTGCTGCCGAGGCAGAGAAGTACGGCGAGGTCGTAAGAGTCGCTTCCTCCGCCGACAAGACCTTCTCCTATATCCCGGACTGCTCCGATCTGGACATTCCCGAGGATGCTGACTATGTTTACATCTGCGAGAACAATACCATCTACGGCACCAAGTACAAGGAGCTGCCGAATACCAAGGGCCATATCCTGGTTTCCGACGTATCCTCCTGCTTCCTGTCCGAGCCGATCGACGTATCCAAGTACGGTGTCGTATACGGCGGCGTGCAGAAGAATGTCGGCCCTGCCGGCGTACAGATCGTCATCGTCCGTGAGGACCTGATCGCTGACGGTCCCGCTGTGGCACAGACACCCACCATGTGCGACTGGAAGATCCAGGCCGACAACAAGTCCCTGTACAATACGCCCCCCTGCTACGGCATCTACATCTGCGGCAAGGTCTTCAAGTGGATCAAGAAGATGGGCGGCCTCGAGGGCATGAAGGCACACAACGAGAAGAAGGCTGCCATCCTGTACGATTTCCTCGATCAGTCCAAGCTCTTCAAGGGCACGGTCGAGAAGAAGGACCGCTCCCTGATGAACGTACCGTTCGTGACCGGCGATGCCGATCTCGATGCCAAGTTCGTAGCCGAGGCCAAGGCTGCCGGCTTTGAGAACCTCAAGGGCCACAGAACGGTCGGCGGTATGCGTGCTTCCATCTACAACGCAATGCCGATCGAGGGCGTGGAGAAGCTCGTTGCCTTCATGAAGAAGTTCGAGGAAGAGAACACCAAGTGATCCTCACATGGAGATCTTTCTGCTTCTGCTGCTCATCGGCGGTATGGCCCTGACGGTCTACGGCATCTGGGAGCAGCGGCACGTCTATGCAAATGAACACTGCGCGATCGGGCACGTCACGGGCTACAAGCCGTATGTCTCGAGCAATATCTGGATGACGGCGGCCTATGCGGCGACTGCGATGCAGTACCCGGTCGTGGCAGTGACACTGGACAGCGGTGAGGTGCGAAGGCTCCGGCTCTACCAGCCCATTGCGATGTCCGTCATCGAAAAGTCCTACCCGGAGCTGCTGCCGGGCGGCGAGGTGCTCGTCACCTATTTCGGGGAGAAGCCGAAGCTTGCGTTCCTCACAGGGCATCCCCTGAGCAAGGGAATGAAGCCCATGAAGCGCTCCCCCTTCCTGCTCGCCGGCATCGCTCTGATGCTCACCCCCGTTGCCACGATCCTGCTGTGGTACTGGGTCGTTAATTATGTCTGACTTCCGATCCCATCATATCGAAAAGGAGTGTTTCCCCATGTACAATATTTTAACGCTCAACAAGATCGCTGCCTGCGGCACGGATCTGTTTGACAAGTCCCGCTACACCGTCGGTGATGCTGTGGAGAACCCCACCGGCATCCTCGTGCGCTCCGCTGTCATGCATGACATGGAGCTCGGCGCAGATCTCCTGGCCATCGGCCGTGCCGGTGCCGGCACCAACAACATCCCGGTCGAAAAGTGCGCTGAGGCCGGCATCGTGGTCTTCAATTCCCCCGGTGCCAATGCCAATGCCGTCAAGGAGCTCGTGCTCGCCGGCCTGTTCCTGGCCTCCCGTAAGGTGACCGCTGCCGTGCAGTGGGCCTCCACGCTCGAGGATACGGCGGATATGAATGTTGCCAAGCAGGTCGAGAAGGGCAAGTCCAACTTCGGCGGCTGCGAGATCACCGGCAAGACGCTCGGCGTCATCGGTCTGGGTGCCATCGGCCGCAAGGTCGCACAGGCTGCCGCTGCACTGGGCATGACCGTTGTCGGCACGGATCCGTTCCTGACCGACGCTGCCGCTGCCGAGATCGCACCCTTCTGCAAGGTGGTCGCCACCAAGGAGGAGGTCTATGCAGCATCCGATTACATCACCCTGCATGTACCGTGCAACAACGATACCAAGGGCTTCTTCAATGCCGATGTCTTTGCACAGTGCAAGGACGGTGTGAAGGTCCTGAACTTCGCAAGAGGTGAGCTGGTCAATGACGAGGACCTCGAGAAGGCCATCGCCTCCGGCAAGGTCTCTGCCTATGTGACTGACTTCCCGAATGCCAAGACCGTCAAGATGGACGGTGTGGTCGCCATCCCGCATCTGGGTGCTTCCACCGCCGAGTCCGAGGACAACTGCGCCATCATGGCTGCCAATGAGCTGATCGACTACATCGAGAACGGCAATATCACAAATTCCGTGAACTTCCCGAATGTTTCCGCCGATGCTGCCAAGAAGGTATGCGTCCTGCACAAGGAAGGCGCTTCCTTCCCGGGCACCGTTCTGGCATCCGGTGTGAAGAAGGGCTTCGGCTACACGATCCTTGCCGGCGATGCCGATGCAGAGGCTGTCAAGGCCGCTGACGGCGTCATCCGCGTCAGAGTGATCGGCTAAGGCTGTTCTTTTAAAAATGCACTGCGCCCCTGCCTGTGTGTTCAGGCGGGGGCGTTTTTTGGCTGTGTTCATACGCCGCTTGCATCCGCATACGTCATCTGCGGATGGAGCGCGAGATTGATGCCGCAGGACAAGAGACGTGCGGCCTGACTGATGAGCCGGTCGATGTCCCGGGGCGTGACGACCATGTCCTCCGAGGTGGGCAGGGGGAGCCGTCCGGTGAGGTCCTCGGCGATGGTTTTCATCCCGATCACCGTCGGCACGCCGATGCCGATGACCGGCACGCCCAGACTCCCGGCATCAAGTGCCGTCCGGTGATTGGCCACACCGCTCCCCGGTGAGATCCCCGCATCCGAGAGCTGTACGGTCGTCCCGAGCCGTGTGAGCGACGAGCAGCACAGCGCATCCACGGCAATGACTGCTGCGGGCCGGATGCGCTCTGCCACGGCAGCGATGAGCTCGGCGGATTCGATCCCCGTCTGTCCGAGCACGCCGCCCGAGAGCACGCTCACCGGCCGCAGCTCCCGCAGAAAGGCCTCGTCCTCGGCATTCAGCACCCGCCGCAGATGCCGCGTCGCGAGCACCCCGGCAGCCGTCCGGGGACCGAGTGCATCGGGGGTGATGTCGCTGTTGCCGAGCCCTGCCACGAAGATGTCCCCCTGCGCCGGGAGGAGCTCCCGCAGCTCCCCGGCAAGCTCCTGTGCCATGGCTTCATACTCGTCCGAAAACCGCGACAGGGACTGTCCCTCGAGCGTGATATAGCGCCCCCGTCCCTTGCCGAGGGACCGCCCGCTCTCGTCGTCGTCAATGCGGATCTCCGTGATGGAAAAGACCCTGCCGCGCTTGTGCTCGGTGATGCCCCGGCGCTCCTTGGCGGCGGCAAGGCATTCCAGGGCCAGATCGGTGCGATTTGGCATAATGACCTCCTGATCATGCGGGATTTGGGCAGGATGCCGAAAAAGTGGAAAGTTTTTCTCCGAAAAACCGTGAAACTGCCGCTTGCAATCCCGGCGGAAAGATGGTATAATAATCTGTAGGTGTAGTAACGGTATACTATGCACGGACGATCGTGCCGTCCGAAGGCAGCTGTGTCTCACTGCCTTCCTATTTTATACCGTGCCGGAGCAGTTATGCACCGGCGACAGAAGAAACAAGGAGGTGCTCTGAAGAAATGCCGAACATCAAGTCTGCCAAGAAGAGAGTGAAGGTCAACAAGACCAAGGCCCTGGCCAACAAGGCAAGAAAGTCCAATCTCAAGACCATGATCAAGAAGGCTGAGCTGGCCGCTGCCAACAACGATGCCAACAAGGCCGAAGCAGTCAAGCTCGCCATCAAGCGTGTGGATCAGGCATGTGCCAAGAATCTGCTGCACAAGAACAATGCAGCCAGAAAGAAGGCCCACCTGGCAAAGCTGCTCAACGACTGAGTTTCATAAAAAGCACCCCCGTTCCCATCTCACAGGAACGGGGGCTTTTTTTATCCGATGCTGCGCACTTCATCGTGCTCCTCGTCGCCAAGACGGAAGAGCAGGGTGGAGCACCAGACCGCAGAGATGGCTACCAGAATGTAGACCACCCTGCTGAGAATGGCAGTGCCGCCGCCGAACAGCCATGCAACCAGGTCGAACTCGAACAGGCCGACCAGACCCCAGTTGATGCCGCCGATGATGAGCAGTGCCAGACAGATCTTATCCCACATGGCATTGTACCTCTTTTCTGCAAGGCGGATGCCCTGCGAAGGTAGTATGGACCGTGAAAACCGCAATTATGCACGGTACTTAAAAAAAGCGGGCAGATCCTGTAACAGGATCCACCCAAGCATAATAAGGATGTAGGATTTATGATGATTTTAGTATACCACATTTTTTGAAAAGTGTCAATTGCTTTGTTCGTTTTTTGTAGTTTTAGCTAAAGTCTGCTGATTTTTTTGTGCATTCTGACCATTCCCGGCACGCTTCTGGTGGTTCTGGCCGCCCTGTGCGCTGCGGGCATTCTGGTCGTTCTGACCGGGCTTGCGGTCATGGCGGCGGTGCTCCTCCTTCTGGGGGCGGGGCTTATTTTCCTGGCGGATGGGCTCGGCCTCGGCGCGGTCGATGATATAGGGCACGGCATCCTCCCCCTCGGGCTTGATGCGCAGCTTGCCGGTGATGAGGTTGGCATCCTCGACCTTACCGCGGCCCTGGGGGGTCTTGACATACGAGCCGATGCGGGGGGTGATCTTCGAGAGCTCCTCATAGACCGACTGCTCGTGCTTTAAGCAGCACATCAGGCGGCCGCAGGTACCGGAGATCTTGGTGGGGTTGAGGGACAGTCCCTGCTCCTTGGCCATCTTGATGGACACGGGCTGGAAATCCGAGAGGTACCCCCGGCAGCAGAATTCTCTTCCGCACACGCCAAGTCCGCCGAACATCTTTGCCTCGTCCCGGACACCGATCTGCCGAAGCTCGATGCGCATGCGGAACACGGAGGCCAGATCCTTGACCAGCTCGCGGAAATCCACACGGGTATCCGCTGTGAAATAGAACAGGAGCTTGGAATTGTCGAAGGCGCAGCTGACGTCCACGAGCTTCATGTCGAGCTTTCGCTCGGCGATCTTCTTCTCGCACACGGCAAATGCCTTCTTCTCCTTCTGACGGTTCTGCTCGAGCGCACGCTCATCCTCCGCGGTAAGGATGCGGATGACGGGCTTTAAGGGCGATACCACGCCCTCGCTCTCGATCTTGCGGTTGGGGATGGAGACGGTGCCCCATTCCATCCCGCGGGCCGTTTCCACGACGACCCTTGTGCCCATGGGCAGTGTCAGTCCGCCCGGGGCAAAATAATAGACCTTGCCCGAATTCTGGAAACGGACACCTACGATCTCGATCATGCTACTTCCTTTCTGTATCACTAAGCAGGCTGCCGCCGAGTGCGGCAAGTGCCAGCCTGACGCTGACATTGGCCTGCAATGCCTCATATGCTTCCTGTACGGCCGCATGCATCCTTGCAGCGCGTCCGGACGTGACGGCCTCCGAGAGGGCCTTCGCACTGCTCCGGTCGCAGCCTATCATGTCCTGCGCCTCAAATTTCAAGGCAAGCGCATCCCGCAGCTGCCGCTCGAGCAGCATAAGGAAGCTGCACGCCTCCTGCCGGTCCTTCTCATACACCGAGAGCAGGCGCAGGATCTCATACGCATCGCGCACTGCGAGTGCCGTGGTCAGACGGGCGGCATTGGCCGTCATCTCCTGCATCCCGGCATCGTGCAGCCACCGCAGGGACCGCCCGATATTCCCGCCGCACGCTTCATAGGCGGCATCGGCCTCCCCTGCACTGCACCCCTGCGCGAGCAGCGCCTCCCTGTGCGCCTCCCGGGAACAGGGTCCCACGGGGAGGATCATCATACGCGAGCGCATCGTCTCGAGCAGCGCATGGCGGTGCTTTGCCGTGAAGAGCAGCAGCACATGGGGCGGCGGCTCCTCGGTGAGCTTGAGGAGGGTATTCTGCGCACGCACGTCCATGCGGTCGCAGTCGGTAAAGAGATAGATCTTCCGTGCGCCGTCATTGGGGGCGACGATGGCCTCCCGGCAGATCCGCCGGACGGTATCGACGGAAAAGCCCTGCAGCTTCCCGGAATGCTCGACCTCGATGACATCCGGATGGATGCCCCCTTCGATCTTGCGGCAGTGCAGGCAGGTGCCGCAGGGCTTGTCCTGCCCCGTACACAGCGCTGCCATTGCGGTAAAGTGCGCAAGGGTCCGGCGCCCCGTCCCCTCCTCACCGCAGATCAGCATGGCATGGGGGAGCTGCTCCCTTGCTGCCATGGTCCGGATGAGGCGGCTCTGCGCAGTTTTTCCGTAGAGCGTCATAGCTTTTCAAAGCGCTCGACATCGGTGACGAACACGGTCGCGCCCCCGACCTCGACCTCCACGGGGAAGCTCACCCCGGAATCCATGGGTGCGCCCGTGGGGACGAACTGCCGCCGCTTATGGCTCTTATCCCGGATGATGGAGATGACCTCCTCGACCCGTTCGTTCTCCACGCAGGTCAGGAAGGTGGTATTCCCGGCGCTCAGAAAGCTGCCGGTGGAGGCAAGCTTCGTGGCAAAAAAGCCCGCCTTGGTCAGCGCCCGGGAAACGGCCGGGCTGTCATCGCCGTTGACGATGGCAAAAATGAGTTTCATGGATGCTCCCCCTTCCCTCATGCGTAAGGCCTACTTCTGTATTATACCACATTCCGCGGCATTTGGCAAGAGGTATTTTCGGGAACGGCTCAGCGCTCCCCGGCACCGGCAGCACGGACCTCCTGCCAGAGCTCCTGGGCGGACATGCGGTAGGCGCCGTTGCCGAGGATGATGATCTGCTCCATGCCGTCCGAGGTCGCCACGCGCACGCGGTAATCCTTCGCCAGCTCATGGGAGATGCGCTCGATGTAGGTATCCGCCGTCTCGGCCTCCTTGGTATACACCACATCCACGCCGCCGATGCGCTGCACGCTCCCCGTGCCGCCCTTGACGCGGTAGGCATCGAACACCACGATCAGCCGGCAGTCCCGGTAGCCGCGGTAGTTGTCCAGGAGATGGACGAGCCGGTCACGGGCCGCATCGAGGTCCTGCGCGGCGATCCTTTTCAGCTCCTCCCAGGCAAAGATGATGTTGTACCCGTCCACGAGCAGGTACTCCGGTCCCGAGGGCAGGGGCACGCGCTTCCGGGAAACCGTTCGCTCGGGGGCGGGCGTATGGAAATTGCGCCGCTCCTCCCGCGCATCCCGGCGGATGGTGCCGTAGGTCTGCTCGAAGATCTGTTTGAGCTGTGCATCCTGCTCGGCACTGCCCGTGTACGCCTCCCGCACGGGACGGACTCGGCGCTCCTGTACCTGCACGGGGCGTTCCTTCTGCGGGTCCTCCGTATGCATATGGGCGGCCACCTCGTCCCAGTGGACCAGCACCCCCGCACCGTGGGAGCAGAACACCGAGTCCGGCGAGCCCTCCGGATCCGCAAGCGGATCGTACCCGATGCGCTCGATCACGGGCGCCGGCTCCGGACACGGGGCATACCCGTCCGGACGGCAGGTGAGCCGTCCCCGGCCGTGGGTGTACTCCATCACGGCCGTGCGGTAGGTCATCATGAGTGCGGCGGGGGCACGTCCCTCGATCACGGCCGTCTCCCCGAGGGTCTGGGGTGCCAGGGGCCTTGCACCGCGCATTTCCAGGTCCGTGAGCGCCCGGCCCACGCTTGTCAGCGGCACCTCGAGCCGGAACCGGTACCACGGCTCAAGGAGCACGCTTTCCGCCTGCATCAGGCCCTGCCGCACCGCCCGGTAGGTCGCCTGCCGGAAATCCCCGCCCTCGGTGTGCTTCTTGTGCGCACGCCCGGCAAGGAGCGTGATCTTCACATCGGTGAGCGGCGAGCCCGTGAGCACGCCCGGATGCTGCCGCTCGCCCAGGTGCGTGAGGATCAGGCGCTGCCAGTTGCGGTCAAGTGCATCCTCCCGGCATACCGTGGCAAGCTGCACGCCGCTGCCCGGGGCGCCTGGCTCGAGAAGCAGGCGCACCTCGGCATAATGCCGCAGCGGCTCATAATGCCCGAGTCCCTGCACGGGTGCGGCGATCGTCTCCCGGTAGGCCACACCCGCCGGGACAAAGCCTGCCCGGATCGAAAAGCGCTCCTCCAGGACGGATGCGAGCACATCGAGCTGGATCTCGCCCATGAGCAGCACGGTGATCTCCCCGCCGCGGAAGGCAACATGGAGCTGGGGATCCTCCTGCTCGAGCCTGCGCAGTGCGCTAAGGGCGGTATGGATCGGCACCTCGGCGGGCAGCGCCACGGCATAGCGCAGAATGGGCTCGAGCGTGGGGGCGGGGGCATCGGGCTCGGTGCCAAGGCCCTGTCCGGGGAAGGTCTGTGTCAGGCCCGTGACGGCGCAGACCGTCCCGGGGTACACCGCATCGGCGGGGGTGAATTTCGTCCCGGAGTAGAGCCGGATGGCATCCACCTTCTCCTCCCAGGGCTGCGGGGTCTCCCCTTGCAGGACATCCTTCGGGCGCAGCACGCCGCCGGTGACCTTCAGGTGGGTCAGGCGCTTGCCCTGCGCCTCCTCGGTGATCTTGAACACCCTTGCGGAAAAGGCGTCACGGCGCGGCAGCGGAAGGGTGCAGTGCGCAAGGAGGGTGAGGAGGCGTTCGATCCCCTCGCAGCGCAATGCCGACCCGAAGCAGCACGGGAACACATGGCGCTGCGTCACGGCGCGGGCGATGCCGTCCATGGGGGCGCATCCCGTTTCGAGCACGGATTCCATGAGCGCCTCATCGGTGGCGCCGACCGCCTCATAGAAGGCATCGTCCTCCTGCGTGAAATCCACGCATGCAGGGTCGAGCCGTTCCCGCAGCTCCTGCATGATCGCCTCCTGCGAGGAATGCGAGAGGTCCATCTTATTGACAAAGACGAACACTGGAACCCCGGCATGGTCAAGGAGGCTCCAGAGCGTTTCGGTATGGCTCTGCACGCCCTCGGAGCCGCTCACGACGAGCACGGCATAATCGAGGACCGAGAGGGTGCGTTCCATCTCGGCGGAGAAATCGACATGTCCGGGGGTATCGAGGAGGGTGAGCTCCGCGTCCGGCAGGAGGAGCCTTGCCTCCTTGGCAAAGATGGTGATGCCCCGGGAGCGCTCGAGCGCATCGGTATCGAGGAAGGCATCGCCGTGATCGACGCGGCCGAGCCGGCGCAGCATGCCGGCAGTGTAGAGCATCGCCTCGGAGAGGGTGGTCTTGCCCGCATCCACATGGGCGAGCATCCCGACGGTCAGACGTTTCATGGCGGGGGCTCCTTTCATCAAAATCTATGACTGGGTATTGAAAACCGGTATTTCACACAGGGCAGCAGAATGTGGTATCATAAATAAAAAAGCAGGCGGGATGCGGGGCATTCCGGGATAAGGAGGGATTTTTATGAACAACGGGACACCGATCCGCATTCTCACCCTGGACCGGGTGGGCGTCGTCAGCGAGATCACGGGGATCTGCTCGGGACTCGGGATCGGCATCCGCACGCACAACGCCCGTGTGGTGCGGGGCAGCCGGGGGGAATACCTCTCGGATTTCCGGGCGGTCCTGGACGACACGGAGCCCGAAACGCTCCATCGGCTGCGCTGCCGGCTCTCCCACATCAAGGGCCTGCGCCGTGTGGAAATATGAGGCGGGGAGCCCCCGCAGGCAGATGCCTCCCAATGAATGCCGCAAGCGGCATTCAAAGGTCGGCCTACTCTCCGATGATCTCCATTAAACTTGCCTCTGGTCGCTCGCCGCACACTTCAAATCTAAGGTGAAGCGTGCATTCAGCATTTCTGCTGGCTGATTGCAAGCGGCGAAATCCCCTTCTCCAACTCCGGACGGCGTCTTCCTTGCCGCCTTTATGCGGCAACGGATCTATCATCAAAACGCACAAGCAATCGAAAAAGCCCCCTCTCAAGGGGGGCTTTTCTTCATGTATATCGCTTAGAATCCCCGCTTCTTCATCTGCTTGCGGAATTCCGCATCGATCTTGGCTGCCTTCTTCTTCTCCTTGGCAAGGCGCTGCATCTCGGCAGCGGACAGCGGCGTATCGGCGCTCAGGCCGGTATCTGCCTGCTGCTGCGGCATGGTGCGCACGCCGCGGCTCGGTGCAGCACCGGGCGCGTCATCCATGAAGCGGGACAGACGCTGCCTGAACACGGAGCCGTCCGCCTTTGCCTGGGGAGACCCCTGCGAATAGCTCGACTGCTGCGGCATCTGCTGGCTGTGCGCGGGCTGGGAATACATGGGCTGCTGCCCGTACATCGGCTGCTGGTACATGGGCTGCTGGGACTGCCCGGGCTGCATGTACATGGACTGCTGCTGCGGCTGCTGGGATCCACCGGCCTGCATATACATGGACTGCTGCTGCGGCTGCCCGGGCTGGATATACATGGACTGCTGCTGCGGCTGCCCGGGCTGGATATACATCGACTGCTGCTGGGGTCCTCCCGGCTGGATATACATCGACTGCTGCTGGGGTCCTCCCGGCTGGATATACATCGACTGGCGCTGCGGCTGCTGTGCATACATCGGCTGCTGCTGCGCATACATGGGCTGCTGCGGCTGCTGGAGCTGCTGGGACTGCTGGAGCTGCTGGGACTGCTGTGCATTCTGCTGCATGCCCGGCCTTGCGACCGCGCCGTAGATCGGCTGGTTCTGGGGCAGGGCAGTGAAGCCCTGCTGCTGGGGCTGCTGCGCCTGTGCAGGACCGCCCTGCATCGGCGGCTGGTAGAAATTCGGATCGCTTGCGGGCGGCGGCTCGGGGGATTCCCCTGCCTCGAAGCCGAATGCGGAGAAATCGCCTTCCTCCGGCACTTCCATCGTCCGCACGGGTGCCATGGCCTCGGGTGCCTCCTCGGCAAACTCGTTGGGTTCCTCGGCAAATTCGTTGGGCGCATCCTGTGCAAATTCATTCTGCGGCTCCATGGCCTGAGCGGGCGCTTCGGCAGCAAATTCATTCCGCGGCTCCATGGCCTGAGCGGGTGCCGGTGCGGGCGCTTCGGCGGCAAACTCGTTCTGCGGCTCCATGGTCTGGACCGGTGCCGGTGCGGGCGCTTCCGCTGCGAACTCATTCTGCGGCTCCATGGTCTGGACCGGTGCCGGAGCGGGCGCTTCCGCTGCGAACTCGTTCTGCGGCTCCATGGTCTGGGCCGGTGCCGGAGCGGGCGCTTCCGCTGCGAACTCGTTCTGCGGCTCCATGGCCTGAGCGGGGGCCGGAGCTTCCTGCGCAAACTCGTTCGGTTCCTCTGCAAATTCGTTCGGTTCCCCGGCGGCGTCCTCTTCCTCCGTCTGTTCGGTGAAGGTCCGTGCCGGGTCGGGCTCTGCCTGGGCGTTCACGAATTCGTTCTCCAGATCCGCAAAGACGCTCTCGATCGAGGGCTTGTCATCGGGCTTCACCGTCCCGGTAAAGGACGGATCGGGCTCACCCTGCACGGAGGCGGGCATGGCCATTTCCGGCGGGATCTCAAAGCCGTCGATATCAAGTGCGGCCTGTGCAGCGGGGACTTCCGGCGCCTCGGGTGCGGGCGTCTCAAACTCCGCGGGATCGGGTACTTCAAACTCTGCCATGGCGTCCTCGGTGCTCTCCCCCTCGGGATCGAACTGATCCTCGGGGCCGAGCGAACCGGGGGCAAGCAACTCAATGGCCTTGACACTGCGGTTGGCAGCGATATAAATGTCGGTGAAGCGGTTCTCCGGATTGGTCTCGCACAACAGCTTGATGCAAGACTCGCACGGCTGGCTGACCTCACGGGTCGCAAAGGAGATCGTGATGAGCTGATCCACCTTGTCCTCGTCCGTCTGGGACAGCGCCATGATGGCGTTGTATTCCGGGCATGCCCGCATGAGCTGTCCGGCGCTGATCTTCACGCTTGTCACGCCGGCAAACACATGCTGCCGGTCGGTGATCATTACGCAGAACTCCGCATCGCGTCCGGAGACGAGGTTCGGCTCGACCAGCTTGACATTCTCCATGAGCCGGACGGCGTAGTTATACAGATCCTTGGACTCCATTTCCATAGATGTTCCTGCCTTTCTGTCGTGGAGGTCTTATGCTGTGGGCTGGCTGTAGAAGCAGGTGCGGTTCTTGCCGCCGAGCTTGGCGCTGTATATGGCTGCATCAGCGCAGTCGAGCAGGAGCTCGGGATCGGCACCGTCACGGGGATGGGCAGCAACGCCGTAGCACATGTTCACGGAAACGGGCTCACCGTTGACCATAACGGGTTCGCCGAAGAGCGCACGCAGCTGCTCGATGATGTTGAGGATATCGGCCTCGGTGGGGGTGCCGTCGAGGATGATGCCGAACTCGTCGCCGCCCGTTCTGGCGACGGTGTAGCGGCTGCCGCTGTACTTGTCGATGCGCTCGGCATAGGTGCGGATCACATCGTCACCGGCCTTGTGGCCGTAGGCATCGTTGATGCGCTTGAAATCGTCCACATCGGCTGTGATGACGGTGAAGGGAGCTCTCTGGGCCACACGGTCACCCAGATCATCCAGGAAACGCTGCTTGTTGGGCAGGGTGGTCATGCGGTCGTAGTAAGCAAGATAGGTCAGGGCGTCGTCCTTTTCCTTCATCACGCGGTTCTGCTCGATCATCTGCTCATAGCTCTCGTTGAGCTCGGCATGCATCTTGCGGCTGCGGTCAATGTACACGAAGATGATGGTCACGGTGAGGATGGTAGCGATGGGGGTGATGATGCCGGGCAGTGCCCCCATGTTCTGGCTGCGCAGGGTGGACATGAGCGCGGACAGTGTGGTCAGACCGTTGAGGATGAGTGCTGCGATGAAGCCGCGCTTACCGTTGGTCACCACGATGACCGTGGAGATGAGCACGAGGATCTGACCGAACACACCGTTGAAGGACGGTGCCAGGGAGAGCGGTCCCTGGATCAGAAAGACTGCCAGATAGAGGATGATCCCCACAACGAGGATGAAAATATTAAAGCCCTTGTTTTTTTCCTGATTCATAAATGTTTTTTCCTTTCCTTATTATGCGTGGATGCGGGTTTTGTCACTCCACCTGGAGATTGGGGTTGCGCCTGAGCTGATTTTTCAGCTTCTGCTTCTGGATGCGGGCAGCCTGCTCGGCCTTGCGCATCTCGGCGCGGCGCTTGTTCTTCTCGACCTGCGTGCGCAGGATCTGCAGATGCTGTGCCAGGAACTGCGGATCGAAGGCACCGGCCATGGAGATGTCGTCCTGCGTACCGAAATTGGTGCGCTTGACAAGGTTTCTGGTGATGACCTTATCGAACTCGCCGAGCTGGCCTAAATGACTTGCGATGATCGTGTGGTAGTCGAGGAAATCCTCGCTGCTGCGGAAGGACGTGTAAAGTCCGTCCGTGGACACGAACACGGCCAGGGGCGCCTCCATCGTGTAGAAGCTGTTGAACAGGTCGATGGCATTGGAATTGCTCATGGACGCTGTGAGGTTGGCAGGGCAGCTCTCATCGTCGATAATGGGCATTTCTGCCTGTGCATCCTGGTCAATGACGACCATACTGCCGTCGCCGATCTGGATGCCGAAGGTGAATTTCCGGCCGTACACCACGGCAATGAGCGTGGTGCCGTAGATGGACTCGGTGCGGATGTCCTCAAACTCCTCCTCGGAGAAGGGGGCCCGCTCGAGTGCGGTGAAGGGATTCTCCTGCAAATGCCGGAGGATCGCCCGGTCCCATCTGGAAATGATCTGCTTTTCGATCTTGCGGATGAGCCGTTTGGGATCCCGCTCGAAGCTCTCCTCAAAAGCGGGGGCATCCGCATAATAGCTTGCGACAGTCTGCACGGTGGCTGCAACGGCCATGCGTGCGCCGACGTCACTTCTGAAATGCTTCTTGCTGCCGTGGCCGTCCGCCACTGCGGCAAGCGCGTAATTTTCGTAGACCTTGAAATCTGAAAAATCCTGGCATACCGTTCCTTTTGCCGTATGACTGGCACCGATCACGGAATGGTAAAATCCGCTGTACATATTCTGAGCACCTCCCTTATCTTACCGTACAGCGCCTTACCAGCCGCTGTCGAAGGGAACGTCGCCGTAGCCCTCGGATTTGATGATCTCCTGGATCTGCTCGCCCAGGAGCTTCTGCTTGGACTCGAATACGTCCTGCATGCCCAGCTCATGCTGGGTATCATCGGAGAGGGTCATGCTCTTACTGCCGATCTGGGACGAGGTCACAGCGATGATCTTAATGAGGTGTGCGAGCTGTCCGCCGGAGTAGGCATGCACTACGGTATCCTTGGTGCCGGTGAATTCTGCGAGCATGTCGTCATTGGCCTCCTTGCCGATGCCGAGTGCCGTTTTCAGACCGTACTTATACCAGCTGTTCTTTTTCAGGGAGGCAAGCCCCGTCTTGTAATCGTCCGACGGATAGCCGTCCGTCATCAGGAACATAACGGGAGCAAAGGACAGGGACGGGGAATTGAGGAAGCTGTTGCGGGACATGCGGATGGACAGCTCCTTGAAGGCAGCGCCCATACTGGTCACGCCGTCCGCACGCAGGCGGATCCATTCAAAGTCCTCGATCGAGATGGGCTCGGAGTACATCCACATCACGGAATTCGAGAAGGTCAGCACGGCGATCTTGACATCCGTGTCCGCCTCGCCGACTCTGCGGATCTCCGGGATCAGCTCCTCCATGACGGTATTGAGCTCACCCATCTTGGTGCCCTTCATACTGCCGGAGGTATCGATCAGGAAGAAGATGACCAGGCTCTTGCGGGAAACACCCGTCGCGTTGAGCGGATCGTCATCGTAGAAGCTCAGCTCGCCGTCGAGCTCATCGCCCATATCCAGCGCTGTATCCATATCATCAAGCATTGACTGCATCTCCTTTCTTCATTATGCTTCGTCGTTGATGCGGGCCTTGATGCCGCCGCCGAAGTCGATCACGATGCCGTTCCACAGCGGGAAGCCCTTGCCGGGTGCGACATTGTAGAACTGGTTGTCGGGCATCTTGGCACGCCATACCTGACGCGACAGGTTCTTGATGCCCATCATGCCGGGCTTGAGCTTGTTCTCGACGAGCTCGCCGGTCACAGTCGTGAAATCATCGGAGGCAAGCTCGGTCTCACATGCATAGAACTTACAGCCCAGGTACAGCGGGATACGGTAATCCCGGTTGTTGAAGGCAATGCTGGCGTACTCACTGCCGCAGCGCGGGCAGCGGTAGAAGTGATTCCCGGCCTCCTCGAACATGGAGGCGAAATTGGTGCGTCCGCAGGTGCAGGAGATGATCTCCGAGCGCAGGCGGATGAAGAGCTTCTGCCACTCGTTCTCGATGATGCGGCGGTTCGGCTCTGCGATGCCGGTCGTGAACGAATGGATGAAGGCCTCGCGGATGTAGTCGGGATAGATCTTCCAGAACTTGATGACGTTGTCATGGATGCCGCGCACGGGGCGGTTCGAGGCATCGTTCGGGTCATACACAAAGACGGCCTGCTTGCCGTAGTGCTTGAGCTCTGCGGTCTCGGTCAGGCAGATGTCCTTGACCACCTTCTCGCCCTCCATGGGGTCGCCGCGGAACAGGAGCTTGAAGAGCACGACGGCCAGCGAATACTTGTCGGTCTGCACATTGGGCTTGGCAATGCCCCTTACGACCTCGGGGGCCATATAGCCGGGCTTGCCGCCGATGCCGAAGTTGCTGCCGTCGGGCGCGATGTTGTCACAGTCGCACACGAGGATGTCGCCGTTGTTGACGTTGATGAAGAAGCCGCCGTCGTTCAGGTCCTGGTAGCTCTTGCCGGCTCTGTGGAGCTGGCGGAAGGCATTGACGATGTTGATGACCGCCGTCACGAGTGCAAACAGGCTCTTGAACTGCACGGGGGACTTCATGGCACGGCCCGTGAGCGGATCGATGTCCAGCTTGTAGGTGTTGAGGATGTCCACGAAGGACTCATAGGTCTCCGGACGCACGTCCATGAGGTAGCCGAAGCCGCCGGTCTCCAGGGGCTTGGTGAGGTACTTGGGCCACAGGAATTTCTCGCTGGGCGCACCGTCGCGGATATTGGTCTCGATGTTGTCGCGGAAGGCGCGGGGATTGCGGATCTTGTCCACGTCGTACCATTTCAGGGCATAGTTGATGCCGTTGAATTCCACGAGGTATACGATACCCTGGCCGCCGCTGCCGAGCACCTTGAGCACCCTGGCAGCCCCGCCGTATTCCATTTCAATGTATTGTCCGATCTGAAGCTCTACCATGATCTATCAACCCTTTCTCATTAGTATGCTGGATACGCATCATCCGAAGATCGCGCCCTTGCTGATGGCCTCGGTCCGCAGACCTGCCTGTGCGCAGAATTTATGGACATAGGAGTTTTCATAGCACTTGATGACAAGGCCGGGGTCGCACATGGCGAAGGCATCGTCAGCGATGTACTTGACACTGTCCGGGATAAAGAGCTTGCGCAGGCTCGTGCAGCCTGCAAAGGCCTGTGCGCCGATGCTGCTCACAGTCGTGGGGATCTCCACGACCTCCAGGCTGTGGCAGAACGAGCAGGTGCTCTCCTCGATCTCGGTCACGCCCTGCGGGATGCGCAGCACATTGAGCTTGCCGCAGGCATTGAACGCCCCGCGGCGGATGACGCGCAGATTCTCCGGGAGGGAGACGGTCTTGAGGCGCTTGCAGTCGGAGAAGGCGTACTCTCCGATGCCGGTCAGGCTGCGGGGGAGCTCGACCGAGCGCATAAAGCCGAAGCCGTCAAAGCAAAAGCTCTCGAGCAGCGTGTAGCCGTCGGGCACCTTGACATTGCCCTTGAGGCGGGAGCGTGCGGCATCTGCGATATGGAAGATGCGCTGCTCGGCTTCACGGGCCGGCTGTGCGGGTGCTGCCGGGGG
>JAFTZY010000062.1 GCA_017460955.1 Oscillospiraceae bacterium
CATGGCGTTGAAATTCGGCTGCGGATGCTGCGGCATGTGCCCGTCCCCTCCCTTCAAAGATCCGTATTATACATTACAAAAGCTCCCCGAGCATCCCGCTCTCCTGGAGCGTCTGCCAGATGCGCCACAGCCGCAGCAGGCGCACGGCTTTGTCCACACGCGCCTGACGGCGTACACCGAGATGGGGCCGCAGTGCGAGCAGGAGCGCGGCATTGGCATCGGGCGTCTCCTTCGTCTGCAAAAGCTGCCCCATCTTCATCAGCGCCCCCATGTCCGGAAGCTCCGGCGCACTCCCCGGCGTTTCCGGCGGAGCCTCCTGTGTGAGCATCCCTGCCAGCTCCGAGAGCTGCTGCATGCTCTCCGGGTCCGACAAAAGCCCCTGGAGCTTCTCCTGGAGCTCCTCCATTATCGGCCGCCCGTGAGCTTCTCGTAGAGCGCCCGCGCCTGGGGCGTGCTCATGAGCCGCTCCACCATCTGCGGGTCACGCACCGCCTGACGGAGCTTCTGCGCCTGCACGGGGTCCATGCTCTGCATGGCACGGTCAAATTTCCCCGCCTCAAGATCGGCCCGGAGCTGCTCGGGCGCCATCCCGAGCTTCCGGCTGACTACCTGGAGGAGTCCTTCGAGCTCCCCCTGCGAATAGGATCTGTTCATGGACGATCACCGTTCCTTTCCGGAAAAAAATATCAATGTGGTATTGTAATTTCCTGCGCTTTATGTTATAATATAAAGGACCAGCGGTCCGGACGGAGGACCGGCGCAAAACGAGACGTTCTGGAGGAGGTATGCGTATGCAGATCATCGTGATGTCCGATACCCACGGCGCGGCACCGGCGGCAGAGCGGGTGCTGCGGATGCATGAGGATGCCGATCTGATCGTGCATCTGGGCGACGGGGAACGGGAGATGAGCCGCTTTCTGGATACCATGCCCTGGCTTGAGGACAAGCTGCAATACCTCAAGGGCAACTGCGACACGGGGCAGCTGATCTACCGCACCCACCGGACCTTCACACAGTCCCTGCCCTACGGACACCGGCTGTTTGCGGCGCACGGGGATGCCTTCCAGGTCAAGTTCGGCACGGCCCGGATCGTGTATGAGGCACGCAAGGCCGGTGCGGACATCGTGCTCTACGGGCATACCCACGTCCGGGAGAGCCGCTTCGAGGACGGGATGTACATCGTAAACCCCGGCAGTCTCGGCTGGCCCCGCGACGGGCAGGCACCGGGCTATGCGCTCATCGACATCCTGCCCACCGGTGTACTCGTGAGCCTGGCGAAGCTGTGAGCCGGCTTTGCTTACCCTTGTTACTATATGCGGCAGCTGACAAAAAGTTGCCACGGGAGGTGTGATCCATGGAAAACCCCATACGCACGCTGCGCAGCGGCAGGGAACGATATGTCCTGGTGTTCGGCCTGGCATTCGGTGTGACCATGCTCGTGCTTCTGCCGCTGATGCTGTATGACCGGGGCTATTTTCTGTACTACGGGGATTTTGTATCCCAGCAGCTCCCCTTCTACAGCCATGCCAATGACATCGTGCGTGCGGGAGGCCTGTTCGGATGGGACTGGTATACGGACCTTGGCAGCAGCTTTTTAGGCTCCTATGCCTTCTACCTGAGCGGCAGTCCCTTCTTCTGGATGACCGTGCTCCTGCCGCGGGGGGCAGTGCTCTACGCGATCCCGTGGCTTTTGGGACTCAAGCATGCGACCGCCGCCGTGACGGCCTATGCCTTCATCCGCCGCTTCGTGCGCAGTCCCGATGCGGCCGTGATCGGCGGCCTGCTCTACGCATTTTCGGGCTTCCAGCTGTTCAACATCTTCTTCAACCACTTCCAGGACGTCACCGCGTTCTTCCCGCTCATGCTCATCGCGATGGAGGAGCTGGTCAACAACCACCGGCGCGGCTGGTTTGCCGCCTGCGTGGCACTCATGGCGGTCCTCAATTACTTCTTCTTTGCAGGACAGGTCGCCTTCCTCGTGCTGTACTTCTTTATGCGCGTCAACTGCCGGGATTTCCATGTGGATCTCAAAAAGCTCCTGGCACTGGGGATCGAAGCGGTCCTCGGCGTGATGATCGCGTGTGCGGTGCTCCTGCCGGCAGCCCTGGCTGTCATGGACAACAACCGCGTCGATCAGGCACTCTACGGCATGGATACGATCTTCTACGGGGATAAAACAAGGATCCTGCGCATCATCCAGAGCTTCTTCATGCTCCCCGATCCGCCCGCAAGACCCGTGCTCTTCGACACCGATCAGGCACGCTGGGCCTCCATCGGCGGCTATCTGCCGCTGTTCTCGATGGCGGGCGTCATCACCTTCATGGGGCAGAAAAAGCGCCACTGGGCCACAAGGCTCGTGCTCGTGTGCATCCTGTGCGCCTTTGTGCCCATCCTCAACTGTGCCTTCTACCTCTTCAACAGCTCGTACTATGCGCGCTGGTACTACATGCCCCTGCTCATCATGGCCATGATGACGGCCCGGGCGCTCGACGACCGCAGCCTGGACTGGAAGCGCGGCGTGACCGTCAGCGGCGTGATGCTGCTCGTGTTCGGCGCTGTCGCCCTCATCCCCACCATCGGGGAGGACGGGGAAGCAGAGCACCTGCACTTTGCCAAGATCCCGGAGTATTTCTGTGTGGAGCTGGGGATCTGCGCCCTGTGCTGGGCGGGTCTCTTCTACCTGTGGCGCAAGCGGCGCAGGGTCCGGGGCGACCTGCATGCCGCCATCGTCCTGACCACCGCCGCATGCGTGCTGTGCATGGGCTCGATGGTGTATTTCGGCAAGACCCTCTCGCCCGCCCGGGAGGAGTACATCGACTGCGGCATCCGCGGCAGGGAACACCTCTCCGTGTCCTATGAGACGGACGAGGCGGACTACTTCCGTGTGGATATTTCCGAGGATTTCGACAACTACCCGATGTTCTGGGGCCTGTCGAGCATGCGCTGCTTCCAGAGCGTCGTGAGCCCCTCCATCCTCGATTTCTACGAGAGCATCGGCATCACCCGGGATGTTGCCTCCCGTGCAGAGCCCTCGTCCTACACCCTTCGGGGCCTGTTCTCCGTCAAGTACTACTTTGACCGGGACGACGGCGGCGAGGACCTGGACATCCCCGGCTTTGTCTACCGGAATACCGAGAACGGCTTCAAGGTCTATGAGAACGAGGCCTTCATCCCCATGGGCTTTTCCTACGACAGCTATGTCACGCCCGAGGCCCTCGAGGGCAAGACCGATCCCACCCGGGAGCGCATCCTCATCCGGGCACTCGTGCTCGATGACGAGCAGGTCGGGCGCTACGGGGATTTCCTGAACGATCTGTCCGCAGCGGACTCCCTGAGCCTGACCCAGGAGGAGTACCTTGCCGCGTGCAGAGCGCATGCAGAGGAAGCGTGCCGGGACTTTGCCTACGATGCCTCCGGCTTTTCGGGGAACATCACACTCGATGCCGGAAAGCTCGTCTTTTTCAGCGTCCCCTATGATAAGGGCTGGACGGCCACGGTCAACGGCAGCGAGGTCCCCGTCGAGCGCGTGAGCGGCGGCATGATGGCCGTGCCCTGCGGGGCAGGGGAGAACGCGATCCGCTTTACCTACACGCTCCCCGGCCTGCATACGGGCCTCCTGCTGAGCCTTGCGGGGATCGCATTGCTGGTTCTCTATCTGTTTGCGGCAAAGCCCCTCTTTACGGGCGCATGGCGCAGACATTCCCACCATTACGACTATGCCCCCGCCGGCGGGATCCGTGCGGCAAGGGCCTATACCCGGTATCTGGCGGCCGCTGCGCCCCATACCGCACAGAAGAAAGGAGAGGAGCCTGATGGCACATCTGAAGGAAACCAGGGTGAGCAGTGAGGCCGTCTATGAGGGCCGGATCATCCGCGTGGAGCGCGATGAGGCACTGCTCGAGAACGGCACGAAGGCCGTGCGTGAGGTGGTGCGCCACCCGGGCGGCGTGTGCGTGCTGGCACTGACCGAGCAGGACGAGGTCCTCTTTGTGCGGCAGTTCCGCTATCCGCATGAACAGGTGACAACGGAGCTCCCTGCGGGCAAGCTCGAGTACGGGGAGGACCCGGAGACCTGCGGCAAGCGTGAGCTCCTCGAGGAATGCGGCTGCACGGCCGACAGCTTCACCTATCTCGGCAAGATCTTCCCCACCCCCGCCTATGACTCGGAGGTCATCCGGATGTACCTGGCCAGGGGGCTGCATTTCGGCGCACAGTCCCTCGATGAGGACGAATTCCTCGATGTCGAGCGCATCCCGCTGGAGAAGGCGCTGACCATGGCGCTCGAGGATGCCTTCCCCGATGCCAAGACCCAGGCAGCGCTTCTGCGCTATGCGGTCATGCAGCAAAAAGAAGCCACTGCATAAAGCAGTGACTTCATGGACAGAACATATGTCAGGATCAGCCCTCGGCAGATGCGGCAGGTTCCGCAGGCTCTGCGGATGCAGCGGCCTTGGCAGCCTCCTGGGCCTCAAGCTCGGTGAGCGCCAGATGCTTCTGATAGGTCTCGATGATCCCTTCCTCGATCATCTTCCGGGCCTCCGGAAGGATGGGGTGTACGATGTCACGGAATACGCCGTTCTCATCCTTGCGGCTGGGCATGGCGATGAACAAACGCTCATCCCCCTGTACGATCTTGATGTCGTGTACGGCGAGCATGTGGTCCACCGTGATGGAGACAACGGCACGAAGGCGTCCTTCTGTGACGATCTTGCGGATCTTGATGTCTGTGATTTCCATAAGTTTGACCTCCTCGTTACAAATGCTGCGATGTGATGTGGGATTTGTATTTGATCGTTTGGCAGTCTCTGGATGGCTTAGGCAAAGACAGCATTGTCATGATGACAAATACAGCAGCATACCAATAGTATAAACGGAAGATATGTATATTTAAAGAAGAAATTAGGTGGATTTTATGAACAAGTCGATTTTGGATGGAAAAAAGCATATTCACTTCATCGGGATCGGGGGCAGCGGCATGTATCCGCTGGCACAGATCCTCCATGCCAAGGGGTATCATCTGACCGGATCGGACAACAATGAGACGGAAACGCTCCAGGCAGTCCGGAACATGGGGATCGAGGTCAAGCCCCTGGGCCAGCGTGCGGAGAACATCGAGGGTGCGGACCTGATCGTCCACTCCGCGGCCATTATGGCGGACAATCCGGAGCTTGTGGCAGCGCGTGCCTCGGGTGCGCCGGTCATGGAGCGCAGTGAGCTGCTCGGACTTGTGAGCACCTGGTACAAGGATGCCGTGTGCGTGTCCGGCACGCACGGCAAGACCACCACGACCTCCATGCTCGCCCAGATCCTCTGCACGGCCGGCGTGGACCTGTCCGCCGTCATCGGCGGCAAGCTCCCGTGCATCGGCGGCAGCGGCTGCGCGGGCAGCAGTGAGGTGTTCGTGTGCGAATCCTGCGAATTTGTGGACACCTTCCTCAAGCTCGACCCGGATACGGCGGTCGTGCTCAACATCGACGCGGATCATCTGGACTATTTCGGCACGGTGGAGAACATCATCCGCTCCTTCCGGAAGTTCTGTGAAATGGCCAATAAGGCCGTGATCTACAATGGCGACGACGCCAATACCCTGAAGGCCGTCGAGGGGATCACCGGCAAGGAGATGATCTCCTTCGGCTGCGGGGAGGGGAATGACTACCGCGCTGCGGACATCAGCCATCTGTCCGGCTCGCGCACGGCCTACACCGTCGTGCGGCGCGGGGAGACGCTCGGGCGCATCACGCTCCAGGTGCCGGGTGAGCACAATGTGCTCAATTCGCTCGCTGCCGTGGCCGCCTGCGACGGACTCGGGCTGCCGTTCGAGGCGATCGTACAGGGCCTGTCGGAATTCCGCGGTGCCGGACGGCGCTTTGAGATCAAGGGCGAGATCGGCGGCGTGACTGTGGCCGATGACTATGCCCACCACCCCACCGAGCTCACCGCTACGCTCAGGGCCGCCCGCGGCATGGACTACAAGCGCGTCATCGCCGTGTTCCAGCCCTTCACCTTCTCAAGGACCGTGCAGCACTTAGAGGAGTTCGCCGAGGCGCTCTCCCTTGCCGATGTGGCTGTGCTCACGGACATCATGGGCTCGCGGGAGAAGAACACCTACGGCATCTATACCCGTGATCTTGCCGAGATCATGGACAATGCCGTGTACTTCCCGCAGGATGAGACGGCGGAATATACGGACGAGCGCAAGTATCAGAATTTTGAGGATGTTACACAGTATGTGGCAGAGCATGCGGCACCGGGCGATCTGGTGCTGACCATGGGCTGCGGCGATATCAATAAAGTCGCAAAGATGATTCTGCAGCGGCTGAAGGAGGGTTCATTATGCTGAGTATGAGAGAAGACAGAGCGGAGGAGATCTATGAGTTCGTCCGGGATTACATCCGGACCGAGGGCTTAGCGCCCACGGTGCGTGAGATCTGTGACGGCCTGCAGCTGCGTTCGACCTCCACGGTCCACCGCTATCTGCGTCTGCTCGACGCACGCGGACGCATCCGGATGCTGCCGGGCAAGAACCGCGCCATCTTCCTCCTGGAGGAGAACGAGCCCGAGGGCATCCCGCTCGTGGGTACGGTGGCAGCCGGCACGCCCATCACGGCGATCGAGAACATCACCGACTACATCCCCTTCGACCCCGGCGCGGGTGACGACCGCACGCTCTTTGCACTGCGCGTGCGCGGCGAGAGCATGATCAACATCGGCATCCTCGACGGCGACATCGTTGTCGTGGAGCAGACCCCCTATGCCGAGAACGGCGAGATCGTGGTCGCACTGGTGGACCGGAGCGAGGCGACCGTCAAGACCTTCTACAAGGAGGACGGCCATTACCGGCTCCAGCCGGAGAACGATGAGATGGATCCCATCATCGTCGATGAGGTCGAGATCCTGGGCAGGGTCGTATCCCTCATCCGGTATTTCTAAGAAAACGTTTCAAAAAGAAAGGGAAGGATAACAATGATGAATAAGGTAAAAGTTGTGATCTGCGGCAAGGACTATGTGATGCAGACGGCGGAGGCACCGAATTATGTGTACGGCCTTGCCAGAACGCTCGAGAACCGCATCACCGATTCGATGGACAGGCTGGGCGTGTCCCAGTACACCGCTGCCATCATGGTGGCACTGTCGGCCATGGATGACCTGAGCAAGGCCAATGAACGCCTTGACCAGATCAGCGACGAGACGAAGGAATATGTGGACGATGCCGGCCGTGCCCGGATCGAGCGCGATGCCGCCCTCAAGGAGATCGAGGCCCTGCGCTCGAAGATCGCACAGCTCGAGAACACCCTCAAGCTCAAGAAGCTCAAGGATCAGCTCTGATGCCCGAGATCCTCGCCCCCGCCGGCAGTAGGGAGGCGCTCACCGCAGCGCTGTACTGCGGGGCGGATGCGGTGTATGTGGGCGGCAGGCAGTTCTCGGCACGCAGCAGTGCGGCGAATTTTGACCTGCCGGGCCTCCGGGAGGCGGCAAGGCTGTGCCATCTGCACGGTGCCAAGCTCCATCTTGCGGTCAATACGCTTTTGACCGACGCGGAGCTCCCGGCGCTTGCGGAATTTGTACAGCGGGCCGCCGACTGCGGCGTGGATGCGTGCATCGTGCAGGACCTCGGCGTGCTCTCGCTGCTGCATGCGCTGCTGCCGGACATGCCCCTGCATGCCTCGACGCAGATGAGCATCCACACCCCGCAGGGGGCCATGCAGGCGGCGGCACTTGGCTGCAGCCGCGTTGTGGCCGCACGGGAGATGTCCCGGGACGAGCTGCGGGCGCTGTGTGCGCTCCCCGTGGAAACGGAGGTGTTCGTCCACGGGGCGCTGTGCATGTCCGTGTCCGGGCAGTGCAGCTTTTCCGCCGTTGTGGGCGGGCGCAGCGCCAACCGCGGACAGTGCGCACAGGCATGCCGGCTGCCGTGGAGGACCCCGAAGGGGCAGAATCCCGCAGCGCTTTCTCTGAAGGATCTGAGCCTTGTGCAGCATGTGGGGGAGCTTTCCGCCATGGGCGTGGACTCGTTCAAGATCGAGGGCCGCATGAAGCGCCCGGAATATGTGGCGGCCGCCGTGACGGCCCTGCGGCAGGCGCTCTCCGGGGAGACCCCGGACCTTGCCTCGCTCGAGGCCGTCTTTTCAAGATCCGGCTTTACCGACGGGTACTATACCGGGCGGAGAAAGCAGATGTTCGGCTACCGGCGGCATGAGGACGTGCTCGCCGCGAAGGAGGTGCTGCGTCCGATCGCAGCGACCTACCGCACGCCCCGGCCCGTGACCGTCCTCGATATGGCGCTCACCCTCCGTCCCGGTGCCCCGGCACAGCTCACCGCCTGTGACGGGGACGGGCATACCGTGACGGTGGAAGGGGACATCCCCGAGACCGCACTGCACAGAGAGCTTTCGCAGGAGACGGCGCAGCGTCATCTGCACAAGCTCGGCGGCACAGTGTACGCCCCGGGCCGTGTCAGTGTGGACGCGGGCGGGCTCATCCTGTCGGCCGCGCAGTGCAATGCCCTTAGAAGGGCGGCCGTGCGGGAGATGGACGAGGAGCGCATCGCCGCGAACACCCCGCACTATGCCCGCGGGACGGTACACCTCCTGCCGGAGACGGTCCCCGCACCGCCGGAGGGCGTGTGCATCCGGGCACATGTGCGCACTGCCGAGCAGCTCCTGGCCGCACGCGGATGTGCGGATGCCGTGTGCATCCCGCCCGCACTGGCCGCCTCCTGTGCGCCCGACGGGAGCATTCTGATCGAGGCCCCGCGGATCCTCGCGCCGGAGACGCGCTGGGACGGGACGCTGCACGTTTTACATGATGCCGGCTTTTCGCACCTTCTGTGCCATAACCTGGCCGATCTGCGCCTCGGGGCAGCGCGGGGGATGGTGCTGCACGGGGGCTTCGGCTTAAACTGCGTGAGCGGCCGGAGCGCGGATGTGCTGCGTGCATGCGGGTGTGCGGACATCACCGCCGGGATCGAGCTGCACGGGAGCGCTCTGCCGGCACTGCGCCGGGTGCTGCCCACGGGTGTTTTTGCCTACGGACGGCTGCCGATGATGCTGCTGCGGCAATGCCCCATCCGGGCACAGGACGGCTGCCGGCATCATGACTGCTATCTGACCGACCGCACGGGACGGCGCTTCCCGCTCTTCTGTGCGGGGGCGTACCAGGAGCTGCTCAACAGCGAGGTGCTGTGGCTGCGCAGTCCGCTGCACGGGGCGGATCTCCTGGATCTGTATTTTTATGACGAATCCGCCGATGCCGTGCGCGGCATCATTGAAGATTTCCGGGCGGGAACACAGACGCACCGTCCGGCACAGTCCACAGCCGGACTGTATACAAGAGGAGGACTGCGATAATGGAGATCCGCTTTCAGAAGCTCGATGACAGGGCGATCCTGCCGCAGCGTGCCACGGCATACAGCGCGGGGATGGACCTGCATGCGTGCCTTGCAGCGCCCGTGACGATCGCCCCCGGGCAGACCGTCATGGTCCCGCTCGGCCTTGCTGCACAGCCCACGGACCCGGAGACGGCCCTGCTGATCTTCCCGCGGTCGGGGCTGTCCTCCCGGTACGGGATCACACTCGCCAACGCCGTGGGCGTGGTGGACAGCGACTACCGGGGCGAATGGATGGTGCCGCTGCACAATCTGAGCGATACGGCCTTCACCGTCGAGCACGGGATGCGCGTGGCACAGCTCGTGGTCGTGCCGGTGATCTTTGCACAGGCCGTGGAGGCACGGACCCTTGACGAGACCGCCCGGGGAGCCGGAGGCTTCGGGTCGAGCGGCCTGAGATGATGAAAAGAGAGGAAAACAAAACATGAAACGTGCGCTTTTGATGATCGCCCTGCTGCTGGTGGCCGTGTGCCTGGGAACGCTCCTGGGGGATGCGGCATATAATTCCGGGATCGCACCGTGGCTGGGAGAGTACTACGAATTCGGCTTTTCCACGTTCGATCTGGATCTGAAAATGATCCTTGTGACCTTCGGGATGCAGATCAGGATCAACATCGCCGAGGTCCTGCTGATCCTGACGGCACTCGCCTGCTTCCCGAAGGTGTCCAAGCTCATCTGCGGATGATACCCGCAGTGGGATATTTCCGGGAGGAATGTCAGGAAATACATAAAAAGTTCTGAAAAAAACCTTGTTTCCGGACGCAAATGATGGTATAATAGTGAAAGACCGTCTAAAGACAGTCTTTTGAGGAGATCGTCCTTTAAGGGCGGGGTTTGTAAAACAAGAGAGAGAACGTAAGGAGAACCGAAAGCATGTTTACAAAGGACATCGGTATCGATCTGGGTACCGCCAACACATTGGTATATATGCGGGGCAAGGGGATCGTACTGCGGGAGCCGTCGGTGGTGGCGGTCAATACCCGGACGGAGAAGGCACGGTATGTCGGCAAGGATGCCAAGCAGGTCATCGGCCGGACACCGGGCTCGATCGTGGCAGTGCGTCCGCTCAAGGAGGGCGTGATCGCCGACTATGAGCTGACCATCACCATGCTCCAGGAATTCATCCACAAGGCCCTCAAGGGCCGGATCTTCACCAAGGCGCGGGTGACCATCTGCATCCCCTCCGGCGTGACGCCGGTCGAGCGCAGGGCCGTCAAGGAGGCCACCGAGAAGGCCGGCGCCCGGCAGGTCTTTGTCATCGAGGAGCCCATGGCAGCCGCCATCGGCGCGGGACTGCCCACCACGGAGCCGACGGGCAGCATGATCGTGGACATCGGCGGCGGCACAAGTGAGGTGGCCGTGGTCTCGCTGGGCGGGATCGTGACCTCGCGTTCGGTGCGCTGCGCCGGTGATGCGTTCGATGCGGCCATCATGAACCATATCAAGAAAAAGTACAGTCTGCTCATCGGGGAGCGGACGGCCGAGAGCATCAAGCTCACCATCGGCTCGGCCTTCCCGAGCGAGAACGAGGAGAGCATGGAGATCAAGGGCAGGAACCTCATGAACGGCCTGCCGGAGAACGTGACCGTCTCCTCCTCGGAAATACGGGACGCCATGGCGGAGCCGCTGTCCCGCGTGATCGATGCCATCAAGACCACCCTCGAGGAGACCCCGCCGGAGCTGTCGGCGGACATCATCGACCAGGGCATCACCCTTGCAGGGGGCGGTGCGCTCCTCAAGGGCCTCGACAAGCTCATCAACCGGGAGACGGGCATGCCCGTGTATATCGCCGAATTCCCGCTTGACTGCGTGGCAGAGGGCGCGGGCAAGGTGCTCGAGAACATGGACAAGTACCAGGATACCCTTGTGGAGTATCTGAAATATTATGAGAAATAACCCGGCAGGAGGGAGGTGTGCTGTGCATGGGTGATTTTTTCCGCAGCGTCAAGTTCAGGGTCATCCTCTGCATCCTGGCGCTGCTTGTCGGCGTGATGATCTATGCCGTGTCCATGGGCGGCTATACCATCAGTACCGTGGGGATCTTCAATACCGTCGCCGCGCCCTTCCAGCGGGCCTCCAATGCCATTTCCACCCGCGTGGAGCACGCATTGCAGGTCTACGGCGACGCGGAGGATACCTTCGAGGAGAACCGCGCACTGCGCCGGGAGGTCGCCGAGCTGCACACACAGCTGTCCGGATATGAGGATACACGGCAGGAGCTCGAGGAGCTCCAGGCCTTCATGGGCATCAAGGAACGGCATGAGGACTACACCCTGTCCGCCCCCTGTGAGGTCATCGGCTTTGTGACCAATGACCCCTACGGGGCGTTCATGATCGACGGGGGCGAGGAGGACGGGATCCACCTGTACGATCCGGTGGTCACCGAGCTCGGGCTCGTGGGCATCGTCTCGGAGCTCGGCGCACAGACGTCCACCGTCACCACCATCCTTTCCCCGGACCTGAACATCGCCGCCTGCTCGAGCTCTGCCGGTGACCGCGGCGTGCTGACCGGAACGGTCGCCCTCTCCCAGGAGGGACTGTGCAAGCTGCAATACCTCAGCCGCGATACCAAGATGAAGAAGGAGCAGGTCATCCTGACCACGGGTGAGAACGGACTGTTCCCCCGCGGCTATGTCATCGGCTATGTCAAGGATGTGCAGCCCGATGATTCGGGTATGACCGCGTATGCCGCCGTGGAGCCGGCAGCGGACCTGTCGGGCATGGCCAAGGTCGTGGTCATCACCGACTTTGCCGGCAAGGGACGGCTCACGGAGAAGGAGGCGCAGACGGATGCTGACGGGCAGTAAGTCGCAGGAGCGCCGGCATGTCCTGCTGCAGATCGTGCAGTGGGTGCTGTTTGCGCTGCTCATCGCCGTGTGCTTCCTCCTCGAGACCGCCGGGAGCTTTCTGAAGCCCCTGCTCCTCATCCCGCTCGCACTGTGCATCGCCTCCCACTGCGGGGAGATCCAGGCGACCGCCGTCGGGATGATCGCGGGCTTTCTCATTGACCTCGGATGCGGCCGCTTCCTCGGGAGCAATGCCGTGCTTCTGGTCATTTTCTGTGTGGCCGTCTCGCTCCTGTACCGGTACTATCTTAGACAGAAGCTCCTGAACATCGTGCTGCTCACGGCCGTGTGCGCCTTTGCACAGGGGTATCTCGACTACATGTTCTGCTACGGCATCTGGGGACTTGCGGATGTGGGGCTGCTCTACCGGCATGTGACACTGCCCGTGAGCCTGATGACCACCGCTTCCTCGGTGCTGCTGTATTTTCCGGTGGGGCTCATCGCCCGCAAATGCGGGAACCGCCGGACCTATGAGCTGGAAAAAATGCCCGAATACCGGGATTGAGACGGAGGGACGCATGAGGACCATTTCCGAATATCTGAAAATGTCGCTGGCCGTGCTGTGCGTGCTTGTCTGTGCGGTGCTGTGCGCCATGCGGCTCATGAAGATCCAGGTGGTCAATTCCCAGGCCTATACCCGCGGGGAGATCGTGACCACCACCTATACCCAGAAGCTCCCCGCCACCCGTGGGGAGATCGTCGATGCCAAGGGGCTGACCCTCATCGGGAACCATGTGAGCTATGCGGTCGTCATCGACGAGAAGAGCTTCCCGGCGGAGAACGGGCGCGGCAATGCCATATTGCTCGATCTTGCCCGGATGCTCACCGAGGACGGCACGGAATGGACGGACACCCTGCCCATCTCGCAGGAGTACCCCTACACCTTCCTGCCCGACACGGAGACTGCAAAGCTCGATGCCATGAAGCGCAAGATCGGCGTGAATGCCTATGCGACCGCACCCAACTGCATGGACGTGCTGTGCGAGACCTACGGCATTTCCGAGAACCTCTCCCATGAGGAGCAGCGCATCATCGCCGGTATACGGTATACCATGCTCGACGACGATTTCTCGATGTCCAACCGCTTTGAGCTGGCACGGGACCTGAATATGCGCACGGTCACCAAGATCTCGGAGCTGTCCCTGCAATTGCAGGGCGTTTCCATCGAGCAGACCGCCGAGCGGGCGATCGAGGTGGGCGATGTGCTGCCCCATGAGCTGGGCACGACCGGCCCCATCTTTGCCGAGAATGCGGACGAATACCTCGCCCTCGGCTATGACCTCGACGCCATCGTCGGCATCAGCGGCATCGAGCGTGCCATGGAGTCCGAGCTCCAGGGCGATGAGGGCGTGCGCACCATCACCTTTGAGAACGGCATCCCCGTGTCCGACGAGATCACCGATCCCATGGAGCCGGGCCATACCGTGCGCCTGACCGTGAACAGTGAGTTCCAGCGCGGCCTCCAGGAGATCCTCGACAATTTCCTTGCCCGCTTCAAGGCCATCAACCAGCGCCCGGAGCTGTGGAAGAACGACGTGCGCAGCGGTGCCATCGTCGTGCTCGATGCCAGGACCGGAGCGGTCCTCGGCGAGGTCACAGCCCCCACCTACGACCTGACACTGTATTCCGAGCACTATGACGAGCTCCTCGCCGACGAGGGCAAGCCCCTGTTCAACCGCGCCACCCAGGGCCTCTACCGCCCCGGCTCGACCTTCAAGACCATCACCGCCACTGCCGGCCTCAACGAGGGGATCGTGAACGGCAATACCTCCTTCAACTGCACAAGGCGCTATCACTATATCGATACCAATTACAGCTGTACCGGCACGCACGGGTATATCGCCGTGGCACAGGCACTGCGGGTGTCGTGCAACTCGTATTTCTATGAGCTGTCCAAGCGCCTGACGATCGACAAGATCGCCGATTATGCGTACCTCTACGGCATCGGTCAGAATACCGGCATCGAGACCGCGGACGCCGCCGGCTGGATGGCAACGCCCGAGAAGTACAAGGAGCTCCATGAGCAGTGGACGGTCGGCCAGGTCCTCCAGGCCGGCATCGGCAACGGCGACACCATGGTCACCCCCCTGCAGCTGGCATGCGTGGCCAATACCATCGCCAACGACGGCGTGCGCTACCAGCCCTACCTCGTGGACAGCGTCTGGGATTACAACATGGACAAATGCATCGAAAAGACCAAGCCCACCGTCGCCGCGACCATTGACCTGCAATACGACTATGTGTACGACTACGTCGAGCAGGGCATGATCCTTGCCTCCGGAAACGGCTTCCCGTCGAAGTATTCCCTCCAGGATCTGGGCTATAAGGTCGCCGTCAAGACCGGTACGCCCCAGGTCGCCAGCCGCGTGCAGGACTCCGTGTTCATCGGCTATGCACCCGCCGATGACCCGAAGATCGCCTTCGCCGGCATCGTCGAGGGCGGGGAATACTCCAAGTATATGATCCGCTCCATTCTCAAGCTCTATGAGGATGTCTACGGGATGGAATGAAGCAGCGCGAATTCTTCGTCATAATCCATAATTTCAGAAGGTGCAAATGCAGTACTTTGCACAATTTTGCAGAAAAAACCGCAAATCAATTTGACAAAACAGAGATTTGTGTTATAATGATAAGTAGGTATGAATTTAACGGTTGATCCGTTTGCTGATATCCGGAAAGGAGATTTTTCCATGGCGAAAGAACCGAAACTGATTGCGGTGACCTCCGGCAAGGGCGGGACGGGCAAATCCTCGATTTGCTACGGCATCGGCTATACACTTGCCAAGCAGGGCAACCGCACCCTCATCATCGAGCTTGACTTCGGACTGCGGTGTCTGGACATCATGTTCGGCATGTCCGGCAGTGTGCAGTATGACCTGGGGGATGTGCTGAATGGAAAGAAGGAGATCCTGGATGCCTGCACCCATGTGCCGACGGCCAGCAACCTGAGCATTCTGTGCGCACCGAAGGATGCGTTCATGACGGTCACGGCCGAGCAGGTGGTCGATATCTGTAAGCGGATCCGCAAGTACTTCGACTTTATCATCATTGACACCGGTGCCGGCATCAACTCGCATGTATTCGACATCGTGGAGCAGGCGAACCTGATCCTTGTGGTGACCACACCCGATCCGATCTGCATCCGCGACGCGACGATGATGTCCGACGAGTTCTACACCCGCGGCAACAAGCGTCAGCGCCTGATCGTCAACAAGCTGAGCAAGAAAGACATCTCGAGCCACATGATCACCGACCTCGATGAGATCATTGACAAGGTCGGCATCCAGCTCATCGGCGTGATCCCGGAGGATTTCGCCCTGAAGGAAGCCACCGGCAAGGGCACACCGCTGTCCCCGGAGGCACCGAGCCTGATGGCATTCGATGCCATCTCCAAGCGCCTGACCGGAGAGCAGGTGCCGCTGGTCATCAAGTGACCGGCAAGGCAGGGAGAAAAGCCCTGCGCGGCGGGGAGGGAAGCCCCGTTTTCTAAGAATAAGGCCGCACAGCGGCGGAAGGGAATGAGAAGAATGACAATCGCTTTAATTGCTCATGACGCCAAGAAGGAGCTGATGGTGCAGTTTTGCATCGCATACTGCGGGATCCTGTCCAGATACAATCTTTGTGCGACGGGAACGACCGGTAAGGTGGTCGGGGAGGCTACGGGCCTGCCGATCCAGAAATATTTCAGCGGCTCACAGGGCGGCGGCGAACAGATCGCAGCCCGCATCTCCTGCAATGAGGTCGATGTGCTGCTGTTCTTCCGTGATCCGAATGCCAAATCCGCAGAGCCGAATGACATGACGCTCCTGCGCCTGTGCGATGTCCATAATGTGCCGCTGGCGACCAACATCGCCACAGCGGAGGCATTGATCATGGCATTGGAGCGCGGCGATCTGGATTGGCGTGAGATCGGCAATCCGTCGCTCTGAAGGAAACGAAACACATGAGTGCAGTCTGCTGTGGGGATCCGCCGGTCACCGGTGAACGATGCAGCAGACTTTTCTATGCAGAATGGAGGCATCTATGGCATTACTGAAACGACCCAACGGCACCGAGGACATCCTGCCCGGTGCATCCGAGGAATGGCAGGCACTTGAGGGCCTGCTGCGCCGGACGGCACAGGTCTCGGGATTCCGGGAGATCCGCATCCCCACCTTTGAACAGACCGAGCTCTTCTCCCGCGGCGTGGGGGAGACCACCGACGTTGTGCAAAAGGAAATGTACACCGTCACCGCGAAGGAAAGCAGCTTTACCCTGCGCCCCGAGGGCACGGCCGGCACCATCCGTGCGATCCTGCAAAACGGCCTTCTCAACGAGGCCCTGCCGCAGCGCGTCTACTACATCCTCTCGTGCTTCCGGCATGAGCGGCCGCAGGCGGGCAGACTGCGCGAGTTCCACCAGTTCGGCGTGGAAATGGCCGGCTCCCCGGATCCTTCCGCCGATGCGGAGGTCATCTCCCTGGCACACCAGATCATCACGGAGCTGGGCGTGAAGGATGTCGCACTGCACATCAATTCCATCGGCTGCCCCGAATGCCGGAGGAAGTACCATGAAGCCCTGCGTGCCTATTTCCTGCCGCATAAGGCGGAGCTCTGCGAGACCTGCCAGGAGCGCCTGGACAAGAATCCCATGCGCCTGCTCGACTGCAAGAGCCCCATCGACAAGGAGATCGGCAAGGATGCTCCGGTCATCCTCGACTATCTGTGCGAGGAGTGCAGCAGCCACTTTGAGAAGCTGAAAACCTACCTCGACCTTCTCGGGATCGCCTATTCCGTGGACCCGAAGATCGTCCGGGGTCTGGATTACTACACCAAGACCGTGTTCGAGTTCGTCACGACCAGCATCGGCGCACAGGGGACCGTCTGCGGCGGCGGCCGGTATGACGGCCTCATCGAGCAGCTCGGCGGCCCTGCCACACCGGCACTGGGCTTCGGTATGGGCCTTGAGCGCATGCTGCTCACACTGCACAGCCAGGGCACGGATCTGTCACAGCCGGCGCCGTGCGATCTGTACATCGTCCCCATGGGCGGGGCGGCGGCCGAACGTGCCATGCAGCTTGCGGCGACCCTGCGGCGTGAGGGCAGTGCCGCACAGACCGATGTGATGGGCCGGTCCCTGCGCGCACAGATGAAGTATGCCGACAAGATCGGCGCACGCTTTACCATGGTCATCGGCGACAATGAGCTTGCGGCAGGTGAGGCAGTGCTGAAGAACATGAAGAGCGGCGAGAAGATCAGCCTGCGGCTCGATGACAGCTTTGCACAGGCCTTCTCCGATATCGAGATCGCCGACCGTCTTGCACTCGGGAACGAGTGACGCAATACAGGAGGGAATACATATGGCAGAAGCAATGGGAACGCTGCGCCGGACACACGGCTGCGGCGAGGTCACGGAGCCGGGACTGGAGGTCACCGTCGGCGGCTTCGTGCAGTATATGCGCAACAAGAACAAGGTCATCTTCATCGTCCTGCGCGACCGCAGCGGTGAGGTGCAGCTGGTGTTCAACGACGAGACGGACAGAGCCATCTTCGAGAAGGCAGCCTCCGTGCGCAATGAGTATGTGCTCCTGGTCAAGGGCAGGTCCGTGACCCGTCAGGACATCAATCCGAACATGAAGACCGGCCGGATCGAGATCATCGCCGAGGAGATCCGCATCCTTGCCAAGGCCGAGCCCACGCCCTTTGTCATCATGGATGACACGAACGCCAGCGAGGAGCAGCGCCTGAAATACCGCTACCTTGACCTGCGCCGTCCGTCCCTGCAAAAAAACCTCATCATGCGCCATAGGATCGCAAAGTGCGCCAGAGAGTACTTCTACGCCAATGATTTTATCGAGATCGAAACGCCCATGATGATGAAGTCCACGCCCGAGGGCGCCCGCGACTACCTCATCCCCTCGAGAGTGCATCCGGGGGAGTTCTATGCCCTGCCGCAGTCCCCGCAGATCTACAAGCAGCTTCTGATGGTCGCCGGCATGGAGCGCTATATCCAGATCGCCAGATGCTTCCGGGATGAGGACCTGCGTGCCGACCGCCAGCCGGAATTCACCCAGATCGACCTGGAGATGTCCTTTGTCGATGTGGAGGACATCCTTGCGCTCACCGAGGGCTTTGTCAAAAAGCTTCTGCACGATGTACTCGGCCGTGAGCTCGAGACGCCCCTGCCCCGGCTGTCCTACGCCGAGGCCATGGCACGCTACGGCTCGGACAAGCCCGATACGCGCTTCGGGATGGAGCTCCAGGATGTGTCCGACCTTGTGAAGGACAGCGATTTCGGCGTATTCTCCGGCGCCGTGCAGGCGGGCGGCAGCGTGCGCTGCATCGTGGCCAAGGATGCCGCGAAGATCCTCTCGCGCAAGGAGATCGACAAGCTGACGGAATTCGTCCGCGGCATCGGTGCCAAGGGCCTTGCCTTCATCCGCTGGGCCGACGAGAAGCCCAACTGCTCGTTTGCAAAGTTCTTCACGCCCGAAGCACTCGATGCGCTTTTGCAGCGCGTGGGCGCACAGCAGGGCGATGTGGTGCTCTTTGTGGCCGATAAGAATGCCGTGACACTGCCCGTGCTGGGCGCACTGCGTCTGGAGGTGGCAAGGAAGCTCGACCTCATCCCCGAGGGACAGCTCAATTTCCTGTGGATCACGCAGTTCCCGTTCTTCGAGTGGGATGAGGACAGCGGGACGTGGCTTGCCATGCACCATCCCTTCACCATGCCGGAGGATGCGTGCCTGCCGTATCTGGAGAGCGATCCGGGCAGAGTTACTGCCAAGGCCTATGACCTTGTGCTCAACGGCGTGGAGCTGTGCTCCGGGTCGATGCGTATCACCGATTATGAGCTCCAGGAGAAGATGTTCCGGGCACTGGGCCTGACGGACGAGGAGATCTCGGCCAAGTTCGGCTTCCTCGTGGAGGCCTATCACTACGGCGCACCGCCGCACGGCGGCCTGGGCATCGGTCTGGACCGACTGTCCATGGTGCTGTGCGAGGCCGAGAGCCTGCGCGATGTCGTGGCCTTCCCGAAGGTGAAGGATGCCTCCGAGCTCATGAGCGCATGCCCGTCCCCGGTCGAGCCGGAAAATCTCGATGTGCTGGGCATCATGGTCAAGCCCGCAGCACCCGAAACCGAATGACCCCTGTGCGGGACTGCATCTGCGTGCGGTCCCGCTTATGGCTTTTCGGAAAAATTCAGAATATTTTTCGCAAAAGCCCTTGCCATTTGCTGTGAAAAATGCTATAATAGAAGGGTACATAACGCAACATGGAAAGGAATGCCCGTGTCCGCCGGGATCTGCCGGCGAAGCGGGGCAACGGTCGATAATGCTATGAGCGAAATTTTCTCCAATGTATGGGTCAAGCGGGTCGTATCCCTGCTCAGCCCCCTGTATGCGGTGGCTGTGTGCTGGTTCGCCTATATGTCCGTCTTTTATGAGCTGATCGTATACGATCCCAAGACTGTGTGCATCATGCTCTCGTGTATCTCGCTGGTGTGGCTGATCCTGATGCTCTACACCCGCAAGCAGTTTCTGACAAAGCTGACAAGCCTCATCCTGCTGCCCGGGATGGTGCTGCCGATCCTGCTCTATTTCGGGCAGTGGTGGGTGCTCATCCCGCCGCTGGTGACGGCACTCATCATCTTCTTCTTTTCAGGGCTCGGCGAAACAGCCAAGACCGCATGGGGCACCATCTTCCTGCTGCTCTATCTGCTCGGGTCGCTGGTGTTCTTCCTGACGACCTCCCTGTTCGCCCCCTCCACCGTGACCACCACGCTTGCCGAGGGACCTTCCCCTTCAGGGCTGTACCGGTTCCGTGTGACGGAGACCACCGACAGCTCCAACGGCTGTACCAAGGTCCAGGTGGAAACGAGCGAGCTGGACAGGGATTATGACCTGGCCGTGTTCCAGATCAAGGGCCTGACACGCGATGTGGTCGTGGAGCGGCCCCTCCAGGAGGAGGTCCAGATCGAGTGGAAGACCGAGACGCGCCAGGACATCACAAAGCAGATCGATGACATCTCCAGGGACATCACCGTGACCCTGAGCGATGCCCAGATGGACATGCTCGGCCGGGAGGCCTATCAAATCACCTACAGCGGCGGACAGACGCTCTCCATGATGCAGAGCGACTACCACGACACCTATATTTCCCTGAGCCCCGCCCAGAAGGCGGCCCTTGAGACCGAGGACGAGGAGGTCAAGCTCGACACCCTCTCCGACGGCGAGCTCAAGGCACTGGGCATCACACTCGAGAATTTCCGCACCGTCACCCTCTCGGAGCTGACCGATGAGGAGCTCGCGGCACTGGGCATCCCCGAGGAGGGGGATGTGATGTACTACAACGGCAGGGTGGTGTTCCGGTACTATGTTGCCATCCTCGAGGAGTACTTCGACCTCTCCAAGCAGGAGATCGGCCTGATGTGATACGCTCCCGTGCGGGGGAAGGATCCATTGTATATAACCGGCGTGACATCCGGTTAATGATAGAATTTATTTTCAGGAGGTTTGATTATGAGCGAATTTTTCAGCAAGATCGGCAAGATCCCCTATGAGGGCAAGGGTTCGGACAACCCGCTGGCATTCAAGTACTACAACCCGGACGAGGTGGTCGCCGGCAAGCCCATGAAGGAGCAGCTGCGCTTTGCACTGTCCTGGTGGCATACCATGAGCGGCGACGGCACGGACATGTTCGGTGTGGGTACTGCCGACAAGACCTGGGGCCAGTCCGATCCGGCTGCACGCGCCATTGCCAAGGTGGACGCTGCCTTTGAGATCATGGACAAGCTGTCCATCGAGTACTACTGCTTCCATGACCGCGACCTGTCCCCGGAGTACGGCTCCCTTGCCGAGAGCAACGAGGCGCTGGACAAGGTAACGGATTACCTCGCAGAGCGCCAGAAGGCCGATCCGACCAAGAAGCTCCTGTGGGGCACTGCCAAGTGCTTTGACCATCCCAGATATATGCACGGTGCCGGCACCTCCCCGAGTGCGGATGTGTTCGCCTATGCAGCAGCCCAGATCAAGAAGGCCATCGAGGCCACCGTCAAGCTCGGCGGCAGCGGCTATGTGTTCTGGGGCGGCCGTGAGGGCTATGAGACGCTCCTGAATACCAATATGGGCCTGGAGCTGGACAATATGGCACGCCTGATGACCATGGCCAAGGACTACGGCCGCAAGATCGGCTTTACGGGCGACTTCTATGTGGAGCCCAAGCCCAAGGAGCCGACCAAGCACCAGTACGATTTCGATTCCGCGACCGTCATCGGCTTCCTCAACAAGTACGGCCTTGACAAGGATTTCAAGCTGAACATCGAGGCCAACCATGCCACCCTTGCACAGCACACCTTCCAGCATGAGCTGCGTGTGGCCAGAGTGAACGGCATGTTCGGCTCCATCGATGCCAACCAGGGCGATACCCTGCTCGGCTGGGATACCGACCAGTTCCCGACGAACATCTACGATGCCGCACTGTGCATGTATGAGGTGCTCAAGGCAGGCGGCTTCACGAACGGCGGCCTGAACTTCGACTCCAAGGCCAGAAGAGGCTCCTTCACGCCGGAGGACATCTTCTACAGCTACATCGCCGGCATGGACACCTTCGCACTGGGTCTGCGCATTGCCGACAAGCTCATTGCAGACGGCCGGATCGACAAGTTTGTCGAGGACCGCTATGCGTCCTGGAACACCGGCATCGGTGCGGACATCATCAGCGGCAAGGCTACACTCGAGGATCTCGAGCAGTATGCCCTGAAGAAGGGCGAGGTGACCGACTCCCTTACGAGCGGCAGCCAGGAGAAGCTCGAATCCATCCTCAACAATGTGATGTTCAATCTGTAAGGCACACAGAAGCTGCGCCCGCACCCCACCCAGGGAGTGCGGGCGCTTTTTATGCAAAGGATCAAGACAGCGCCGCCCGATGTACCGCAGGCGGGGGGTCCCCAAAAAAGAAAAAAGCCCCTCCCCTTCCCGCGAAGCGGGAGAGGGAGGGGTTTGGGGCGGGCGGCCCTGAACGGGCCACCCTTGGAAACGAACGCCCTTACAGCGCTGCCAGCTTCCCGAAGCTCTCTTTGAGCGCCGGGTAGATCTCCCGGTAGAGTCCGTAGTACTTCTCGTACTCCGGGATGTGTTCCTCCACGGGCGCCTGCACACCGGCCGTGCGCACGATGGCATCGCAGGCCTCCGAGACGCTGCCGTAGATCCCGGCACCCACCAATGCCAGGATGGCCACGCCCAGCGCCGGGCCCTCCTTGGACTCCACAGTGGTCACCGGACAATTGTACAGGTCCGCCAGCATCTGACGCCATACCGGGGAGGAGCCGCCGCCGCCGCAGGCCGCCATGTCCGAAACGGACAGGCCCATCTCCCGGAATACCTCCACGCAGTCACGCAGCGAGTACGTCACACCCTCCATGACAGCCCGCAGGAGGTCGCGCTTTTCATGCATGGCCGACAGTCCGAAGAAGACACCGCGTGCATCCGGATCCAGATGCGGCGTGCGCTCCCCCATGAGGTAGGGCAGGTACAGCAGCTTGTTCGCACCGATGGGGGATTCGAGTGCTGCCTTGTCCATCAGATAGTACGGGTCCACATCCATCATGGCCGCCGTCTCCATCTCTGCGATGCAGAAATTGTCCCGGAACCACTTGAGCGAGAGCCCCGCACCCTGCGTCACACCCATCACATGCCATGCCCCCGGCACGGCTGCACAGCAGGTGTGGACACGGCCCATCCGGTCAATGGAGATCCGGCTCGTGTGTGCGAACACCACGCCCGAGGTGCCGATGGTCGTGAAGGCCTTGCCGTCCCGGACCACGCCCGTGCCGACAGCCGCAGCGGCATTGTCGCCCGCACCGCCGACCACGATCGTTCCCTCGCACAGCCCGAGTCTGTCCGCCATTTCCCGCGTGAGCGTGCCCGTGACCTCGCAGGACTCGTAGACCCTGCCAAGGAGCGCCTTGTCGATCTGCAAGGCGGAGAGGAGCTCGTCCGACCAGCAGCGGTGCGGGACATCGAGCAGCTGCATACCGGAGGCATCGGAGACCTCGGTCGCATATTCGCCCGTGAGCAGGTAGCGCAGGTAGTCCTTGGGCAGGAGGATGTGGGCTGCCTTCTCATAGATCTCCGGCTCGTGATTTCTGACCCAGAGGATCTTCGCCGCCGTCCAGCCGGTGAGGGCGGGATTGGCCGTAACGGACACGAGCTTGTCCCGGCCGACTGTGCGGTTCATCTCCTCGACCTCGGCAGCCGTTCTCTGGTCGCACCAGATGATGCTGCGGCGCAGAACACGCCCGTCCTTGTCGAGCAGGACCAGACCGTGCATCTGGCCGGAAATGCCGATGCCGCGCACCTCCTCCTTCTTCACGCCGCTCTTTTGCATGACCGCCTGGATGGTGGCTGTCATGGCATTGGCCCAGTCCGCCGGATCCTGCTCCGCATAGCCGTTCTGCGGCTGGTACATGGGGTATTCGACTGTGTGTGAGGCGACCACCCTGCCGCGCTCGTCAAAGAGGACTGTCTTGGTACCGCTCGTACCGCAGTCCACACCGATCACATATGCCATAGCTTGTACACTCCTATCCTGATTGTCCCCCTTCACAGGGGGCTGTTTTTATTATACAATATTTCCTGGAGAATTGCAAGAGTTTTGTGAACTTTGTGGACCTCTCAGTTCCAATAAGCGTATTCTAAGCTTTCAATGTAATCAAATGTAGGGGCATCCGTCCCTTGTGTGTCAATGGCTCTCCAAACATATGGCTGATTCATCAGAGTTGTTGAGATGTCGCGATCCATTAGATAATCATGATTGGTATCGCCGACAAACGTATAAACTCTTCTGCTTTTGTCATTCGGATCTGTGGCAGAGGCGCTGTTTTCATCCATGACAATATAACCGACACACTGGTCAATATCCTCTTGTGCGAATGTTTTGGCAAGGGTCCCATATCCGATATATGTCCTTCCCTCATATTCGATCGTTCCGTATCGTGCATCATGATCCTTTGGATCGACAAATTCCCCCATTTTCAATGCCACAGCATCCTTGGTCATATCAGGGTATGATACGCTGCCGCAGCCTGATAATGTACATGTGATAATGCCGGTCAACAAAATAGCCACATATCTTTTCATATCGGTTTCTCCTTATGAATATGATGTGCGCAGCGGTCTGCTACGCCCTTATCCTCGACCAGCGCTCGGCGATCCGTCCGATGCGCTCGTAGGTGATGAGACGGCACAGGGCATCGGTGAGGCGGCCGTATTTGCGGTAGAGGAAGTTAAAGACCAGGTACGGCGCACGGCTCTACCTTGCCTTCGGACAGCGGCGCAGGATGTTGCCGACACTGTAGACCCTGCGGTAGATCCACCGGTACCCGGCAGAGAGCTCCTCGGGCGTCATGCCGCGGGGCGCATAGACCACATGCGCGGTATTGTAGAGCGAGAGGTCCTCCGTCAGGATCCGCCCCTCTGCGCGCATCCGGTCATAAAGGGCAGTGCCCGGGTAGGGGGTGAGGATGTGGGAGGTGACCGTCTCGATGCGGTTGCGCACGATCCAGTCGAGCGTGGTGCGGAAGGTCTCCTGCGTGTCCCCGTCAAGGCCGAACACAAAGCTTGCGTGGATCATGATGCCGTGCGCATGGATGGCACGGATCGCCTCCTCGTAGCGCTGCGTCTGGTTCTGGACCTTGTGGACATTCCCGATCGCCTCCGGATTGATGCTCTCAAAGCCGATGAACAGGCTCTGACAGCCCGTGCGCTTCATGAGGTCCAGCAGACTCTCGTCAAAGGCCGCGTTGATGGACACGGCCGCGCTCCATGTCAGGTGCAGCGGCTCGATGGCATGGAGAAAGTCCCTCGTCCAGCGGGGATTGCCGGCAAAATTGTCGTCAATGAACATGATGTGCCGCGAATGCACAGCCCCAATGTCCGCGATCACATCTTCGATCTTCCGGTTCACATAGCAGTGGGAGGCTGCGCTGTTGTAGCAGAAATCACACCGGAACGGACAGCCCCGGGAGGTGTGGACCACACTGCAATACAGGTATTCCTCCCGCCGCAGGATGTCATAGGCGGGGGAGACGATGTCCGCGCCGGTCAGCGCCCGCCTGCAGCGGTAGATACGCTGTAAACAGCCGTTTTCACAGTCGCGTACAATGTCCGGCCAGGTCCCCTCCGCCGCACCGATGCACAGCGCATCGAAGGCATCCTCCGGGATCGTGTCGGGCGCAGTCGTGATGTGGATGCCGCCCGCCACCACGGGGATCCCCTGTGCCCGGAACCGGGCGGCGATCTGCATCGCACGCGGGAGCGTGTCCACCGTCACGGAAATGCCCACCAGGTCCGGCCGGTCGGTGTAGTCGATCTCCCCGATGTTTTCATTTTCGAGCTTGAAGCGGTGCTCGTGCCGGATGAGACTGACAATGGTCAGAAGCCCCAGGGGCGGCGCCATGTGGAGCTTGATATCCGTGTCCATCGGACGGCGCAGCATCCGCGGCTGTATGAGCTTGATGTACATCCTGTTACCTCCCGTCCCCCTGCATCCGGTCATGCACGGCAAGATACCGGTCAATGCCGCCGAGCGTGGACAGCTTGTCCCGGCTCCACAGCGGCGCGATGAGCTTCGATCTTTCCCCGTCCCCGGTCACGCGCTCGATCACCGTCTCCGGCGGCAGGAGCGTGAGCTGCCGGCAGACCGTCTCAATATACTCCGCCTGCGTCATGGGGGGGGATACGCCCCTCCCGGAAGGCATCGGCATAGCGCGTCCCCTCCAGGATGTGCAGGAGCGAGAGCTTGACCGCCTGCGGGTGCAGATCCCCCACGGTCCGCGCCGTTTCCAGCATATCCTCCATCGTCTCCCCGGGCAGACCGTTGATGAGATGCACGCAGGTGCGGATACCGAGCGCCCGGAGCCTTGCAAAGCTCCCCGCAAACACGGCATACGGGTACCCGCGCCCGAAGTCCTGCGCAGTGCTGTCATGCACCGTCTGGAGCCCGAGCTCCACGGTGAGCTGCGTGCGCCGGGAGAGCGCCGACAGGAGCGCGAGGACGTCCTCTGGCAGGCAGTCCGGTCTTGTGCCGACGGACAGCCCCACCACGCCGGGGAAGGCAAGTGCCTCCTCATAGAGCGCTGAGAGGGTCTGCACGGGGGCATAGGTGTTCGTGTGGACCTGGAAATAGGCGATGATGCGGGCATGGGGGTCCCGCCTGCGGATGCGCTGTGCTTCGAGCGTGAGCTGCTCGTGCAGGGGCAGGGGACGGGTGAAGGCCCCGCTGCCGCCGTCACAGAAGGCACAGCCGCCCGTGCCGCAGGTACCGTCAAGGTTCGGACAGGTCATCCCGGCATCGAGCACGGCCTTGTAGACCCGTCCGCCAAAGACCCGGCGGTTGTGGTAATGCAGCGTATGGTAGCGCTTGTTGTCATCGGAATAGGGAAAGGGTGAGGTCTGCGGCATGGGGTGCCTCCTATCGGCGCAAGAGTGCTTCGAGCGAGGGGAGCAGGCGGTGCATGAGCGTCCAGAGCGTATCAAAGACAAGGATCATGAGCGGGAACACGGGGATCGGGATGAGCAGGGATACGGCGGCAAAGACGGGACGGTGTTCCCGCTGCCGGTACAGCCCCCGGATCCAGAGCACGCCCGTCAGTACAAGGATGACGCTCCCCGCGGCCCAGACGATATGGGAGAAGGGATACGCATACGGGCGCTGCCTTGGAAGGGAGAGGAAGAGCTGTCCCCAGCATTCGGTCATGCGTGCGCAGTCCGCAGCGGCAGCGGCACCGAGCAGTCCGCCGTGCAGTGCAGCGTTACGCATACAGATGCAGAAGGAGCCCGGAGAGGTTGAGCGACTCCCAGAGATCCAGCGTATCCTCCCGGTCATGCAGCTGTACACCGAGTCCCTCCTCACCGTCCTCATAGGCCATGGTGCTCAGAGCCGTGAGCTGTGCCGGGTCGTAGCTGCACAGCACGCTCCACGCATCGTCGGACATACCCGGGAGCACGGAGGTGTCGAATGCCCGCAGGCTCCCGGAGAGGACACGCTCGGCATTGTACCGGGTCATGAGCGCATCCGGACGCGAGAAGCACAAAAGAGCGAACATCACCGTAAAGACCGCTGCGCTCACAGCGCCGATGGGGAGGCGCCGGATGAACTGCCGGAGGATGACCAGTAGGAGCAGGAGCATCAGCAGGAGCATGAACCACATCGTATAGACCCGCAGCTGCGTCATGCCGTAGGCGCTGACGTACATCACCATCTTGGCGATCGCCGTGCCGCCCTGGAAGAGCGAGCACAGGCCGAGGTAGACGCTTACGATGCGAAGGGAGAGCGTTTTTTGTCTGGCAAAGAGCTGTGTGCCGCCGAGCACACACAGGTTGATGCAGCACACCGCACACAGCTCGAAGAAGCCGCGGCGGGCGTATTCGGCATAGGTGTACCCGGCAGCGAGCTCCCCGAAGAAGCCGCCGAGGAAGTAGTTCATCTGCGTGAAGATGTACACGGCGTACAGGATGCACAGCGGCAGCGTGGCCCCCAGGAGCATCACCGGCGGGAGGAATCCGGCTCCGGCGACGGCCCCGGCGCTCTCCTCCTCATCGAGGATCATGCTGCGGTGAACGGCGCTGTACAGCGCACTGAAGAGCAGCGCCCCGAGCACGATCCCCGCAGCAAGATGGGGGATGAGCACGAGTACCTCGTCCGAGGGGAGGGACAGGAGCTTTCCGAGCGCCGCATCCATGTTGGCATCGGAGGCGCACAGGAGCGCCGCACAGATCCCCGTCACCGGGACGGCAAGGACGAGTCCCGCCAGCACAAAGCCGATATTGCGCAGGATGCCGCGTCCCTTCACACCGCTGCCAAGGCTTGCGAACTGTGCCGGAAAATGCATGAGGGGCATCGCAAACACACCCCTTGCCGCAGCCCCCGGCAAAAAGCGCAGCACGGCATGCAGTCCGCTCGTGACGGACACGAGCAGCAGTGCCCCGGTCAGCAGCAGAAAGAGCGTGTCAAGCACATGCAGCAGGGGATCGGCGGTGATGCTGTACACAACGGAGAACAGGTAGAGTACGCCGATGACAAGGCGCTGTCCGGCCGTGAAGCGCTCCCCGTTCTTTTTGAGGAACATAAGGCTCCCCGTGATGATGCCCCAGAACAGGAGCGTGGTCAGTACCCCGGCTGCATGGTAGAGCGCCAGGCGCACAAAGAGGAAGCCCGCCGCCATCGTTACGGGTGCTAAGATCCGTTCGGCGCGGCTGTAGACCGTTTTCGGCTTTTCCGCCGGCACCGCACCGGCAGCGTATGCAGTATCATAGGGGCGTTCGTTCATGATGATCTCCTCCGTTTCAGAAATGTGAAAAGACAGATCGGCAGAATGCCGATCGCATATGACAGCACATCCCACCAGCTGGCACTTGTGCCAAGCAGGATGCTCATCAGGCTCCCCCGCGGGAAGCCGAGCAGATCGGACAGATGGAAATACTGGGTGATCTCGGCGATGAGCCCGATGCCAAAGACAAGTGCCGGCATGGCACGGGGCAGGCGGTCGGTGAACAGGCGGATGAGGCAGTAGATGAGCGGCATGACCAGCACGTCCCCGCCGTAGGAGCGCAGCCAGACGATCCCACCGCCGTAGACGGCGATGAGCACCTCGCAGACAAAGAGTGCAAGGAGCATTGCCGCATAGAAGAGCCTACGCTTCATCGCGGTATTCGAGCAGATCGCCCGGCTGACAGGACAGCTCCTCGCACAGGCGCTCTAAGGTGGAAAACCGGATGGCCTTGGCCTTGCCGGTTTTGAGGATGGACAGATTGGCCGGCGTGATCCCGATACGCTCGGCAAGCTCTCCGGAGGAGATCTTGCGCTTGGCCATCATCACATCAAGGTTGACAACGATCGGCATGATGCTCCCTCCTTAAATGGTGTAGTCGTTTTCCTCCTGCAGGGAGACCGCCGCCTCAAAGACGTTCTTGACGACCCGCAGGATGATCCCGAAGAAGAGCGCCGCCAGTGCCACCACAAAGCTCAGAAAGCGCCAGATGCCAAAGATCCCGAAGGGGATCGAGGCAAGCAGGCAGCACCAGGAGATGATGCGCAGGTGGGTGCAGTTCTCAGGGATAAAGACATGCTCGGCGCGGATGTTCTGCAAGAGCTTTCCGAGCCGGAACAGGCAGACCTCACCGCACACAGCAGTCAGATACAGGCAGATGCACAGCGGCCAGTAGACCGACCCCTGCACCAGCCCCACACGGGAGCCGCCGTCCAGGTCGTACCAATGGACCATCACCGGCACACAGCACATGAGGATGAGGATCAGCACGAACAGGACACGCACGAGCAGGATCGACAATTGCAGGGATCTCAGAGAGTTCCATTTCATAGAGCTTCCTCCTTATTGGTTTGCGTTTTCTATAGTATAGCACACACTTTATCATTTGTCAACACTTTTTTATCGAAAAACGATAATTTTTTTCTGATTTTCAATTTTCCGCATTTTCACCGCGCAATTTTGCTTCACGGCATGGACCCCTCCACCGCTTCGCGGTCCCCCTCCCCTTGCAGGGGAGGCTTTTCCATCCCAGAGGGAGAAGGGGGTGTGGGGGGACGGCAGTCCCCCCACAAGAAAAAAAGAAAAAAGCCCCCTCCCCTCCCGCGTCAGCGGGAGAGAGAGGGGGCCCCGGGGTGGGCGCCCCTATCCGTGATTGACATTCCATCGCATTTTTGCTATAATGGGAGTATCAACTATGTGGAGGATGCTCTATGAAACGAATGACAGCCGTTTTGACAGCACTCATGCTGCTTTTGTGCAGCGCGTGCGCAGGAAATAAAGACGCAGCACCTGCGTCCGAGGCTCCGCAGGCCCCGGCAGCACCGGCGGATTTTGAAGGGTATGTGTCCAATACCGTCATCGCCACCGGTGCCAATTATCTTGTGGACAAGGCCGACAGTACGACCTTCCGGACGTACCTCCCCGTGGAGGAGGCAGGGTCCCTGTCGTACAGCTTCTACATCTCGAACGTCGTCGATTCCACCTGGGAGCGCGGACGCTATGCGTATGTGGGGAAGGACGGCGGCGCCTGGACGATCGAGTCCGCAGGCGTCGGCACCGCCGCAGATCCCGAAGGGGAGGTCAGCTTCACCCCCGTGACCTTTGCCGGCAAGGAGCGCCGGGAGGTCTCGCCGGGACAGTGCTTCTGGAGCGACGAGGTGACGCTCGATGTCCCCGAGGGACAGTACCTGGTGTGGGAGTGGACGCTCACCGGGCAGGACATCCCGTGCATCCGCATGTCGGAGCTTGCGTATTCGTATGCCGGGAAGGACGGGGCGCTCGATTACAATATGGATGTGCCGGCACCGAAATTCATCGGCGCCAAGCGCAGTGTCACCAAGACCGTTGCGTGCTTTGGCGATTCGATCACGCAGGGCGCACAGACAAGTGCCTACGGACAGGGCTTTTGGGCGGCAGGACTGTCCCGGGCACTCGGACCGGACGTGAGCGTGTACAATGCCGGCATCGGCTATGCGCGTGCGAGCGATGCTGCGCAGAGCAGCGACTGGCGCGCCCGTGCCGGACATGCCAATGTCGTGACGCTTGCCTTCGGGACCAATGACCTGGCCGTGGGGGCCTATGGGCAGATGGGGGGAAGCTCCGCCGAGGAGATCGAAGGCTCCCTTAGAACACTGATCGGTGACCTGCAGGAGGGCGGGTGTACGGTCATCCTCTTTAATGCACCGCCCTTTGATTTTGACGAGGGGACCGAAGAGATCCGGCAGGCGCTCAATGCGCGTATCCCTGTGATCGCCGAGGAGACGGGAGCACTGTTCTTTGATATGAACGCCGTGCTCGAGGATCCGGCGCATCCGGGGACCTCCCTCTACGGCGGGCATCCGGATGATGAGGGCTGCGCTCTCGTGACCGAGGCACTGCTTGCACAGTACGGAGATGTGCTGCGATAATAGAACATAAAAAAGCAAGACCTTCTCGGGTCTTGCTTTTTTTGATGATAGGCAAAATCACTGCAAGCATTCGCTCCGCGCCCGTGAAAAAGAAGGGGGATGCAAGGGGGGGACGCAGTCCCCCCTTGCAAAGAAAAAAGAAACCTCCCCCCCGCGTGCGTCAGCACGCAAGGGGGGTGCATGCCGCAAGGCATGCGGGGGGCGCCGCCAGCGCAGGCCCCGCGCCTTATTTTACATACATCCTGCGGATGACCTGGGGGGTGGTGGGCTTATCCCGGTAGTCCGTGGGAACAGCAGCGATCTCATCCACTGCCTCCATGCCGTTTACTACCTTGCCGAAGGCCGCATACTGGCCGTCCAGATAGGCCGCATCCGCATGCATGATGAAGAACTGGGAGCCGGCGGAATCCGGATCCTGTGCCCTTGCCATGGACAGTACCCCGCGGGTGTGCTTGAGATCGTTCTTCACACCGTTGGCTGCAAATTCCCCCTTGATGTGCCAGCCCGGACCGCCCGTGCCGTTCCCCTTCGGGCAGCCGCCCTGGATCATGAAGCCCGGGATCACTCTGTGAAAGGTCAGTCCGTCATAGAAGCCGTCCTGCACGAGCTTGGTGAAGTTCTCGCAGGAGATCGGCGCAATGTCCGGGTAGAGTTCGATCTCGATGGTCTTGCCGTTTTCGAGTTCCATAATGATCATAGTGTTTTCCTCCAGTGTTGATAATGTCGTGAGCCGTCAGTACAGCTCGATGTTTTCCACATCCTCCTTGGTGATGGTCACCAGATCCTTGTCGGTGACATCCACCATGGTGGCGATGCGGTTTGCCTGGTTGGTCAGCGCCTTCTCAAAGTAATTGCGCACGTCACGGCCGTTGGCAAAGGTCGGCAGGTGCTGTGCCACACGATGCTCCCAGAAGGCGTGGATGCATTCGCGGGCATCCTCCGTCAGCTCGAAGAACGCCTTGCCGCTGATGCTGCAAAAGATGTCCATGAGCTCGTCGGCCGTGTAATCCTCAAACAGGATCTGCTTGTTGAAGCGCGAACGCAGTCCCGGGTTGGAATCAAGGAACTGGTCCATCAGCTCCGGATAGCCCGCCACGATGACCACGAAGTCCTCCCGGTTGTCCTCCATCGCCTTGAGCAGGGTGTTGACCGCCTCGACACCGAAGTCGTTCGAGCCGGTGTTGGCCGTGAGCGCATACGCCTCGTCAATGAAGAGCACACCGCCGAGCGCCGCATCGCAGACCTTCTTGGTCTTGATGGCCGTCTGGCCGACATAGCCGGAGACGAGCCCCGAGCGGTCCACCTCCGTCAGGTGGCCCTTGCTCAGGATGCCAAGCTTTCTGTAGATCTTGCCCATCAGTCTTGCCACCGTCGTCTTGCCGGTGCCGGGATTGCCCGAAAAGACCATGTGCAGCGAAACGGACGACTGGGGCAGTCCCCGGTCGGCACGCAGCTTGTGGACCTTCAGAAGATTGATGAGACTGTTCAGATCCTCCTTGACCTTCTCAAGACCGATGAGGTCGTTGAGCTTCTGGAGGACCTCCTCGAGTGTCTCGTTGTCCTCCTCCTCCGGCTGCGGCACAGCAGGCGCCTCTTCGGACTTCTCCTCCTCGTTCTCACCGCTCTGCCGGGATTCCGGCACACCGGCGGGCGTCTCCATGCGCTCGATGGGATTGTCCGGGAGCGGCGGCTTGAACGGGTCGATCTTGTTTTTGGCAAGCCCGCGCCAGGTGCGCAGGTACGCACTGCGGTAGTTTTTCAGCCGCAGCATGAGCGCCGCCATGGCTTTGGTCTGGCGGTCGTCGTACTTGCCGTCGTAGGTGATGAATTCGAGTCCGAGCTCGTCAAGGAATTCGAGCAGCATCAGGGAGGTGCTGCCGTTCTCGGCCTCGTTCTGGATGTCGGCATTGATAAAGACCGTCATGAGCGAGAGCATGGTCTCGAAGATCGCATCCGCCGAGATCCGGTGCTCCCGGACAAAGCCCGTGACATATTCCCGCGTGAGGTTGAAGCCCAGACAGCTGTTGATGATGTCCACCTCATAGTCCATGATGACCCGGTCGCTGTCGGCGATGTAGAGCATGAACTTCATGATGGCAAACTGTGCATAATCCCGCAGGGGCATGTTCTTGCCCTTGAGCTGCAGTCCCTGGCGCTCGTACTCGGTGCAGAGCGTGTAGATGTACTGCAGGGTGTCGTTTCTCGATCTTGACAAGGCGTTTTCAGCTCCTTACTTCTGATATGGAGTAGCTCCTGCCTCTTATTATAACAGATACGCACAGAAAATGCAAGGGGTGGCGGGAGGGATGGATCAAAAAAATTTGAAAAAAGCTCTTGACAAATCAGATTCCCTGTGCTATAATAGCATTACCAACTGAATAAGCAGTAAATCCTGTGAGCAAAAGTAAGTAGTCCGCACGGTGCGTGTCACAGAGAGCCGGCGTTGGTGGGAGTCCGGTACATGGTGTGTGGGATGAATGGATTTGTGAGGAGCAAGGCAGAACCGGCAGTGTCCGCAGTATGCTGCGCCGTATTCCCTGCGTTATAAGGGTAGGATATGTTTGTATCTGAAACAGTCTGTAAAGAGGAGCCGTACATGCATTTTCCGACGGATACACCTAAAGCGTGTATCATGATGAGGAGGATGCTTTTTTTGTACGCTCGCAATTGGGTGGCACCACGAGTCGATCGTCCCATGTTCCATGGGAGGACCGGCTCTTTTCATTTGAGAAGCCAATCGCAAGATCACAAGGAGGTCCGTTATGCTGTATCCGTCTTTAGAGGAGGTCAAGCGCCTGGCAGGGCAGTTTGACACCATTCCCGTGTTCTACCGTTTCCCGGCAGACCACCGCACGCCCATCGGCATTTACCTTGCCCTGTCCCAGGGGGAGGACACTGCCTTCCTGCTCGAGAGTGTCAACAACGGCACCCAGTGGGACCGCTATTCGTTCATCGGCTTCGGCCCCGCGCAGGAGATCAGCGCACAGGGCGCCAATCTCACCGTCACCAAGGACGGCGTGAGTGAGACACGCACCGAGGCCGAGCCCTTCCGCTTCCTCCAGGGACTGCTCGATGCCAGCCGTTCCCCGAAGTTCCCGGATCTGCCGTACTTCACCGGCGGTCTCATCGGCTACTTTGCCTACGATGCCGTCCGCTATACGGAGACAAAGCTGCAAAGCATCCCCGAGGATGACATCGGGATGCCCGACATCCACCTGTTCGGGTATGACGAGCTGGTGGCCTTCGACCATCTGGGCAGCGATTCGATCGTCATCGTGAACCTGCATGCGGAGGGGGATCTTGAAGCGCAGTACCGGCGTGCGCAGGTGCGTGCCGCCGAGATCGCCGCGAAGATCGACAGCTACCACTGCCGCGGCCAGTTCCGGGACGACGAGCCGGGCATCCGCGTGGGCTCGAACGTCACGAAGGAGGACTACATCGCCATGGTCGAGCGTGCCAAGGAGGAGATCCGGCGCGGCGAGATCTTCCAGGTCGTGCTCTCCCAGCGCTTTGAGGTGGACAATCCCCCCGACAGCTTCGAGGTGTACCGCCGTCTGCGTGCCACGAACCCCTCCCCGTACCTGTACTACTTCAAGACGAAGGAATACGCCATTGCCGGTGCCTCGCCGGAGCTGCTGGTGAAGGTCACCGACGGCGTGGCCGCCACCCGTCCGATCGCCGGCACCCGCCCGAGAGGAAGGGACGCGGCCGAGGACAAGGCGCTCGAGCGCGCGCTCCTGGCCGATGAGAAGGAACGCGCCGAGCATACGATGCTCGTGGACCTCGGGCGCAACGATCTGGGGCGTGTGTGTGAGTTCGGCAGTGTCAATGTCGAGCGCTTCATGTATGTCGAGCGCTACTCCAAGGTGATGCACCTGGTCTCCGATGTCAAGGGACGGCTGCGTGAGGACAAGCGCCCGATGGATGCGCTGCAGGCCGTGCTCCCGGCAGGAACGCTCTCCGGTGCGCCGAAGGTGCGGGCCATGGAGATCATCGATGAGCTTGAGAACCGCAAGCGCGGACTCTACGGCGGGACCGTCGGCTACTTCGGCTATACGGGCGATATGAACACCTGCATCGCCATCCGCACCGTGCTCTTCAAGGAGGGCCGGGCCTATGTACAGGCCGGTGCCGGTATCGTCGCCGATTCGGATCCGGAGAAGGAATATGCAGAGACCACGCATAAAGCCGAGGCCATGCTGCGTGCAGTCAAGGAGGCAAGAAAATGATCCTGTTCATTGATAATTACGATTCCTTTACCTATAATCTCGTACAGATGATCGGGCAGATCTGTCCGGACATCGTGGTCAGAAGAAACGATGCAGTCACGCTTGATGAGATCGAGGCCATGGCACCCGATGCCATCATCCTCTCCCCCGGCCCCGGCTATCCGTCCGGTGCGGGCGTGAGCGTGGAGACCGTGCGGCGCTTCTCCGGGCGCATCCCGATCCTGGGCGTGTGCCTGGGCCACCAGGCCATTGTGGAGGCCTTCGGCGGACGCATCATCCCGGCGCGGGAGCTCATGCACGGCAAGGCAAGTGCCATCAAAATGGAGGAGCAGCATCCGCTGTTCCAGGGACTGCCCTGCCCGTTCATGGCGGGCCGCTACCACTCCCTCATCGCCGACGAGAGCTGCCTGCCGGAGGCGCTGTATGTCACGGCACTCGATGAGAACGGCCAGATCATGGGCGTGTCCCACAGGACCCACAAGACCTACGGCGTGCAGTTCCATCCGGAATCCGTGCTCACCGGCGAGGGTGCCACGATCCTGCGCAATTTCCTTGTCTGCGCCGGCCTTGCCGAGCACCTTCCCACCAAGGAGGAGGCACGCAAGGGATTGCAGTACTACTACAGCAAGCTCATGCAGCGCCAGGACCTGACACTCGAGGAGTCCCAGGCATGCATGGAGATCCTCATGAGCGGGGAGGCCTCCCAGCTCCAGATCGCCGCCGTACTCATGTCCCTTGCCACCAAGGGCGAGACCCCCGTGGAGATCGCCGGCTTTGCCAAGGGCATGCGTGCCAAGGCCACCCTGGTCCCGGATGCAGCGGATACCATCGACATCGTGGGAACGGGCGGCGACAAGGCCTTCACCTTCAACATCTCCACCACCTCCGCCTTTGTGGCTGCCGCAGGCGGTGCGAAGGTCGCCAAGCACGGCAACCGCAGCGTTTCGAGCAAGAGCGGCGCTGCCGATGTCCTTGAAGCCCTCGGCGCGAAGATCGCAACGACCCCGCAGCAGGCAAAGACCCTCATCGACAAGGCGGGCCTGTCCTTCCTCTTTGCACAGAGCTACCACGCCAGCATGCGCTTTGTCGGTCCCGTCAGAGGCCAGCTCGGTGTGCGCACCGTGTTCAATGTCTTAGGGCCCCTGACCAATCCCGCCAGAGCGGATTATATCGTGCTGGGCGTGTATGACAAGTCCATGACACAGGTGATGGCACGGGTGCTGCGTGAGGTCGGCATCCGCCATGCGATGGTGGTGTTCGGCAATGACGTGATGGATGAGATCTCCGCCTCCGATGCGACAACGGTCACCGAGGTGAGGGACGGTGAGCTCATCGACTACGAGATCACTCCGGAGCAGTTCGGCCTTACCCGCTGCAAAAAGGAGGACATCGTGGGCGGCACCCCGCAGGAGAATGCGAAGATCACCCGCGGCATCCTCTCCGGGGAGATCCAGGGTCCCAAGCGCAATATCGTGCTGCTCAATGCGGGTGCGGCCCTGTACACCTACGGCATCACCCCGACGCTTGAAGAGGGCGTTGCCATGGCAGCCGAGCTCATTGATTCCGGCAAGGCGCTCGAAAAGCTTGAGGAATTCGTCCGCCTGACCAACGAAATGGAGTGAGCCCCATGATTTTAGATGCGATCTGTGAAGAGAGAGCCGTGCAGCTGCGCCGGGAGATGGACGCCATTCCGCTGACCTTCATGCGCACGATGGCCGAGGAGGCCCCCGACCGTCCCGGCTTTGCCGATGCACTGGCTGCACCGGGACTCTCGTGCATCTGCGAGATCAAGAAGGCCTCCCCCTCCAAGGGGCTCATCCGCCCGGAGTTCCATCCCGCGCAGCTTGCACAGGAGTATGAGGCCGCCGGTGCCGACTGCATCTCGTGCCTGACCGAGGAGCACTATTTCCAGGGCTCCCGCGAATACCTCCGGGAGGTCACGCAGCACACAAATCTGCCCGTGCTCCGGAAGGATTTTGTCATCGACCCCTACCAGATCTATGAAGCGCGTGTGCTGGGCGCATCGGCCGTGCTGCTCATCGCTGCCGTGCTCGATGATGCACGGATGGCCGAGTACTTCCACCTTGCGCATTCGCTGCACCTGGACTGCCTGATGGAGGTCCACAGTGCGCAGGAGATGGAGCGCGTGCAGCGCCTGTCGCCGCGCATCATCGGCGTGAACAACCGGGATCTGCGGGATTTCACCGTGGATCTTGCCCGCACCGCCGAGCTTGCCGCCATGCGGCAGGACGGACAGCTCCTTGTGTCCGAGAGCGGTATCCGGGACAATGCGGATATGCGCACCGTGCAGGGCCACGGCGCGGACGCCGTTCTCATCGGGGAGACGCTCATGCGCTCACAGGACATCGCCGCAACGCTCCGTGAACTCCGGGAGGGGACGCGATGCGCACGCGCCTGAAGATCTGCGGCATCCGCCGGATGGAGGATGTGCAGTACCTGAATGAAGCGCTGCCGGATTTCGCAGGCTTTATCTGCGCCGAGGGCTACTGGCGCTATGTGCCGCCGGAAACACTCCGGGACCTGTCAGCGGCGCTCGACCCCCGCATTGCACGGGTCGGGGTGTTCGTGGACAGCACCCCCGAGGAGATCGAACGCTTTGCCCCGTACCTGGACGTGCTCCAGCTCCACGGGGCGGAGGGGGCAGCGTACATCGAAGATCTGCATGCGCGTTTCCCGCACCACCGGCTCTGGAAGGCCGTGCGCGTTCGCAGCGTACAGGATATTGCCGATGCCGATGCGCTCCCCGTCGAGGCCCTCGTGCTCGACAGCTTTTCCCATGCCGCCCACGGCGGGACGGGAACGCTTGCGCCTTGGGACATCATCGCAAAGCACCGCCCGGAAAAGCCCTTCCTTCTTGCCGGCGGCATCACCCCGGAGAACGTGCAGCGTGCCGTCCGGGAGGTACAGCCCTGGGGCGTGGATGCCTCGAGCAGTCTTGAGACTGACCGGTGCAAGGACGGGGACAAGATCACAGCCCTTGTGAGGGCAGTGAGGAACGACTCATAACGGAAAGGATGAACATACATGGAAAAGATCGGAAGATTCGGCGAATTCGGCGGACAGTACGTCCCCGAGACCGTGATGAATGCCGTGCAGGAGCTGCAAACGGCCTATGACAAGTACAAGGACGATCCCGCGTTTCTCGAGGAGCTCCATGCGCTCTACCGGAACTATGCCTTCCGGCCGTCGCTGCTGTACTATGCCCCGAAGATGTCGAAGGATTTAGGCGTCAAGGTCTACATCAAGCGTGAGGACCTC